>JBBSOW010000074.1:0-14894 GCA_038259365.1 Propionibacteriales bacterium
AAGTCCACCCTGCTGGCTGGGCTGGCCGGGCTGCGGCCCGTCCAAGGCTCGCTCACGCTGGGTGGCAAAGACCTGACCCGGCTGGCCGCCGCGCAGCGCAAGGTCGCCATGGTCTTTCAGGACTACCTGTTATTCGACCACCTGAGCGTGCTGGACAACGTCGCCTTCGGGCCGCGGTGTGGGGGGCTGAAGACCGTCGACGCCAGAGCCGCGGCGGAGGCGATCCTCGCCCGCGCGGGGTTGAGCGAGCTGGCCGGATGCAAACCCCGACAGCTCTCGGGCGGACAGGCCCAACGGGTGGCGTTGGCTCGAGCGCTGGCAGGCGCGCCGGATCTCATTCTCCTCGACGAGCCCTTGGCCGCGCTCGACGCCGCCACCCGGTTGGCGGTGCGCTCGGTTCTGCGCAAGACCCTGCAGGACTTCTCCGGCGTCGCCATCGTGGTGAGCCACGACATCTCCGATGTCCTCAGCCTCGTCGACGAGGTGGCGGTTCTCGAGGCTGGCGCGGTGGTGCAGCGGGCCAGCCCCGCCGAGCTGCTCGAGGCCCCGGCAACGGACTTCGTGGCGGCCTTCGTCGGCCAGAATCTCCTGCGCGGTCGATCGGTCGGCGGCCTCGTCTCGCTACGCTCGGGAGGACGGGTGGCCACCGAATCCGGGGCCGACGGGCCGGTCAACGTCTTGTTCCCTCCGTCTTCCGTGGCGGTGTATCTGGCCCCGCCGTCCGGCAGTCCCCGAAACCTCTGGGCGGGCGAGGTGACCCGGCTGGAACCACACGGCCGCGGGGTTCGCGTCGCCGTGGTGGCGCCGGAGCTGGGCGAGCGGCCGGTGGTGGCCGAAGTGACCGCCGAGGCGGTGGTGGAGCTGGATCTGTGGCCCGGCAGCCCGGTCTGGCTCGCGGTGAAGGCCAGTGCCGTCTCGCTGGCCCCCAGCGCCTGAGAACGACAGCCGAGAATGCCGTCGCGAGGGCGAGGAAGTCGTTGTCTCATCGTGCTCAGCGGTGGTGTTCAACTGCTCCATTCCTCTCGCGCCTGGCCGTTGTTGTTGAAAGAATCCGACGTATGACCTCGAACCGTCGCGTCGGCAGGGCCGCGCGCGCTCAACTCCGCGATCCCGCGGGTTTCAGCCCGCCGATCTATCGCCTGCCACCATCCCCGGAGCTGTCCGGTCTGGTGCGTGGCTACTGGGTGCCGGTGTGGTCGCTGCCCGAGGGGGTGATCTCGGCCCAGCGGGTCTTGCCGTATCCGGTTTGCCACCTGGTCATCGCGTCTTCCTACGACTGGCTTGTCGGGCCCGCCAGCGGGCTGTCGGTGCGTGAGCTTTCCGGCTCGGGGTGGGCGTTCGGCACGATGCTGCAGCCCGCGACCGGCTGGATTCTGCTTGGGCGCCCGGTCACCGAACTTACGGACACCTTCATTCCGCTCGATCGGCTCGTGGGCGTGCCGGGTGCGGCACTGGTGGACCGGGTGCGGGAGGTGGTGGGTGCCGATCCCGCCGATCGGGCCCGTCAGCGGGCCGCGATCGGGTTGGTCGAGGGCGCATTGGCCCATCTGGTGCCGATCGACCAGGAGGGTTTGCTGGTCAACGCGATCGTGAAGTATGTCGAGGGCGATCCGCGGGTGCAGCGCGTCGGCCAGGTGTGCGCCGAGTTCGATCTCACCGAGCGCAGCCTGCAGCGAGTGACCGCCCGGCGCATCGGGCTATCGCCGAAATGGTTGATCCAGCGCAGGCGCCTCCACGAGGCGGCCGAGCGGCTCGCCTGCGGTGTGGCCGTCGATCTCGCCGGCATCGCAGCCGAGATCGGTTACGCCGACCAGGCCCATTTCACCCGCGACTTCCGTCGGGTGACCGGACTGACTCCGGGGAGGTACGCGGCCGAGCCGCGGCCGGGCTGACCGTGGGCCCGGCCCGGTGACGATCCGGCCTGCCTCTCCGTGTGCCATAGAGTTTCTCCCATGACCACCGGCCCCAGTCTCCGCGAGGCGTGCTTGGTGTCGCTCAACATCGGCTCGCCGAAACCCGACGCGGGCAAGCGCAATCACCACACCGGGATCGACAAGAGGCCCGTCGAGGGCGCGCTGGAGGTATTCGCGCCCGGGCCGAAGGGCAACGGTTCGGGGTTGAGCGGGGACTTCGTGGGTGACGGAAAGTATCACGGCGGCGACGATCAGGCGCTGTACGCCTTCGCCCGCGAGGATCTGGACCGCTGGCAGGCTGAACTCGGCTACGAACTGGCGAGCGGCAGCTTCGGGGAAAACCTCACCACGGTTGGCCTGGACGTCAACGAGGCAAGGCTGGGGGAGCGCTGGCGGATCGGCGCCACGGCCGAGTTCGTCGTTCGCGATGTCCGGATCCCCTGCAACACGTTCAAGGCCAAGATGAACGAGCGCGGCTGGCTGAAGCGCTTCACCGGCGACGCCAGGCCCGGGGCCTACCTCGCGGTCGCCGTTCCGGGAGAGATAAGGGCGGGAGATCCCATCGTCATCACCCATCGCCCCCCGCACGACGTCACGGTGTCCCTCGTCTTTCGCGCGCTGACGCTGGAGGCGGGACTGCTGCCGCGGCTGCTGGCGGCCGGAGACGATCTGAACCCCGATCTCCGCGCCGCGGCGCAAGCTGGCGGTCAGCGATGACGCTGCTGGGCGACTACGCGGCAGGGGTGCTGCTGCGCTACCGACGCCTCTTCGCCGACGGCGATCAGATCATCAGCGGCTCCTTCGAGGGCACGGTCATCAAGCTCAGCCTGCGCTACACCACGTTGGACACCCACGACGGGATGCGGGTGTACCTGCCCAACAAGGACGTGCTGACGAACGCGTTGATCAACGTCACCGCGAACGGATCTCGCCGCTCGGACTTCGCCATTGGGGTGGCCTACGGGACGGACCTGTCGCAGGCCCGCCGGGTGGTCATCGACGCTGTCGGCGCCGTGCCGGACGTCGTGCCCGGCCACCTTCCCGAGGCCTGGATCGAAGAACTCGCCCCCTCCTGGGTCAGCATCCGGATCCGGTTCTGGCACCCGCCCCGAGCGGGCGACCTCTGGCGTACTCGCAGCTCGGTCATGGCGGCGGTCCTGCACGCCGTCGAGGAGGCCGGGATCGAGCTTCCGCTGGAGCGCAGCATCGTCGACGTGGCGACTCCCCTCGGCGCGGTTCCGCAACCCGCCGATGGCGGGAACGAGGGTTTTGACTCCCAACCTGGCGCAGAGTAATGTGCGTACTCGTGCCTGAACGCTAGGGCACGCTCGTATCCGATGCCGGCCGTCGTGGCTGGGAAACGATCGAGACTGTGCGCGCCTTCGGCGCCAGGGTCCTCATCCCGACCGTATTCGTGGATGTGTCTTTGGTTGTTGTTGGCCCATCCGCGCCACACCCACAGACGAAAGAGAAGCTACCCGGTGCCCACCATCCAGCAGTTGGTCCGCAAGGGCCGCTCCGACAAGGTCGTGAAGAGCAACACACCCGCGCTCAAGGGTTCGCCCCAGCGTCGCGGTGTCTGCACTCGCGTGTACACCACCACCCCAAAGAAGCCGAACTCGGCTCTTCGCAAGGTGGCTCGCGTCCGACTCTCCAGCGGCGTCGAGGTGACCGCCTACATTCCGGGCGTGGGTCACAACCTTCAGGAGCACTCCATGGTGTTGGTCCGCGGCGGTCGTGTGAAGGACCTCCCGGGCGTTCGCTACAAAATCATTCGCGGCTCGCTCGATACCCAGGGTGTCAAGAATCGCAAGCAGGCCCGCAGCAAGTACGGCTCGAAGAAGGAGAAGTAATGCCTCGCAAGGGTCCGGCCCCGAAGCGGCCAGTCATGATCGATCCGGTCTACGGCTCACCGCTGGTCTCTCAGCTGGTCAGCAAGATCTTGCTCGACGGCAAGAAGACCGTCGCCCAGAACATCGTTTACACCGCCATGGCGGGCACCGAAGAGAAGACGGGTGCTGATCCGGTACAGACGCTCAAGCGCGCACTGGACAACATCAAGCCTGCTCTGGAGGTCAAGAGCCGCCGCGTCGGTGGCGCCACCTACCAGGTGCCGATCGAGGTGAAGCCCGCGCGGGCGACCACCTTGTCCATGCGCTGGCTGGTGTCGTTTTCCCGGCAGCGTCGCGAGAAGACGATGTCCGAGCGCCTCATGAACGAGATCTTGGACGCCTCCAACGGCCTGGGTGCCGCGGTGAAGCGTCGCGAAGACACCCACAAGATGGCAGAAGCCAACCGGGCGTTCGCGCACTACCGCTGGTGACCTGATTCGCCCCGCCGGCGGTGGAACGCCACCGCGGGTGGCGACACGACGCTGCGAGCGCCGTCGGCCCCTGATCCGGGCTGGCCGCGCCAGCGCCTCGCACGAAACCTCGGAGCCCGCGACGCCCATCAGCGCCGGAGGACGAGGCCACATATTTCCAAGCACGACCCAACACTTAGAGGGTGAACACATCCGTGGCTGTCGACATCGAGACTGACCTGGGCAAGGTCCGCAACATCGGGATCATGGCCCATATCGACGCGGGCAAAACCACCACCACCGAGCGGATCCTGTTTTACACCGGGATCACCTACAAGATCGGCGAAGTGCACGACGGCGCCGCCACGATGGACTGGATGGAGCAGGAGCAGGAGCGGGGCATCACGATCACCTCCGCCGCCACCACCGCATACTGGAAGAACCACCAGATCAACATTATCGACACCCCCGGGCACGTCGATTTCACCGTCGAGGTGGAGCGTTCGCTCCGCGTCCTCGATGGTGCCGTCGCGGTCTTCGACGGTGTCGCCGGCGTGGAACCACAGAGCCAGACCGTGTGGCGCCAGGCCGATCGCTACAAGGTTCCCCGGATCTGCTTCGTCAACAAGCTGGACCGCACCGGAGCCAGCTTCGAGTACTGCGTCGACACCATCCGCAAGCGGTTGAACGCGGTGGCGGCGGTCCTGCAGCTCCCGATCGGGGCCGAGGGTGACTTCGTGGGCGTCGTCGACCTGGTGGGCCAGCGGGCCCTGACCTACCGCGGCGAAACCACCATCGGCGACGACTACGAGGTCGAGGAGATCCCGGCCGACATGCTCGAGGCCGCCGAGGCGGCCCGACACGAACTCGTCGAGACCGTGGCCGACTACGACGACGAGCTGATGGAGCTCTACCTCGAGGGCGAGGACGAGATCACCCCCGAGCAGTTGCAGCACGCCATCCGTCGCGCCGTGCTCTCGAGCAAGATCACGGCCGTGCTGTGTGGCACCGCGTTCAAGAACAAGGGCATCCAGCCCCTGCTCGACGCGGTCATCAGCTACCTGCCGGCTCCGCTCGACGTCCCCGCCATCGAGGGCTTCAAGCCCGGCAACGAGGACGTCACGATGGAGCGCCACCCCACCGACGACGATCCGATGTCGGCGCTGGCCTTCAAGATCGCGGCCGACCCGCACCTGGGCCGGCTGACCTACGTCCGCATCTACTCGGGCGTCCTCAAGGCCGGCGATTCGGTGCTGAACAGCACCAAGCAGCGCAAGGAGCGGATCGGCAAGATCTACCAGATGCACGCGAACAAGCGCGAGGAGATCGCCAGCGTCGGTGCCGGGCAGATCGTGGCCGTGATGGGCCTCAAGGACACCACCACCGGTGAGACCCTGAGCGCCACCAACGACCCGGTGGTCCTGGAGTCCATGGACTTCCCGGCCCCGGTCATCGAGCAGGCCATCGAGCCCAGGACGAAGTCCGATCAGGAGAAGCTCTCCATGGCCATCCAGCGGCTGGCCGAGGAGGACCCGACCTTCCGCGTCCACACCGACGAGGAGACCGGTCAGACCATCATCGCGGGCATGGGCGAGCTGCACCTCGAGGTGCTGATCGACCGGATGAAGCGCGAGTTCAAGGTCGAGGCCAACATCGGCAAACCCCAGGTCGCCTACCGCGAGACTCTGCGTCGCAAGGTCGAGAAGATCGACTATGTGCACAAGAAGCAGTCCGGTGGTTCGGGGCAGTACGCCAAGGTGATCATCGATCTGGAGCCGCAAGAGGCCGGGTCGGGCTACGAGTTCGTCAACGGCGTCACCGGCGGCCGCATCCCCAAGGAGTACATTCCCTCGGTCGATGCGGGTATCCAAGAGGCCATGCAGTTCGGTGTCCTGGCGGGCTACTCGGTGGAGGACATCAAGGTCACCCTCACCGACGGCGCCTACCACGACGTCGACTCCTCCGAGCTGGCCTTCAAGATCGCCGGTTCGATGGTGTTCAAGGAGGCCGCCCGTCGCGCCGACCCGGCCCTGCTGGAGCCGATGATGGCGGTCGAGGTGACCACCCCCGAGGACTACCTGGGCGTGGTCATCGGTGACCTGAACTCCCGCCGCGGACACATCCAGTCCATGGAGGACATGCACGGCAACAAGCTGGTCAACGCCCTAGTGCCGCTGTCGGAGATGTTCGGCTACGTGGGCGATCTGCGGTCCAAGACCTCCGGTCAAGCCTCCTACTCCATGGAGTTCGATTCCTACGCCGAAACCCCCAAGAGCGTCTCCGACGAGATCATCGCGAAGTCTCGCGGAGAGTGAGCCAAGCACCGGAGCGCGCGCAGCAGGCCGAGCGTGCTCAGCGCCGAAACAGGCGCTGGACCGCGTGGTTTGACTGCGACGCCCCGGTGCACAAAACTTGGGGTCGTCCACGACCAACCAAGTTCGCCAGATTGCTCGCAGAATAGAGCAATCGACACCGATCACCGCTAACCCAGCGGAGATCGGTTAGCCAGATCTGCTTCGCACCCTGCGGAGCTAGAAGAGAACACACGCCTCGCGACCGCGCGGGCGAACATCTAGAAGGAGCCCCAGTGGCAAAGGCCAAGTTCGAGCGCACTAAGCCGCACGCAAACATCGGCACCATCGGGCACATCGACCACGGCAAGACCACTCTGACCGCGGCGATCTCGAAGGTGCTCCACGACAAGTACCCGACCCTCAACCAGGCGTCGGCGTTCGATCAGATCGACAACGCGCCGGAAGAGCGTCAGCGCGGCATCACGATCGCCATCGCGCACATCGAGTACCAGACCGAAAAGCGTCACTACGCCCACGTTGACTGCCCCGGCCACGCCGACTACGTCAAGAACATGATCACCGGTGCCGCCCAGATGGACGGCGCGATCCTCGTGGTCGCCGCCACCGACGGCCCGATGCCGCAGACCCGCGAGCACGTACTGCTGGCCCGCCAGGTCGGCGTCCCCTCCCTGGTCGTTGCCCTGAACAAGTGCGACATGGTCGACGACGAGGAGCTCATCGAGCTCGTCGAGATGGAGGTCCGCGAGCTGTTGGAGTCCCAGGACTTCGACGAGGACTGCCCGGTCGTCCGCGTTGCCGCCTTCCCGGCGCTGCAGGGCGACGAGAAGTGGGGCGAATCGATCATGGAACTCATGAACGCCGTGGACGAGTACATCCCGCAGCCCGAGCGCGAGACCGACAAGCCGTTCCTCATGCCCGTGGAGGACGTCTTCACGATCACCGGTCGTGGCACCGTCATCACCGGCCGCATCGAGCGTGGCATCGTCAAGACCAACGACACCGTCGACATCGTGGGCGTCCGCGACACCAAGCAGACCACCACCGTCACCGGTGTGGAGATGTTCCGCAAGATCCTCGACGAGGGCCAGGCCGGAGAGAACGTCGGCCTGCTGTTGCGCGGCACCAAGAAGGAAGACGTCGAGCGCGGCATGGTTGTCATCAAGCCTGGCACCACCACCCCGCACACCGACTTCGAGGCGCGCGTCTACATCTTGAACAAGGACGAGGGCGGCCGGCACAAGCCGTTCTTCTCCAACTACTCGCCGCAGTTCTACTTCCGCACCACCGACGTCACCGGTGTGGTTCAGCTGCCCGAGGGCACCGAGATGGTCATGCCCGGTGACAACACCGACATGTCGGTCCACCTGATCCACCCGATCGCCATGGAGGAAGAGCTCAAGTTCGCCATCCGCGAGGGTGGGCGCACCGTCGGCGCCGGCCGCGTGACCAAGATCCTCAAGTGATCTGAATCGAACGCGATGAGGCGTCCAGCCTCTGAACCATGCGGCAGGCCCCGGTCCTTTCGGACCGGGGCCTGCCGCATGCTCGAGGGGTCAGCGCCTGGTTCCAACCTCAGTCCCTGGGCCGGTGGCGCGCGAATTGGGCCGCGAGAGAACTCCACGACCGAGGTTGGAACCTCAACAATCTCAAGATTCTCCGGGCGAGTGAGTCGGGGGACGGTCGGCGCGGCAAGCTCCTGCCCGGCGGGCTCCTCGCCACGTGTCACCACCATGACCGTTGCCTCGGCGCCACCGGAGCCACAGCGGTGGCTGGCGAACTCCATCCGACACCCCGGGGGCGACGGGTCCGCCTACTTCCTCTTCGAGCCCTTACCCTTGTCCTTTTCCACCTCGGCGGAGTGGTCGGGCACCTCGTGCTGCAGGCTGCGCGAAGGGCGCTGGTACCCGGTGGAGGCGGGCCGCTCGGGCAGCTCCAGGGTCTCGTGGGGCACCTTGGAGTAGGGGACCTGGGAGAGCAGATGGGCGATGCAGTTGATCCGTGCGCGCCGCTTGTCCTCGGCCTCGACGATGTTCCACGGGGAATCCTCCAGATCGGTGTGCACGAGCATCTCGTCGCGCGCGCGGGAGTAGTCCTCCCAGCGGGTGAGCGATTCCAGGTCGGTGGGAGAGAGCTTCCAATGCCGCATCGGATCCTCGGCGCGGGAGCGGAAGCGCTTCATCTGTTCGGAGTCCGAGACCGAGAACCAGTACTTGATCAAGATGATGCCATCCTCGATGAGCATCCGCTCGAAGATGGGGCACTGGTGCAAGAAGCGCTTGTACTCCGCGGGTGTGCAATAACCCATGACCCGCTCGACGCCCGCCCGGTTGTACCAGGAGCGGTCGAACAAGACGATCTCACCGGCGGCGGGTAATTCTTCGACGTAGCGCTGGAAGTACCACTGGCTGCGTTGCCGCTCGGTGGGCGTCGGCAACGCGACGACGCGAGCGATCCGGGCGTTCAGGTACTCGGTGATCCGCTTGATCGTGCCGCCCTTGCCGGCGGCGTCGCGTCCCTCGAACAGCAACACCACGCGCTTGCCGTTGGCCTTGACCCATTCCTGCATCTCTACGAGCTCGGCCTGCAGCCGCAGCAGTTCCGCCTCGTAGAGGGCCTTGTCCATCCGCTTGCGCTTGTTCTTTGCCATGGCGCTCAGCCTAAACTCACCCGTCGCGCCGACGACGGGTGGCCCAGACTGCGTTGTCCAGCGGTGTGAGGAGCGCGACGGGGTAGCGGTCGAGGATCCCCGCGACCGACACGTCCGTGACCTCGCGGCCCGTCAGTTGATCGTGCCAGCTTCCGTCGAGCTCGATCCGGGTCTCGCCCCAACCGCCGCGGTCGGCCAGGCCGACCGGCAACCGCGTGGCCAGCGTGATGGCGCCACCACGATCGAAGGCGATCAGGTGCTCGGCCGCCGCGCCGATCACCGGAACCTCGGCGTAGCGGTCGAAGGGCAGGAAGTTACGCAGCCGCAGCGCCTGTCGGGTGACCCACAGCTTGGCCACCCCCGTCTCGTCGAGGGCGGGGCTTTGTTCGTTCAGCAGCGATCGGCGCAGCTCGAAGTCCACGGGGCGACGGTTGTCGGGATCGACGAGCGAGTAGTCGAACAGCTCGGTGCCCTGGTAGACGTCGGGGATCCCGGGCATGGTCAGCTGCACCAGCTTGGCGGAGAGGGCGTTGCTCCAGGTCGGCTCCCGCAGCGCGGCGTCGAGGCGGCGCCAATCCGCGTTCAACCCGGGATCGTCGTAGGCCGCGTCGACCGCGGCGTGCACGGACGCCTCGAAGGCCTCGTTCTGCTCGGTCCAGGTGGTGTCGACGGCGGCCTCGCGCATGGCCTTCTCGGCGTAATCGTGCAGTCGTTCGCGCTCGACGGGGCCGACGCCGAGGAGGGTCTGGGCCAGGAAGTAGCCGAATTGGGGGTTGGGAATGGCGGTGTGCGAGGCAAAGGCCGCGGCGAACACGGCCCACCGCCCGGGGATCTCGGGCAACACCGCCAGCCGCGCCCGGACGTCCTCGGAACGCTTGGTGTCGTGGGTGGACAGCGCGGTCATCGATTGGGGCAGCCGGTCCTGTCGTCGCCGCTGAAGATCGTGGAAGCCGGCGAGGCCACTGCCGAACGCCGCCAGGTTGCCGCCCACCTCGTTGAGCCCGATGAGGCGGGCGTAACGGTAGAAGGCGGTGTCCTCGACGCCCTTGGCCATGACGGCGCCGGTGAGCTGTTGCAGGCGTTGGGCCACCTCGTCGCCGGCATCGTGGAGCCGCGGGGCGAGGGCGTCGAGGGTCTCGGCGAGGTCCGGCCGCGCGGCGCGCGCCTTGGCGAGGGCCTCGTCGAGCAGCTCGACCCCGTCGGGGAGGTAGGAGCGGTAGACCTCGAACCGGGTCGCCAGCACCCCCAGCGCCTCGACGACCGCGGCGGCGTCGAGTTCTGGAGTCAACCGGGCCATCCGCGCCCGCTCGGCCCGAAACAGCGTGTCCACGCACAGGGCCTTGCCGATGCGGACGTGCTCGTGCGCGTCGCGCTCGTCGCCGGTCCGTTCCACGTACAGGGCCGTCATGGCCGCCTCGGCTCCCGCGTCGACGAACAGGTTGTTGACCTCGGTCATGGCGTCGTAACCGCTGGTGCCCTCGATCGGCCAGTCGGGCAGCTCCTCGCCGGGCTCGAGGATCTTCTCCCCGATCAGCCATTGCCCGGGCGCCATCTCGCGGAGCCGCTCGAAGTACTCCCCGGGATCGACGAGACCGTCGGGGTGGTCGACGCGCAACCCGACGACCTGCCCCGCCCGCACCATCTCCCGGGTGCGGGCGTGCGTGGCGGCGAAGACCGCAGGATCCTCCACCCGGACCCCCGCCAGGGTGGTGACGGCGAAGAAGCGCCGGTAGTTCAGCTCGGAGTCGCCGCGTCGCCAATCCATGAGGCGGTAGTGCTGGCGCTCGTGCACCAGGACCGCGTCGTCGGCGTCGTCGTCCGCGGTTCCCGGTGCCACGGGGAAGCGGTGCCCGTAGTAGCGCAGCTCCGGGTTGGCGCGGCTGCGGTCCAGGGTGAGCCGATCGACATCGTCGGGACCGCCGAGGATGGGGATCGTGATCGGCAGGTTGGCCCACTCCACGTCGTACCAGGAGGCGAACGCCGAATCGGGGCCGTGGGTCAGCACGTCCCACCAGGACGGGTTCTGCGCCGGGGCGTCGATGCCCAGGTGGTTGGGCACGATGTCGACGACGACGCCCAACCCCGCCCTCTCGGCGGCCTCGACCAGGTGTCGCCAACCGGCTTCGCCGCCACGGGCGGTATCGATCGCGGTGGGGTCGCTCACGTCGTAACCGTGCGCCGAGCCTTCTACGGAGGCCAGCACGGGGGATAGATAGACCGCGCCGATCCCCAGGTCGGCCAGGTAGTCACACACCCGGGCGGCGTCGTCGAGGGTGAAGCTGTCGCGAACCTGCAACCGGTAGGTGGAGGTGGGGATCGATGTCACGTGCCTAACCCTAGCGGCGAGCCGGGTGGCTAGAATCCCTGTTCCCTCAACCACCCCAGCAGCTGGTCCTCGCGATCCGTGGCGCGAGCGCGCGTCCAGGGGCCCAGCTCGCGCGAGTCGACGAGGAGCCCGTCGCGGAGGTAGATCACCCGGTCACCGCGAGCCGCACAGGCGGGGTCGTGGGCCGTTTGGAACTGCGGTATCAACGAGGGGTCGCTCAGGCGGTACTCGGCGATGATCTCGGGGTTGCCCCCACCAGAACTCGCCAGCCTCGCCAGCTCGCTCTCCGCTACGAGAAACCTCCGCACGGTGGGATAGTACTCGCGCAAACCCGGCAGCACGTCAGCGGCCGCGGCGAAGCCACCAGCCGATGCCTCCCCCCTCGAAGCGCCGAGTCTGCTATCCCGCGTTTCTTCGGTAGGTGTGCGGCAGTAGCTCCGACGCGTTGAGCACGCGGAGGCCCTCGGGAGTGGGCACGATGACGCGAATGCTCGGATAGTAGTCGGCAAAGATCTGCCGGTCGCGACCGCAGGGCGACAAGACTCCACGGCCGTCGTCACCGACCGCGACGATCGTCTGGGGGTGACGCGCGCCTGCCCCGCGGGCCGCGGCTAGTGCGCTCAACTCCGCGCACGGGCCACCGGTGAAGTGGCGGAGGTTCAGGCCGAGGTGAACCACGCCGTGCTCGTCGACCACCGCGGCCGCGACGGTGTGCACGTCGGCATCGCCGTGCGCGTCGATCGCCCTCTCGGCGGCAGCGATGGCGTCGAGTTCCTTGTCAGTCACCATCTCCATCGCGCCAGCGTATAGCTGGGGACCTATGGCTATGGCTGGGCGCCCGATCCGACGTGCGGCCGCGGTAACGCCCCGTTGATCAGCCGCTGCCGAATCAGTCGACGACGATGGCCTCGCCGGAGCGGCGGGGATCGGCGCCCATACCGCGGACCGACGCGGCGCTGACGCCGCCGAAGTAGGGCAGGGGTGTCTCGGTCTCGAAGAGCGTGTTTCCCTGCTCGCGTAGCGCGGTCAACACCTCGGGGGAAAAGCCCGGCTCGAGCCGGACGACGTCGCGGGGGAGCGCCGCCAGGCGGGGAAGCTCGATGGCGGTCTGGGGATCCATGCCCCGCAGCATTCGGATCAGGGTTTGCACCAGGGCGGGGCGGATCCGCGAACCTCCGGCGGCACCGGCCGCCGCGAGGAGCCGAAGCTGGTCGTCCAACACCACCAGGGGCGACATCATCGAGTGGATGCGCTCACCGGGAGAAAGCTCGTGGCGCTGCAACTCCCCCTCGCCGAGCATCGAGTTCAGGTGCACCCCGTAACCGGGCACGTACAGCGTCGAGCCCAACCCGAGGCTCACGGTGATCACGCAGGCGTTCTGCCGTTCGTCGACGGCCACGAGGTTGGTCGTCTCCGCGTGCTTGGGAAAGGCGCGCAGCGCGGCGGCCAGGTCGAGGGCCGCCTGGGGGTTCGTCGTCGGATCGGAATCGACCCCGGACGCGGCGACGAGGGTGCCCAGCACGTCGTCGAGGTCGTCCCCCCGGGCGTGTACGGTGACCGGCCCGTCGATCGAGTCCAGCCGCACCGTTCTCGGCCGGGTTTCCAGCACCCGGTAGGCGTCGAGATCGGCCTGACTGAGCCCGCCGCCATCGGCGCTGACCGCGAGCATGGCGTCGGCGAAATCGCCACGGTAGAACGAGTCGGGGGCGTCGATGAGGGTCTGGAACGCTCGCCAGTGATCGGGGTGAAACAGGGGGTCACCGGCCTGCAGGAAGCCTCCGCCGGCGCGGGTGAACACCCGCTCGCCCTCGCCGACGCTCATCGCGGCGGCGACGGCCGGCAACAGTTCGGCGTGCGCCTTGGGAAACGGAGTGCCGTAGGAGGCCACCAAGGCGGGCTGCACCAGATCGGGCCATGGCAGCCGACCCCAGCGCTGCCACAGGTGCCTGGCCCCGGCAGGCACGCCGGGCACCGCAACGGTGGCGGCGCCGATGTCGTAGGGCATCGCCTGACCGCCCAGAAAAACCTCGATGGGGCTGCCCTGACCGGGTTGTCGTTCGCCAAGACCGGGCATGGCGACGAAGAAGTCGACGCTGGTGACCTCACGCGCTTCGGCGTCGTAGACGGTGGCGAACCCGCCACCCGACAGTCCGGTGAACAACGTTTCCGCCGCACAGGCGACCAGCAGCATCGAGACGGCGGCGTCGATGGCGGTTCCGCCGCGGCGCAGCGCCGAGGCGCCGGCCGCAGCCGTCACCGGGTGGGCGGCCGCCACGCCATTCGTTACCTGCACAGGCGACATCCTAGGTCAAGGAAGGATTTCGGGGCCGAGTGTCCGCCGGTGGGTAGCGGCCCCCAGCCCGGTGACGCGTTTCGCGTTGGGAACCCCAAACGTTTCCTGGCCGACCGGCCCAGTGTGATGGTGTGCCCTCGTGAAGTTCCGCCAATCTTGGTCGACGGCCCGAGGTACGTCTGGCCAACAGTGGTGGTCGCCTTTACGCCCTGCTCGGAGACGCGCAGCCACGGTCGAGTTCGGGTCTCTGGGGGTGGTCGGGGACGGTTTGGTCGGATCTGTTGCCGACGCCGTGTCTCGGGCTGAAGCGGTCGTGGATACTACTGGGTGTGGGCTCTCGATTCCTCACCTCGCCCCGGTTTGAGAGGTCAGCGTAGGTGTTGAACCGGGCACGATGGGAGCGGTTACCTCCGCTGTGGCTGTTCGCCATCGTCGGCGGGGTCGCAGTCGTGGTTGCGGGGGTGCTACCGGTTGAAGAGGCAGCGCATACCCTCGAGCGAGTAGGCCCGGTTCTTGCTTTCGTGGTCCTAGTGACGGTGTTGGCCGAGCTTTCCGCCGCTGCGGGGGTCTTCGACGCGGCCGCCGATTCGGCTGCCCGGCTGGCCGGGGGGCGGACGTGGTTGCTGTTCCTGCTCTTGGTCGGCCTGGCAACCGCGAGCACGATCTTGTTGAGCTTAGACACAACCGCAGTCCTGTTGACGCCCGTGGTGCTCTCGATATGTGTCCAGTTGCAATTGCCGCCCCTGCCGTTCGCGATGTCGACGGTTTGGTTGGCGAACACCGCGAGTTTGCTATTGCCGGTCTCGAATGTCACCAATCTGCTCGCGTTGCGTTCGCTCGGCTTGAGCACCCCGCAGTTCGCTGCCCGGATGGCCGCACCTGCGACGGTCTCCATCCTGCTGACGACCGCTGTGCTTGTCGGCTTACACCACCGCCAGTTGCGGGGGACCTACCAGCCTCCGCTGCCCCCTCAAGTGCAGGACGGCTGGCTGTTCGGTCTTTGCACGGCTGCGATTGCCACCTTTGTCGGGCTAGTCCTGGTCGGCGTCGATCCTCCGATCGCGTCGGGGGTCAGCGCGACGATGGCAACCGCGGCCT
>JBBSOW010000075.1:0-14606 GCA_038259365.1 Propionibacteriales bacterium
AAGGTCGAGGCCCCCGCCCCGACGGTCGAGTTCCGCCCGCGCCGCAAGCGGCTGCCCAAGTCCCGTCCGAGCGTGACCACCTCCTTCGCCGTCGGCGAGGCCGAGGGTTACCTGACCAGTGGCTCCTACCCCGACGACGGCCTGGGCGAGGTGTTCTTGAAGCTCGGCAAGCAGGGTTCGACGCTGGCCGGGGTGATGGACGCCTTCTCCATCGCCATCTCCATCGCTCTGCAGTATGGGGTGCCGTTGGAGACCTACGTGCAGAAGTTCACCAACATGCAGTTCGAGCCGGCCGGCATGACCGACGATGCCGACATCAGGATCGCGAAGTCGATCATCGACTACGTGTTCCGGCGGCTGGCGTTGGATCACCTGAGCTTCGACGAGCGCGCGGAGCTGGGCATCTACACCGCGGCCGAGCGGGCCCTGTACGTGGAGACCGGCTCCTACCAGGCCGCCGAGATCGAGTCCGCCCCGGCGGGTGCGGCCGAGGCGAGCGTCAATGCCGAGGAGATCGTCGAGACCACCGCCAAGGTGGCCCCGGCGACGGCGCACACCACCGCCGAGCTGATGGAGAGTATGGGCAACCACGTCGACGCCCCGCTCTGCCTCACCTGCGGGACGAAGATGCGCCCCAGCGGTTCCTGCTACGTCTGTGAGGGCTGCGGCGCCACCAGTGGGTGCAGCTGAAAAACGGAGCCTCCTCACATCAGGGCAACGTCCGGTTCTCGGTCTCGCGGCCGAGAACCGGGCCATGATGAGACCCACAGCTCGGTGCGTTACCGGAGGAGGTGTCAGCGGCCCTCACGATCCCGGCGAAGTGTCCTTCAGGGTGCCATCAGACCGTGCTGGAGCGCGTAGAGGGTTGCTCCGACCCGGTTGCTCGCTCCGATCTTGGTGTAGGTCCGCTCGACATGGTTGCGTACGGTCTTTTCACTCAGAACCAGCCGGGTGGCGATCTCCCGGTTGGTGAGTCCAAGAGAGACCAGGCCGAGGATTTCGTGTTCTCGTGGGGTGAGTAGCTCATCGCGCCGGAGTCGGGTTGTTCGGTGTCCGGCGACGCTGAGGACCGCATCGACGCACTCGGGATCGAGTACGCCGGACCTGCTCCTGCCGCGCAGCCGTTGCATGGCCTCCGCACTCGACAACGCCGCACGGTAGGGCCGTGGCTCCAGCGCCGACTGATACGCGACCGCGGCGGCGAGGACGCGCTCACTGCGGCCAAGCATCGATCCACCTACCCCGAGCGGATACCCGGTGCCGTCGAGGTGCTCGTGGTGCGCGCGGGCGATCGTACGGATGGCGCCCAGCCCCGGGATCCGGTCCAGCACGCGCTCGGTCAGGTAGGGGTGCATCCGCACTCGCTCCCACTCCGATGGGCTTAGCGCTCCCGGCTTAGACCACAACCGGTTGGAGACGCCGAGCCTGCCGAGATCGTGAAGGTGGCCCGCTCGACGGAGCGTTCGAACGTCCTCGGTGGGCATACCCAAACCCTCGCCGGCCGCCGCCGAGAGCGTGGCCACGGCCCGTGAGTGACCCAGAGTGAAGGGGCATTTGAGGTCGACGAAGTCTCCGATGGCGCACACCAGTCGGTCGAAGCCTTCGTCGGTGAGCCGGACTTCCCGGTCGGGCGCCTGGCCGAGGGCGTCGGCCCACACGTCGCCGCCCGGCGAGGGGACAAAGAGCTCTTCGGGCGAGGTCAGTGCGGCGTCGACCACGGCGGGGTCGAATTGGCCACCGCGTCTGCTGCTGGCCATTGTGATCACCGCGTCGAGCCCGTAGATGCGGTGGTGCACCTCGGCGATGTCGGCGAACTGCGCAACCCTCATCTCGATCGGTATCTGGTCCCCCGACGAGCCGGCCGGCAGTCCGCCGCCGTCGTAGCGTTCGAAGGTGAACGCAACCGTGGTCGCGACCTCCGGCGAGAGGCCGATGTGCCTGCTCAGCGCCGCTGCCGAAGCGCAGTGCGAATGGATCAGTTTGGCGATCTGGCCGCTCGTGTCCCGCAAGAGCGTGGCCATCATCTTCAACCGTTGGGTAAGCGGTTCACCCTTGGCGACGTTGCCGAGCAGGAACCGCAGGTAAGGCAAGCCGGACCAGTCGACCAGGTATGACTCCTGACGGACGGCGATGTCGTCGCCGAACCATCGCGCGTACTCCTGGGAGTCGGCGTGGCACCCGATCCACATCACGAGCGTGGCGTAGTAGGCGGTGCCGCGCTGCTCCGGGTCCAGGCCGAGCCGGTCGGCCAGCCGACAGGCGATGGTCGCGGAGCGGAGCATGTGCTCGGCGGGTTGTCCCAGCCCAAGGTCGATCGCGACGGAGAGCCCGGCCAGCACCTCGGCCCGTCGAGGAAGCGCCTCGGTACCGTCCGTGCCCCAGCAGGTCATGGGGTAAGTCTGCCCCCCGGAGGCGCGCACGTCACCCGGTAAAGCATGTGTGAAGGACCTGCAGGGGCATCGAGGGAGCGGCGGCGATGGTCGGTGCGAGCATCGGGTGCCGGTCTCATCGGTCACCGTCGGGTCAGCGTCTCACCTCCAGGACCCTGTTGAAGGGGGTTTCGGCCACCGAGGCGAAGCGGGTGAAACCGGCCGTGGTGACCACGTCCCGGATGCGTGCGGGTCCGGCCTGGGTGCCGAGCGCGAGGCCGACTTCCTGGGCGAGCGAGGATGGCGTGCACAGCAGCGTGGAGAAGCCGTAGTAGGCGCGCCCGACCGGGTTCAGGTTATCGCTGACGGTGTCCCCGGCCATGGGCTCGACGACCATCCAGGTTCCGTTGGGGGCCAGGGCGTCGTGCACGTGACGTGCGGCACCGACCGGGTCACCCATGTCGTGCAGGGCGTCGAACGTGGTGACGAGGTCGAAGCCGGTGCCGGGGAAGTCGGTCGCGGCCGCTGTCTGAAAGCGCACGCGATCGTCCACACCGGCCGCTCTCGCCCTTTCGCTGGCGGTGGCGATCGAGGCTTCGTGGTAATCGAACCCGGTGAACGTGGAGTTGGGGAAGGCTTGGGCCAAGATCACCGTGGAGGCTCCGTGTCCGCACCCCACGTCGGCGACGCTAGCGCCGGCCTCAAGAGCGGCGACGACCCCGTCCAACGCCGGTAGCCACTCGCCGACCAGGTGGGCGTTGTACATGGTGCGGAAGAACCGTTCGCAACCGTCGTGGACATCGCGATGGTGCTCGTGCCAGCCCAGCCCGGCTTGGCTGCGGGCCGCCTGGAGCACGCCGTCCATGCCGTGGGTCGTGCCCAGGGCGATCTGGAAGAAGCCAGGCAGGTAGGCGGGACTGCTCGGATCGGTCAGCGCTGCCGCGTGCTCCGGTGGCAGCGTGTAACAGTGGGTGGTGGCGTCGTAATCGACGAAGCCGCCGGCGGCCTGGGCGTTGAGCCATTCTCGAGCGTAGGGCTCGCCGGTTCCGGTCGCCTCGGCGAGCTGCATCGGTGTCACCGGCCCGTCGGCCATGGTGGTGTAGTAGCCGAGCTTGTCGCCGAGGACGACCAGGGCCGTGTTGAGGGTGGCGCCGACTTCGTCGACCGCCTTGAAGACGAAGGCCATGAGCTTGTCGAGATCAATGGCCGGTGCCTGCTGTAGATCGGTCATGATGGTTTCCTTTCAGTGCTGGTGTGTTGGCTGTGGTGGTTGGCAACCGCTTGCCGTGCAGTGGTGGTCATGGACCCAGCTTCGGTCAAGCACCCGCACCGTGGCATGAGGCATCGGCCTCAAGTTTTTCGGCGGTCGGAGGCTCACCGTCGACGATCGGGGGCGAAGGTTCGAAATCTCTGGACGGCGACTCCCTCGGGGGCCGGTGGCCCGGACGGGTGACACGGCTAGTCCGAGCCCAAACTCGCGAGCGAACTACCTCGCCACTAGGATCGATACCGGGATGGGTTGGAGGACGCTGGCCTCCCATCGACGAGCAGCTTCCAGTTGAAGGGTGTCGATATGAGCAACGATCAAGATCCGGCAGTCCCGTCCGCGCTCGACTCGGGACCCGTGTTGGTGGGAGTCGACGGATCGGAGGATTCCCGGCGAGCGTTGATGTTCGCCCTGCGTACCGCCACTCAACGCGGTTGCGGTCTGTTCATCATTCACGCGGTCGACGATGCGGTGCTGGCGGGCGCGTGGGGCGTGGTCTACGATCCGACGCTGCTGCAACAGGCCGGCGAGTCCGTGATCTCCGACGCCATCGAGGCCGTCACACAAGCCGGGTTCCCGGCCGAGAAAATCACCTCCGACGTGGTGATGGGCAATCCTGCAGGGGTGTTGACCCGCCTCTCGGAAGAAGCGTCCCTCGTGGTCGTCGGTCGGCGATCGGTTCGGGGTCTGGAACGGCTTTTCGTCGGCTCGACGTCGGTGGGCGTGGCCGCCTCGGCGATGTGTCCCGTCGTCATGGTTTCGGCCGCCACGAACGTGGCCGAAACCGGCTCGTTGAAGCGTATCGGCGTCGGCATCGAGGCCCATCCGCAATCCGAGCTGGCGTTGGAATGGGCCTTCAAGGAGGCGCTGCAACGCGGTGCGCTGCTCCAGATCATTCACGCCTGGGATCAACCCAGCGGCCTGTTTGCCCGCCAGTTGAGCCAGGACAAGGTGGCCGAGCTCGGCCGCGCGGCGGAATCGGGCATCGCCTCGCTCGTCGGCGATTTCAAGCAGCGCTACCCGGAGGTAACCACCGAGGTCGCGGTCGTCCGCGGGGTGCCGGTGGAGGAGCTGGTCAATCGTTCCCGAAGCCTCGACCTGTTGCTCCTCGGGGTACGCAGCAGCGCCCTGGGCGGCGTGGGTGGTGTCATTCGCGGCGTCATGGCCCACGCCGAGTGCCCGCTGGCGCTGGTGCGTCACGAGGCCCGCGGGCGCAGACCCAAAGATTGAGACGGGCGGGTTGCGCAGCGCACTAAGCTAGGCCGGTCATGACAGAGCCAGCCAGCATCACGTTGATGCCCGATCTCCCGATTGCGGCGGTCGCCGACGAGATCTCCGCCGCGTTGCTGAACCACCAGGTGATCGTGGTCGCGGGGGAGACCGGCTCGGGTAAGACCACCCAGCTGCCGAAGATCTGCCTACGCGCCGGCCGTAAGCGGATCGGGCACACCCAGCCGCGGCGGATCGCGGCCCGCAGCGTCGCCGAGCGGCTCGCCGAGGAGCTGAACGTCGAGCTGGGGAGTTTGGTCGGCTACCAGGTCCGGTTCACCCGCAAGGCCGGTCGGGACACCAGGATCAAGGTGATGACCGACGGCGTGCTGCTGGCCGAGATCGGCCGCGATCCCCAGCTGCGGCGCTACGACACCATCATCATCGACGAGGCGCACGAGCGCAGTCTCAACATCGATTTCCTGCTCGGCTACCTCAAGCAACTGCTGCCCCAGAGGCCCGAACTCAAGCTGATCGTCACCTCGGCCACGATCGACACCGCGCGCTTCTCCGAACACTTCGGCGACGCTCCCGTCCTCGAGGTAACCGGGCGCAGCTACCCCGTCGAGGTGCGGTATCGCCCGATTCGCCCCGACCCGACCGACCCCACGGGCGCCGATCCCGACGACGAGGATGCCCAGGCCCACGCCCGTGCCGCCAGCGTCAGCTCCGACCGCGATCAGACCGAGGCCATCGCCGACGCGGTGCAAGAGCTCCTCGCCGACACCACGGGCGACATCTTGGTGTTCCTCTCCGGGGAACGCGAGATCCGCGACACCGCCGACGCGTTGACCGCCCTCGAGCTGAGGAACACCCAGATCCTGCCGCTGTATTCGCGCCTCTCGGCCGCCGAGCAGCACCGCGTCTTCGCCCCGCACACCGGCAGAAGGATCGTGCTCGCCACCAACGTCGCCGAGACCTCGCTGACGGTGCCCGGCATCCGCAGCGTCATCGATCCGGGTACCGCCAGGATCTCGCGATACTCGGCGCGCACCAAGGTCCAGCGCCTGCCCATCGAAGCGGTGAGTCAGGCCTCGGCCAACCAACGCGCCGGACGGTGCGGACGGGTGGCGCCCGGGGTGTGCATCCGCCTCTACAGCGAAGCCGATTTCGCCTCTCGCCCCGAGTTCACCGAGCCCGAGATCTTGCGCACCAACCTGGCCTCGGTGATCCTGCAGATGGCCGACGCCGGCTTGGGCGCCATCGTCGACTTTCCCTTCGTCGAGGCCCCGGATTCATCCCAGATCGTCGACGGATTGCGCCTCCTCGACGAACTGAACGCCCTCGAAGCCTCGGGAGCGAATCCGACCCGCACTCAAAACGACAACCCGAAGCTGACCAAGGTCGGGCGACAGCTCTCCAAGGTGCCGCTGGATCCTCGGCTGGCCAGGATGCTCGTGGCGGCCGATGATCTGGGGTGCCTCAACGAGGTGTCCATCATCGTGGCTGGCCTGGCCATCCAAGACGTCCGGGAGCGCCCCGCCGAGCACCGCGAGGCCGCCGACGCCCTGCACCGGCGGTTCTGGGCGCCGATGCCTCGGGAAACCGAGGACAGCTCGAAGGCCGCCGAGCCCACCCCCGACGGTAGCGATTTCATCGCCCTGCTCCGGATGTGGGAATACCTCAAGGCCCAGCGCAGGAGCCTCTCGGGGAACGCGTTTCGGCGCCTCTGCAAGGCCGAATATCTGAACTTCCTGCGCATCCGCGAATGGCAGGACCTGCACACGCAGTTGCGCGACATCAGCCGTGAGCTGTCGTTGCAGGCCAACAGCACGCCCGCTCCGGCGGACCGGATCCACACCGCGATCCTCGCGGGCCTGCTCTCCCACGTCGGACTGGCCGACACCCGAGACGACGACAAGCCGCGCGGCGGCCGACAACCCAAGCGCGGCCGCAAGCCGCTGCGGGAATACCTCGGCGCCCGGGGAGCGAAATTCGCGATCAGCCCCGGCTCCAGCGTGGTGCGCAGTCAGCCCGGCCTCGTCATGGCGGGGGAGCTGGTGGAGACGACGCGGCTATGGGCCCGCACGGCGGCCGCCATCGAGGCCGATCAGGTCGAGGAGGTCGGCGCCCATCTGCTCAAGCGACGCTACTCCGAGCCGCACTGGTCGGCGCGCTCCGGATCGGTGGGGGCCTACGAGACGGTCAGCCTCTACGGGGTGCCCATCATCGCCCAACGCCGGGTCAACTACGCGCGCATCGATCCGGTGGCGGCACGGGAGATCTTCATTCGCTCGGCGCTGGTGGAGGGAGGCTGGCACACCCGCCACCATTTCTACTCGCGCAACGTCGAGATGCGGGCCAAGGCCGAGGAGCTTGAGGAGCGCACCCGGCGCCGCGACATCGTGGTGGACGATCAGGCCATCTTCGACTTCTACGCGGCCAGGATCCCCGCCGACGTCGTCTCGGTGCGGCACTTCGATTCCTGGTGGCGAAAGCAACGACCGGAGACCCCGGCCCTGCTGGACCTCTCGCTGGCCGACCTGGTGCAGGACAGCAGCGATACCGACGCGGGCGCGGAATTCCCCGACACCTGGACCTTCGGGAACGCCGATGGCCCGGGCGCGCTGGCCCCGCTCGCCGTCGACTACGTCTTCTCGCCGGGCGCTGGCCGCGACGGCGTCAGCGTCAACGTGCCCGTCGAGGCGCTGAACCAGCTGGATCCGGCCCCGTTCTCCTGGCAGGTCCCCGGCCTGCGACGCGAGCTGGCCACCGAGCTCATCCGCCGGCTGCCCAAGGAGCTGCGCACCAACTTCGTGCCCGCGCCCAACCACGCCGCGGCGGCGCTGCGGTGGCTGGAGGAGCACCCTTCGGCCGCTTCGGAATCCCTGCCCGAGGCGCTGTCGCGGGCGTTGCTCGGGCTGACCGGCGTGCCAGTGCCACCGCAGGCCTGGCAACCCGAGGGAGTTGACCCGCACCTGAGCGTGACCTTCGTCGTCACCGCCGGGGACACGATTGTGGGTCAAGGCAAAGACCTGCGCGCGCTGCGGGCCGAGCTGGCCCCGGCGCTGGGGGCGAGCCTGGCCAAGGCGACGGCTGACCTGCAGGTGCGCGGTGCCAAGACCTGGGTCTTCAGCGAGATCGACGAGCGCATCGAGACCCCTGCCGTGGGAACGGCAGGGAACGTGGTGGGGTATCCGGCGTTGGTCGACGAGGGGACGAGCGTCGGGCTCGTGGTGCTGGACTCCGCAGCCGCCGCCCTCCGCAGCCACCGGCTCGGCGTCCGCCGGCTGTTGCTGTTGGCGTTGCCCGACCCGACGAACTGGGTCTTGGGGCACCTGTCGAACCTCGACAAGCTGGCCCTGACCGGGTCCGGCTATTCCGGCGTCCCCGCGCTCCTGGCCGACGCCCGGCTGGCCGCGGTCGCCAGCTTGATCGGCCAACCCGCCGAGCGGATCCGTACCGAGAGCGAGTTTGCCGCCTTGGTCCTCACGGCGCGTCCCGAGCTGCCGACGCGGATGGCCGCGATGGTGTCGCTGATGGCGGAGATCTTCCGCCGAAAGCACGAGCTCGACCTCGCCCTAGTCGCGTCCGCGCGCGAGAACCCGGTCCGAATCGATGTCGGCGAGCAGGTCGCCAACCTGGTCTTCGACGGTTTCATGGGCGTCACCGAGTACGCGTGGCTGCAACGGATCCCCAGCTACCTCAGGGCCGCGGCCTTGCGGTTCGCTTCGCCCCCCTCACCGGCCCAGCGTGCGGGAGCCGACACGATCGCGGAGCTGGAGGACGAGTACGCCAGGCTGTGCGCCAAGCAACCCCCCGGTCCGTTGCCGGCGGAGGTGGAACTGATCGGCTGGCACCTCGAAGAGCTGCGGATCGGGCTGTTCGCCCAGACCGTGGGCACCCGGACGCCGGTGTCCGCTAAGCGCGTAAGGAAGATGATCGGTCAGCTCAGTTGAGCCAGTAGGGTGGAACCATGTTAGACCCGCGCCTGTTATACAGCTTCGATCCCGCGTACTGGTCGGCCCTCGCGGGTCAGCGCCCGGTCCTCATCCATATTCTGGACGGCTACATGGACGCTGGCCTGGTGGGCCGCAGCGTCGGGGACTTCCTGCTGGAGAAGTACGCCATGGACGTCATGGTCACCTTCGACATCGACCAGCTGCACGATTGGCGCAGCCGCCGCCCCACGATGGTCTTCGACGCCTCGCACTGGGCCTCCTTCACCGGCTTCCATCTCGATCTGCACGTCTGCAAGGACCGGTCCGGCACCGAGTTCTTGCTGCTGCGCGGTCCCGAGCCGGACATGCAGTGGGAACGGATGGTGTCGGCGCTCAACCACATTGTCAACCACGTCGACGCCCGGCTCGTCCTGACCGCCTCCGGTGCCCCGATGGCGGTCCCGCACACCCGGCCGAGCTTGGTCACCGAACACACCACCGACGCCCAGGCGCGCGTGAAGAACCCGCCGGTCATCGATCGGATCGAGGTGCCGGGCAGCTTTTCGGCCTTCTGGGAACTCGCCTTGAGCACCCGTCAGCGGCGCGCCGGCGGGTTCGCGGTGCACGTGCCGCACTACCTCGCCCAGGCCCCGTTCCCCCAGGGGGCGGCGGCGGGCCTGCGTCGGATAGCCGACGCGAGCGGTCTCGATCTCGAGCAGAGCGCGTTCGATTCGTCGGCGGCGGAGAACCTGAACGAGATCAACGCCGAGATGAGCAATTCGAGCGAGGTGGCCGAGGTGGTGGCCGCCCTGGAGCAGCAGTACGACGAGGCCGTGACCAACCCGGGCGCGCTGCCGAGCGCCGACGAGATCGGGGCCCTGTTCGAGAAATTCTTGGCCGAGCAAGACGACGAGTCGGAGCAGTAGGCGGTGCCCTCCACCGTCGAGGAACTGACCGCCCTGCTGGATCTCGAGGAGATCGAGACCGGCCTCTATCGGGGTATCCATCCGCAGACGAACGCGCAACGCGCCTTCGGCGGGCAGGTGTTGGCCCAAGCTCTGACCGCCGCCGATCGGACGGTGAAGCTCGGGCGGGATGTGCACTCGCTGCACGCCTACTTCATGCGGCCCGGGCGTACCAGCACCCCCATCATCTACGACGTGGAATCCAGCCGCGACGGTGGCTCGTTCTCCACCCGTCGGGTGCGCGCCCGCCAGGGGGGATCGGTCATCTTCACCATGTCGGCCTCCTTTCATATCGAGGAGCCGGGGTTCGAACACCACGACCCGATGCCGATGGACCTGCCCGACCCAGACGACTGCCCGCGCCTCGCCGACGTGATGGCCAAGCTCTCCGGGCGGCCGGCCGAAGCGTGGTTGCACGAGTGGGGCGTGTTGGACATTCGCTACATCGGTGATTCGCGGCCCGGGGGGTCTCTCGTCGACCCGAACCACCCGGCCCGGAGCCGGGTGTGGGTAAAGGTGGACGGCGCCCTCCCGCCGTCGACGATCTGGCAGCGGGCGGCGCTGGCCTACGCCTCCGACCTCACCTTGCTGGCGGTCAGCACCGTGCCCCACCCGGTCGTGTTCGGCGGCAAAGACATCCAGGCCGCCTCGCTGGATCACAGCATGTGGTTTCACCGCGACTTCGCCGCCAATCAGTGGCTTCTCTACGACCAGATTTCCCCCTCCGCCTCGAACTCGGTGGGGCTGTCCTACGGTCGGCTGTTCCAGCACAACACCCTGGTCGCCACGGTCGCCCAGGAGGGCCTGATCAGGAAGGTCTGATCCGTAACCGTTGCCGGACACAAAACGATCTCCGGCCCCCCAAAGGGAACCGGAGATCGGTGGTGCCTACGACCTTTTCGCGGGTCTGTTGCCTATCGAGATCACGCGGCGAGTTCGGTTCGCACGCGCAGGTTGGCGATCGCGTGCCGCTCGATTTGGCGCACCCGCTCGGCGGTGATGCCCCACACGGCGCCGATATCGGCCAGCTTGGCCTGTCGCCCATCGAGTAGCCCGTAGCGGCGCCGGACGACATCGGCCGAACGCTCGTCGAGCCCGGACAGCATTGCCTCCAAGCGGGCGCTCTCCTCGGCGTCGATGACGACCTCGTCGGGGCCCGGCATGGGCTCGCGGGCGATCAGGTCGCCCAAGGCAGTGTCGCCGCCTTCCTCGACCGGCGCATCCAGGCTGATGTGCTCGCGGCCGTACCGGATGAGGTCGATGACCTTCTCCGTGCTCAGGCCCATCTCGTCGGCGATCTCGGGCAACTCGGGTTCCCGCCCGAAGCGGCGCTCCAGCGTGCGACGCACCGCGCCGACCTGGTTTACCTGCTCGGCCACGTGCACGGGCAGCCGCACGATGCGGCCCTGTTGGGCCACGCCGCGGCTGATGGCCTGACGCACCCACCAGGTGGCGTAGGTGGAGAACTTGAACCCCTTGGCGTAGTCGAACTTCTCGACCGCGCGGATGAGCCCGGTGTTACCCTCTTGCACCAGATCCAGCAAGGGCATCTGGGCTCGGCCGTACTTGCGGGCCACCGACACCACCAACCGCAGGTTGGCGTTGATGAAATGCTGTTGAGCGCGTTGCCCGCGCTCGGCGAGCTCCGTCAGCTCGGCACGATTGACGCGCTTAGCGCCCTTGCCGCGCTCGACCTTGGTGATGGTCTTGTTCAATATCTGCTCGGCGTAAAGACCCGCCTCGATGGTGCGGGCGAGATCCACCTCCTCGGCTGCGCTCAGCAGCGGAGTTTTTGCGATGCCGTCCAGGTAGAGGCCGACGGCATCCTTTCCGTCGATACCGTCGTTCATACGTCCACGGGTTGGCGCGCTTATCGTTGTCACGAACATCCCTTTCGTAGGCCAGTCACTAGCTCAACGCACGAGTCGGGTTGAAGGATTCCCCGGGAACCCTGAAGAATCCCCGACCTCGCCCCCGGTCTCGATAAAACCCCCTGCGACTAGGGGTTTTACGCCTGTCCAACGATCCTTACGGATTCCTTATCCGCCTCGGATCGGGGGTTTTGCCTCGGCTGCGCACTCCGTGTGGCCGCGATCGGGCGGATGCGCGAGCGCCGACCCTGCCATAGATTGGCAGGCGTGACCAAGACCTCCGCATTGCTGCCACGATCCCTCCCTCCGGCCGACGAGTTCGGCCCGTGGTTGCAACGCACGAGCGCGAGCCATCTCCAGCGTGTGCGCGACATCGTCGATGACCTCAAGGCGCGCCCGGGAGATCGCGACCGGGCCGCGGTGACGCGGGCGGACGCCATCCAGGTCTTGGAGCTGTTCAACGATCTCGACGCCGCGTTGGGCGATGCGGGAACCACAGCCAATCTGATGGCCGAGGTGCACCCGGATCCGGCCGTACGGTCCGTCGCGGACGAGGTGGAGCAGCAGGTGTCCAAGCTGGACACCGAGATCTCTTTGGACGTGGACCTCTTCGACGTCGTCGCCCGGCTGGAACCGCTGGCCGAGAACGACGAGCTCGACGCGGGGGAGCAACGCTTTCTCGAGCGGGTGCTGCGTGGTTTCCGCCGGAGCGGGGTGGACACTGACGACCAGACGCGAACGCGGATCGCGCGGTTGAACGAGGAACTGGTAAAGGTCGGCCAAGAGTTCGGACGCAATATCCGCGAGGACGTCCGCAGCATCGAGATCAGCCCCGAGCGGCTGGGGGGAATGCCGTCGGACTGGGTGGCCGACCACGCGCCGGCGGAGAATGGCCTCGTCACCATCACCACCGACTATCCCGACGCGATCCCGTTCCGGACCTTCTGTACCGACGCGCCGGCCCGCGCCGAGCTGACCGTCGCCAGCCTCAACGTCGGCTGGCCCGAAAACGATGCGGTGCTGCAACGGTTGTTCGAGCTCCGCGCCGAACTGTCGGGGCTGCTCGGCTTCTCCGATTGGGCCGACTACGACGCCCGCGTGAAGATGATCGGTACCGGGAAGGCGATTCCCGCCTTCATCGACAAGATCACCGAGGCCGCGTCGGCGTCCGGGGCGGCCGACAAGGCCGTGCTGGTGGCCCAACGCGATAGCGATGCGCCCGAACTGGCCGGGGAGGAGTTCACCGCCGCCGATCTGATGTTCTACGCTGAGCAGGTGCGCCGAACCCGCTTCGACGTCGACGCCCAGCTCGTGCGGACCTACTTCGACGAGAGCGCGGTGCGCCAAGGGTTGTTGGACATCACCTCCGAGCTGTTCGGGGTGCGCTACGGGGCCGTCGACACGCCGGTGTGGCACGAATCGGTGAGCGCCTACGACGTCTACCTCGAGCAGGACACAGCTGCGGGGGAGGGCGAGCCGGAGTTGTTGGGGCGGATCTACTTGGACCTGTTTCCGCGAGCGGGAAAGTTCAAGCACGCCGCGCAGTTCACCCTCGTCACCGGGCTGGAGGGGTGCCAGCTGCCCGAGGGGGTGCTCGTCTGCAACTTCCCGACCGGGTTGATGGAGCACGATCAGGTGGTCACCCTGTTTCACGAGTTCGGCCACCTGCTGCATCACGTGCTCGCGGGTCGACACCGCTGGTATCGCTTCTCCGGCGTCGCCACCGAGTGGGACTTCGTCGAGGCCCCCAGCCAACTGCTCGAAGAGTGGGCCTGGGACGCCGCCGTGCTCGCCCGTTTCGCCCGCAACGCCGCCGGCGAGCCGATTCCCGCGGACGTGGTGGCCAAGATGAAGGCGGCCGAGGAATTCGGCAAGGGCTACCTGGCGCGCACCCAGATGTTCTACGCCGCCATGTCCTACTACTTCCACGTCGAGCGCCCGGCGGACATCACCGCCAAGACCGCAGAACTGCAGAGCCGGTACTCGCTGTTTCCCTACATCGAGGGCACCCACATGCCGTGCAGCTTCGGCCACCTACACGGTTACGCGACCGGCTACTACACCTACATGTGGTCGCTCGTCATCGCCAAGGACCTGCTTTCGGCCTTCGATCCCCACGACCTGATGGACCCGGCGATCGCGACGCGGTACCGCGACACCGTCCTGGTCCCGGGCGGAACCGCCGACGCCGCCGACCTGGTGGAGAATTTTTTGGGGCGCTCCTACAGCTTCGAGTCCTTCGAAACCTGGCTCAACGAGCGCCCGGCGGCTAGCGGCTAGCCGAGGGGGCGCAGGGTGAGGATCTGCTCGCTACGACCAAACGCCCCCACCTCGTCGTGCAGGGTCGCGGACGTGAGCCCGACGCCGGTGGGTCCCACCGAGGCGTCGATGTCGAGCCCGAGCCAGGCGCCCGTGGGCAGACGGAACAGATGCACGCTCAGATCGGTATTGGGAAAGATCCAGGCCTGGGGATCGAGCACCGGGCTTATGCCGTTGGCGGTGTCGACCAGGCACATGAGTTGGGCCAGGTCGCTCACCGGTTCCTCGTGCACCAGCGCCACGGTGGAGCGCAGCCACGCTCGCCCCGTCCCGCGCTCCATATCCGGGCTAGCCCGCGGCTCCAGGGTTTTGATGTAACCGCCCGGCCAGAGCGACATGCCGTCCCACGCCGGTTGTCGATCCCGGCGCGGCATGGCGGGGGCATGATCGACGGCGACCGCCGAACTGTCGGTGCGCGCCAACCGCCAGACGCGAGCCGCAACGACGATCCGCTCCGCCGCCAAGATCTGCACCTCAGCGAGTTCGATGGTGCGGCCCGGGCGCAGCGTCGTCACTCGGGCTTGCAGCTCGCCGAGCGGAATCTGGCCGTAGATGTCGTAGCTGATGCGCGCGATCTGCAGGTGGGGTCGCTCCTGCTCACGATTGTGCTGTTCGAGGGCGTGCACGGCGAGTCCGGAGACACACCCCATGTGTTGCTCATCGGT
>JBBSOW010000076.1:0-14480 GCA_038259365.1 Propionibacteriales bacterium
CCGCACCGCCTTGATCGGCGCGCGTAGCGCTCCCCGCCGGGCCAGACCCGGCAGGAAAGGAAACCGCAGAGAGGCGACTTGCTGAAACCACGCTGTCTGTCTTTGTCAGCGTCGGGCGATGTTCGGTCTCGAAGTGGCGCAGGCCGATAACCTGCCACCACAGAGGTCAACCCCAACAAGGTCAAACGTGAGTCGATCCACTACTCGGAAGCTGTTGGCGGGATTTCGGCTTCACCTGACGGCTAGATCTCACGAGGTCAGATGACAACAACCTGAATGAGGTCGTCAAGTCCAGCGAAGTCCCCGCCGTTTCGGGTGTAGAGGTCGAGACTGTTGGCGTGGGCAGTCGCCGCGATGAGCAGGTCCGCAACACGACTCCGGGGTTTGCGGCCTTCGTTCGCTACGGCGGCGATGACGAGGCCGTAGCTGCGCGCAGTCGCGCCATCAAAGGGCAGCGGCTCAAGTTTCGCCTCGACTTCCTGTAGGCGCGCCTGCCTCTTGGCCCCCTCGGGCACGGTGGCAGCCAGGTGTGGACCGGCGGCCAACTCCGCTGCCGTGATCGCCGAAATCGCTAGCTGTTCGGGTAACGCATCGGCCACAGCGGGGTCGTGCCAATCGATCACCACTGAGGTGTCCAACAACCCGGTAGACACGTCACAGTCCCTGATCGACGGCGTGGTCCAGGTCCGTCCGGAACTGGTGTCGATCGATGCGGGTACCGCTCGACGTCACCACATCCTCCCGGGAGATGAAGGTTCTGCGCCCGCCCTTGAGTGGACGCAGTTCGGCGACAGGTTCGCCGTTGCGTGTCACGACGAAGGTTTCGCCAGCCGTCACGGCATCGATGACCTGGGCATTTCGGTTACGCAATTCTCGTTGGGCGATGGTTCGAGACATACGCCAAGCGTAGCAAGTAGTGCTACACATTGCTACAGCTTGACTCGTCTCAAAGGTGGGGGAACGTCGACGCGTGCCTCACAACTATGTCCGCAACGCCGCGGGGGGTTCTCTGGCCGCCGGAGCGGATTGCGACTTGGCCGGTGTTGCTGGCGCTTGCCCGCTACTTGCTGACCAGGGCTCGCGAGAGACCAAGGCCGCGGCCTCCGGTCCACCGTGATCTCAGGCGGACGTACGCTCAGCTCGCGAACTGATCAGGCGGTCCTGGGCGCTCCCTCGCATCAACACCCCAAATTGTCGGGGTGGGTTATCCACCGTATTGGGGAGTAGATCAGGAGCGACCACCTCGGTTAACGGTTAGCTTGGGGGGTCGTCCCAGGTGCCGGTCTGTTGATAGCGCTCTAGAAGCTCTGGGTGGTATCGCAACGCCCGCACTTGAGCAGAGTGCAGCGGCGTCAACTTTCGCGTGGCCACCGGACCGGAGGCGTCCGCTTGACCTGCGTCGTCTGTTTGACCGGTGTCGTCTGCTTGACGAGTGTCGTCTGCTTGACCGGTGTCGTCTGCTTGACGATTGTCGTCCGTTTGACCGGTGTCGTCTGCTTGCCCGGTGTCGTCTGTTTCACCGGCATCGTCTGCTTGCCCGGTGTCGTCTGTTGGACCGGTGTCGTCCGCTTGACCGGTGTCGTCTGTTTCGTCGGAGGCGTCCGCCTGGGTGACCAGCCAACCCCGCAACGTGTCCGGGTCGATGCGGACGGCCATCTGATCGTCTTCGGTGCGCGCGATCGGGTCCGCGGACTCGAGCCGCGCGAGTAGTTCGCCCACCCGTGGGTCGGGATCTCCCTCGTACACGGGCTCTTCGTGCCAGCGAGGATCCAGCGTAAACAGCGCTTTCGTCCGGTCGACAACGGTTCTCGCGCGTTGGCTAAAGGTATTTTCGCTCATCTAGGGATGGTAACGATTCCGCACCACCCGGTTACGGCCGGTCCTCCTCATCCACGCGGATCAAACCCTCGTTGGCCGAGCTTGGGGTGGAAGTCACAAACGCGTATCGGTTGTCGGTGCCCGCTCAATCGTCAGCCAGGACGAGCGGTGCAGCGGATACCATCTGGCTAACCAAACACGGCTTTGGGGAGTCGAACCGCGGCGCGCTTCCTCCCTGACGATCGGCGGCTAGGACCTAGCCGCCTAAGGAGGATCACACGTGAAGAAGCTCTTCATCGCTCCGGTCACTGCGATTGCGGTGGCCGCCCTCGCTCTCGGCGGATGCGCCAAGCCGCCGCCCGAGGGTGGCGAAGCGGCCCCCCAGGCCTCCGGGGGGGCGGCAGCGTCCTCGGACTACAAGGCCTGCATGGTGTCGGACTCTGGCGGCTTCGATGACAAGTCGTTCAACCAGACCTCCTACAAGGGCCTCACCGACGCCAAAGAGGAGCTGGGCATTCAGACCGGCCAGGTCGAGTCCTCCAGCGCTGCCGACTTCGCCAAGAACATCCAGTCCATGGTCGACGCCAAGTGCAACAGCATCATCACGGTGGGCTTCTTGTTGGCCGACGCCACGGTGGCGGCCGCCAAGGCCAACCCGGATATCGATTTCGCCATCGTCGACAGCACACCCGAGGGCTCCGCCACCATCAAGAACCTCAAGCCGCTGGTGTTCAACACCGCCCAGTCCAGCTTCTTGGCGGGCTACGCCGCCGCGGGTATGTCCTCCTCGGGCAAGGTCGGCACCTTCGGCGGGCTGAAGATCCCCACCGTCACCATCTTCATGGACGGGTTCGCCCAGGGCGTGGAGTACTACAACGAGCAGAAGAACAAGAAGATCGCCGTCCTTGGCTGGGACGTCAAGAAGCAAGACGGCCAGTTCGTGCCCGGCGACAGCCCGTTCGAGAACAAGTCCGGAGCCAAGGCCACCGCGCAGAACCTGGTCAGCCAGGGCGCCGACATCGTCTTCCCGGTTGCTGGGCCCGCCGGTGAGGGCGGTCTCCAGGTGGCGCAGGCCAGCGGCGGCAAGGTCAGCGCGATCTGGGTGGACACCGACGGCTGCGAATCGGCCGCCAACTATTGCTCCACGATCCTGACCTCGGTCGAGAAGGCGATGGACGTGGCGGTGACCGACGCCATCCGGGCCTCGCAGGAGGGCGGCTTCTCCAACAAGCCGTTCGTCGGCACCCTCGCCAACAACGGCACCAGGCTGGCCCCGTGGCACGAGTTCGAGTCCAAGGTTCCCGACGAGCTGAAGGCGGAGCTGGACACCCTGAAGGGTGATATCACCTCGGGCAAGATCACCATCGAGTCCGAGGCCCAACCCAAGTGAACTAGGTAGCACCTATGGGAGGGGGATCGCTGCGGCGGTTCCCCTCCGCTTCGTGCTAGATCATCGGCGATGTTGAAAGGACGGCTCGTGGCCGAAGAACGCGCCTCGGAAAGCTCATCCTCGACGCCTCCGGGCTCGATGCTGCAACTGCGCGAGATCACCAAGACGTTCGGATCCCTGGTGGCGAACGACGCGATCACGTTGAACATCGTCCCCGGCGAGATCCACTGCCTGCTGGGCGAGAACGGCGCCGGAAAGTCGACGCTGATGAACGTGCTGTACGGGCTCTATCAGCCCGACGGTGGGGAGATCGTCGTCGACGGGGCCGTACAGCGTTTCACCAACCCTCGCCAGGCCATCGATGCCGGGATCGGGATGGTGCACCAGCACTTCATGCTGGTCGATGTGTTCAGCGTCGCCGAAAACATCGTGCTAGGCCGTGAGCCCGGCGGGACCGGCGTGCTCGACATCCGCGCGGCCCGCAAGCGCGTCCGAGAGCTCTCCGAGCGCTACAACCTGGAGGTCGATCCGGACGCGTTGATCGAGGATCTACCGGTCGGGGTGCAGCAGCGGGTCGAGATCTTGAAGGCGCTGGCCTACGACGCGAAGTACCTCATCTTCGACGAGCCGACGGCGGTGTTGACCCCGCAGGAGACCGACGAGCTGATGGACGTCATGCGCTCGCTGCGCGACGAGGGCCGCGCCATCGTGTTCATCACCCACAAGCTGCGTGAGGTGCGCGAGATTGCCGATCGGATCACCGTGATCCGCCGGGGCAAGGTCGTCGACGAGGCGGAGCCGGGAGCCAGCGAGACCGACCTCGCCGAGCTGATGGTGGGCCGCGCGGTCAGCCTGACCGTCGACAAGGACGAGCCCACTTTGGGCGAGGCCCGCCTGAGGGTGAGCGAGCTCAGCGTCACCAACGGCTCGGGCATGGTCGTGGTGGACGACGTCAGCTTCGAGGTTTACGGCGGGGAGATCTTCTGTGTCGCCGGCGTGCAGGGCAACGGTCAAAGCGAACTGGTGGAATCCCTGCTCGGGCTCATCACCCCGAGCAGCGGCTCGGTCAACCTCGACGGCCAGGACACCACCAGGCTGAAGCCGCGCCAGACCCTCGACGCGGGGATGGGGTTCATCCCCGAGGATCGCAAGCACGACGGCTTCGTGGGCAGCTTCAGCGTCGCGGAGAACCTCGTGCTGAACCACGTCGACAGCGCGCCGTACGCGACCGGCCCGCAACTGCACCTCAACAAGATCGCGGAGAACGCCACCAGCCTGGTGGAGGAGTTCGACATCCGGACCCAATCGATCCAGAGCCCCGTGGGCGCGCTCTCGGGCGGAAACCAGCAGAAGGTCGTGCTGGCCCGCGAGTTGTCCAAGCCGCTGTCGCTGCTGATCGCCTCTCAACCCACCCGCGGGGTCGACGTGGGCGCCATCGAGTTTGTTCACAAGCGCATCGTCGCCGAGCGCGACAAGGGCACGGCCGTGGTCCTCGTCTCCACCGAACTCGACGAGGTAGCCGCCCTCGCGGACCGCGTCGCGGTGATGTACCGCGGGAAGATCGTCGGCATCGTCGGGCCGGACACCGAACGCGAGACCCTGGGCCTGATGATGGCCGGTGTCCCCTACGAGGAGGCGACCTCGGGAACGTCCCGGCCCAGGTCGACAGGCGAGAAGCAGGGGTCGCAGTGAGCAGCAAGGAAGCCCCGAAGCGGTCGTTCGCCCCCAGCACAGAGACCGTACGCGAGATCGTCACCACCTTGGCGGCCTTCGTCCTGGCGTTCGGAGTCGGCGCGATCTTGATGATCGTCTCCGACACCGAGGTGCGCGAAAAGTACGCGTACCTGTTCGCCCGCCCGGGTGATGCGTTGGGCGCCTCTTGGGACAAGGTCGCCGGAGCCTACTCGGCTCTGGTGGTGGGAGCGCTCGGTGGCCTGGGCCCGATCACCGAGACGACCGCCCAGGCCGCGCCCCTGATCTGCGCCGGCCTCGGCGTCGGGTTGGCCTTTCGCGCCGGGCTGTTCAACATCGGTGCTCAAGGCCAGGCCATTCTTGGCGCCATGATGGCGGCCTACGTCGGTTTCACCCTCCATCTGCCCCCGGTGCTGCACGTGCTCGTCGCGGTGCTCGTCGGTGTCGCCTTCGGGGCGTTCTGGGGCGGCATCGCCGGCTTCTTGAAGGCGAAGGCGGGGGCGCACGAGGTGATCGTGACGATCATGCTCAACTACATCGCCGCCGGCATGCTGGCCTATCTGCTGACCACCACCGCCTTCCAGCGGCCGGGCCGCAACGATCCGATTTCACCCGTGGTCGACTGGAACGCCACCTTCGCACGGATCGAGGGCACCCGGTTGCATACGGGGTTCGTCCTGGCGATCCTGGCTGCGGTGGCGGTGTGGTGGATCCTGGAACGCTCCACGATCGGGTTCGCCATCCGCGCCGTGGGCGCCAACCCGCACGCCGCCGCCACGGCGGGCATGAGCGTCGCGAGGACCACCATCGTGACGATGCTGCTCGCCGGCGGGCTGGCCGGGCTCGGTGGAGTCCAGGCGGCGCTGGCGCCGAGCGTGCTGGGCACCCCGGTACCGCTCTCGGCTGGGCTGGTCGGGACCATCGGCTTCGACGCCATCACCGTCGCGTTGTTGGGACGCTCGAAGCCGTTCGGGATCGTCTTGGCCGGGCTGCTCTTCGGCGCCCTGCACGCCGGCGGGCTCGCCATGCAGAGCGTGGCGCAGACCCCGTTGACGCTGACGACCGTCCTGCAGGCGCTGATCGTGCTCTTCGTCGCCGCCCCGGCGCTGGTGAACACCCTCGTCCCCTTCCTGAGCGCCAAGAAGGTGCCGCAGGAATCGATCATGCCGGCCACCAGCAAGGGAATGTCCTCGTGAGTGGCTCCAGGCCGAGCGTGGCGCGCGAGTCCGCCGAGCGGCGCACGCATCGGCTCTCGGTCGGCACCCTCATCATGGTGGTCGGGCTGTTGTTGCTCGGGCTCTTGACGATGACGAGGGGGAGCGCCAAATTCGCCCTCTCCAACGCCCTCGACGAGGTGCAGCTCCCGACGTTCAGCGTTCCCGGGGTCCCCGTCGTGCTGGTCTGCGGCCTGCTCTGTGTCGTGGCGGCGGTGGGCTTCCTATCCGGGCGGCTGGCGGGTCGCCTGCCCGCGCTGGCCGGGACGATCGCCGGCTCCGCCTTCGCCATCGGCTTCATCACCTGGGCGGCGTCGGGACGCGATCTGCCCTTCCCCGTCTCCAACCAACTGCAGGGCACGCTGACGCTGGCGACCCCGCTGATCCTGGGCGCGCTGTGCGGCGTGCTGTGCGAGCGGGCCGGGGTGGTGAACGTGTCCATCGAGGGTCAATTCCTCACCGCCGCCTTCACCTCGGCGGTGGTCGGCTCCATCACCGGCTCGATCGTGGCCGCCCTCATCGCCGCCGTCGTTGGCGGAGTGTTCATGGCCTCGCTGCTGGCGCTGTTCTCGATCAAGTACTGGGTGGATCAGGTCGTGCTCGGCGTGGTGTTGAACCTGTTCGCGGTGGGCCTGACGGGCTTCCTGTTCGACCAGCTTGTCCAGCCCGCGTCGAGCGAGTACAACTCGGCCCCGCTGATGCAGTCCATCTCGGTTCCCGTCCTCTCCGACATTCCGTTCATCGGCTCCATCCTGTTCTCCCAAACGGTGTTGGCCTACCTGGCCATCGGCTCGGTGGTGTTGGTGTACTTCTTGATCTTTCGCACCAAGTGGGGTCTTCGGGTCCGCGCGGTGGGCGAACACCCCGAGGCCGCCGACACCGTGGGCATCAACGTCCGTGCCGTGCGCTGGCAGGCGGTGTTGCTGGGGGGAGTGTTCTCCGGTCTCGGCGGGGCCTTCTTCTCGATCGGCTCCACCGGTGCGTTCGATAAGGAGATGACGGTCGGGAACGGCTTCATCGCCCTCGCGGCCCTGATCATGGGCCGTTGGCACCCGGTGTGGGCGACGGTCATGGCGCTGTTCTTCGGCTTCGTCACCCAGATGGCGCTGCAACTACAGACGCTGAGCACCCCGGTGCCAAGCCAGTTCCTGCTGCTGCTGCCCTACGTGGCCACCATCGTCGCGGTGGCCGGGCTGATCGGCAGGGTGCGGGCGCCGGCCGCCGACGGCGTGCCGTTCAAGAAGGCCTGACGGTGAACGACGGCGCGCCAGCCGGGGCCGGCGACATCGACTTCGACGACCTGCGTTCTCGGGCGACCGCGGTGTCGCGACACGCCTACGTGCCCTACTCCGAGTATCCGGTAGGGGCGGCCGCCCTAGTCGACGACGGCCGGATCGTGGTCGGGTGCAACGTCGAGAACGCCGGCTACGGGGTCACGCTGTGCGCCGAGTGCGGGGTCGTCTCGGAGCTACACGCCGGCGGCGGCGGGCGGCTCGTGGCGTTCGCCTGCGTCGACGCCCGGGGCGAGACGCTCATGCCGTGCGGGCGGTGCCGCCAACTGTTGTGGGAGAACGGCGGTCCCGGGCTGCTGATCGACACCCCGTTGGGTATCAAGGCGATGACCGAGATCCTGCCGCAGGCCTTCGGCGCCGACGATCTAGCGAAGCTTCGCCGGGGCGCCGCCGGTGACAGGGCGTAGCACGTCAGAGGTGGCCTGGTCGTTCAGCTCGGCGAACCCGGGCTCGATCACCCCGTTGATCACCGCGACCCGCTCGTTATAGGGCAGGAACGCCGACTTCATCGCGTTGACGGTGAACCGGTGGAGATCCTCGAGCGTGTAACCGAACGCGTCGACGAGGCCCATCAGCTCGTCGGTCATCGTGGTGCCGCTCATCAGGCGGTTGTCGGTGTTGACCGTGACCCGGAACCCCAGCTCGGTCAGCGGCCTGATCGGGTGCTCCGCCAGCGAGGCGACCGCACCGGTCTGGACGTTGGAGGAAGGGCACAGCTCCAGCGGGATCCGCCTATCACGCACGTAGGCCGCGAGCCGGCCCAACTCGGCGGAGCCGTCCTCTGCCGTCGTGATGTCGTCGATGATCCTGACCCCGTGCCCGATGCGGTCCGCCCCACAGAGCTGGATCGCCTCCCAGATCGACGGCAGCCCGAAGGCCTCCCCGGCGTGAATCGTGAAGTGCGCGTTCTGGCGCCGCAGGTATGCGAAGGCTTCGAGGTGGCGGGAGGGGGGAAATCCTTTCTCGGCGCCGGCGATGTCGACGCCGGCGACTCCGCGGTCGCGCCAGGCCACGGCCAGTTCGGCTGCCTCCATGGCGCCGTCCCGGTGCCGCATGGCGCTGACGAGTTGCCGGACGACGATGGCCCCGCCGGCGGCCTCGGTGGCCTGGTCGATCCCGCTCTGAACGGCGGCCACGACGTCGTCGAGGCTCAACCCGGCCAGCAGGTGCTGCTCGGGGGCGTAGCGGGTCTCGGCGTACACGACGCCGTCGGCCACCAGGTCCTCCACGCTCTCGCGGGCCACGCGGGCGATGCCGGCAGCCGTCTGCATCACCGCGACCGTGTGGTCGAACGTCTCCAGGTAGCGGACCAGCGATCCGCTGTCGGCGGACTCCGCGAACCAGCGCCCCAGCGAGTCCGCGTCGGAGGCGGGCAGCTCGTGGCCGCGCTCGGCTGCCAGCTCGATGATGGTTTGTGGCCGCAGCCCGCCGTCGAGGTGGTCGTGGAGCAGGACCTTGGGCGCTTGGCGCACCTGATCGCGAGTGGGAGGGGTCATCGGAGAAGTCTTTCACCCCGCCTGGGCCGCCCGTGCTGGGTGCGGTCTGTGTTGGCGGGACAAGCCGTGTAGGGCACATCACAGGGATGTTCGGAACATTGTCGGCGAGCTCGGCCGTTGATAGGGCAGTACCGAATCTTCGAGACCGATGTGAGCCATGATCCAGCAGACCCGTCCTTCCCGTCCAGCCCCTCCTTCCTCGCCGGCCAGCCCCTCCCTGACCGCGAGCCCTTCCTCGCCGGCCAGTCCCTCCCTATCCGCGAGCCCTTCGTCGCCGGTGAGTCCGAGCCAGGGAGCAAGCGCCTACCCCCAGGCCGACCCCACCTCCCCAGAGCGCTCCTCTGTATTTGCGGGCCTCTCAATGGCACAGATCGCGGGCGGGGCGCTCGCGGCCGCCACGGCGGCGGCGCTGGGCGCCCAGCTCGGCGTCGCGGGCACGGTGATCGGCGCGGCCTTTTTCAGCCTCATCGTCAACGTCGGTGGCAAGGTCTACGGCGAGACCCTGCGGCGCACCCACCACGGTCTCTCCGGGGTGATGTCGCGGCAGGGTCGAACCGCGCCGCAGAGCGCGGAGAAGACCACGGCTCATGCGGAGACGACCGCGGCTCACGCCGCGGTCGAACGCGAGGATGAGGCGACCGAACAGGGCGCCGCCCCCGAGCCGCGCCCGGTCGGTGGCTCCCCCCGCCGGCGCCGGATCAAGGTCTCGACCATCGCCGTCTCGGCGCTGGCTTCCTTTCTGATCGCCGCGGTGGCGGTGACGATATTCGAGACCGCGACCGGCCGCGGCCTCGACGGAGCCCCGGCCACCACCGTCAGCCGAATCGGCCAGTCCGACCCCGCGCCAAAGAAGCCGGGCGGCGATGAGCCGAAGATCGCGCCGACGGCCCCGGCCGAAGGCGGCCAACAGCCGACCGATGGGGCCGAGACACAGGCGCCGCCAGCACAGCCGAGCGAGCCCGCGGTCCCGGATGAGACGCGCCCGGACCAGGCGCCGGGCGTTCCCGACACCGGCGGCCAGGACACCGGCGGCCAAGACACCGGCGGCCAAGGGGAGCCCGGGAGTGTCCCCAACACGAAGGCCGATCCGCCCGCGTCGCAGCCTTCGGGCTAGGGGGAGTAACCCCATCGCAGAAGACCCGCCCCTAAGAGTCGCCTGGCTGGCCGACGTGCTCGGCCAGCCAGGCGTTGATCGGTGCGGCGGCCCGCCATAGCGCCACGACCCGGGCCAGGGCGGAGGGCGTGAAAATCCAGTTCTCGTCCGGCCCGAAGGTCTGCGAGACGGTCAGGCTCTTGTGTCTCAACAGCTCGATCCGCGGGTGATCCTTGGCGTAACCGCGGGGACCGATTTTGAGCGCGGAGCCGCCGACATCGAGTCCCGCCGATCTCGCCTCCGCCACCAGAGTCTCGAGCCTTTTGCCGGTGGTCTTGTCGTCGATCGCGGCGTAGAAGCGCTGCAACTGGTCGCGCGTCATCAGGTAGATACCGGAGGCCGCGAACAGGCCTTGGGCGCTGATCTGCACGTAATCGCGGCCGCCCCCGCGAGCTTGTAGGGCGACTTGTCGAAGCTGTACCGCACGTCGCGATTGGGTCGGAACACCTTGCCGTCGCCGAACTCCTCGCCCACCTCGCCCAGCAAGCGCTCCAGGGGTTCGCGGATGTGCCGCTCGTAGACCTCGCGGTGGCTGGTGAAGAACGCCCGGTTGTTGTTCGCGGCCAGCTCGGAGAAGAACGTGACGGACTTGGATCCGAAACCGTCGAACGGCGGAATGGCCTCGGCCATGTTGGTCTCCCGGATGGTCGCGAGTTTGGCCCTCAGCCTATGACGCGACCCCGCGACGCCGGTGGCTAGCGTGGGGCCTATGACTCGACGTCAGTGGCTGCCGATCCTGGTCTTCGTCGTGCTCTCCTTCGGGCTCGCCTGGCTGGTGGTCCTACCGATTTGGCTTCGGCGCGGTTCGGGACCGGCGAACGCTCGGGGGCTGGCCGACCCGTTCCTCACCGTCGCGGCGGTAATCATGATGCTCACCCCGGCGGTCGCCGCGTGGGTCGCCACCGCCGCCTTCGAGCGGCGGGAGGGGCCGAGCTTGGGTGTGCGCCTCGGGCTGCGCACGCCGGGCCGGATGCCGTGGAAGCAGACCCTGGGCGGCGCTGGTGTGGCCGTCGCTCTCCTGCTGGCGCTGTGCCTGGCGTGGCTGGTTACTGCCGCGGTTGCTGCCGCTCGGGCGGGTCTGGGCCATCGTGGTCAGTGGAGTCATCTGGGGACTGTGGCACGCCCCCTTGCTGCTGCTGGGCTACAACTATCCGATGGCGCCGCGGTGGCAAGGGGTGCTCATGATGATCGGCATGACGATCCTCGTCGGCGGGATCCTCGGCTGGCTTCGCCTGCGGACCGGCACCGTGTACGCCGCGGCGATCGGACACGGAGCCCTGAACGCGGCCGCCGCGAGCTATGTGTTGTTCGCCAACGCCGATGCGGTGATCGACACCCGCCAGGTCTCCATCCTGGGCTGGACCGGCTGGATCCTGCCGGAGCGCAATACCGGCCTCGGTGGCGTCTTCTGCTAGGACTGAGAGAGACGGCCTGGATGCTTCGCGATCCCATCGGGACGGAGCAGGAACCACGGGCCGCCGTCATCGCCAACAAAGCCGCTAGACGCCGCTAGGCGCTCGCTGTTTCAGCTTCTGGTTCCAACTTCGGCAGCAGCGCCTGCGCCTTAGGCGAGAACTGCCCCAATCTGTCGAGGGTGGAACGGGGCGAGTCTTGCCGAACGGGGGGTTCAGAGCACCTCGATAGGCACACCGTGCCCGACAGATCGGGTAAGCCGAGCGTCTCGGGTCACAAGCGCGCAGCCCAGTGCTTCGGCCAGGGCGACGTACGCCGCGTCGTAGGCCGAGACGGTTTCGCGCAACGCGAAGGCCCGTCTGCGAAGTTCGTCGGCAAAGTGCCAACGACGGATAGTCAGAGCGTCGAAGTCAGTGAGAGCGTCGAGAGCTCTAGTCGAGCTCAGTCGACCTCCGAGAACCAACCCTCTCAGCCCCGACAAGACCTCGTAATCGAGCAGGCTCGGAGCGTGGAGGTCTTGGGTGGCCAGAAACGATCGCAGGGTCTCGGTGCCCCGGGCTGTTAGAGCATCGATGATCACCGAAGCGTCGACGACGATCAACGCCGGGACCGCTGAAGCAACTCCGCGTCGCGCTCCTCGCGAGCTGCCGTCAAGGCGCCATCGACACTTCCTTCGCTTTGCTCCGCCCGTTGCCCGGCTTGTTCTAAGACCTCCGCGACAGTCGGACGTGACACTTCTTGGGAGAGCAGACCTAGCAGGTAGGCGTTCAGAGACTCACCGCGAGCCGCCGCACGCGCCTTCAAAGCCTGGCGGTGGGACTCCGGAACGTTTCTAATCTGAAGTAGTGACCCCATGCATACAGAATACATTTATTTCAATACTGTGTGGGAGGTACTGGTGAGCGAGGTGGCTACTTCGTCGGCCGCCGGGCCATGGCGAGCACATCGAGCGCGGAGTCCAACTCCTCCTCGGTGAGGGTGCCGTTCTCGACAAAGCCGAAATCGAGCACCGTCTGGCGGATGGTCTTGCCCTCGGCCAGCGCTGACTTGGCTACCTTGGCGGCGTTCTCGTAGCCGATCTTGGAGTTCAGCGGGGTGACGATGGACGGGGAGGACTCGGCCAGGGCGCGGCAGTGCTCGGCGTTGGCCTCGATGCCGTCGACGCAGCGCTCGGCCAACAGGACCGAGACGGTCGAGAGCAGGCGCACCGATTCGAGCAGGTTGCGCGCCATGACCGGCAGCATGACGTTGAGCTCGAAGTTTCCGGCGGTGCCGGCCACCGCGACGCAGGCGTCGTTGCCCATCACCTGGGCGCACACCATGACGGTGGCTTCGGCCATCACCGGGTTCACCTTGCCGGGCATGATCGAGGACCCGGGCTGCAGGTCGGGCAGGCGCACCTCGCCCAAGCCGGCGGTCGGCCCCGAGCCCATCCAGCGAAGATCGTTGGCGATCTTGGTCAGCGAGACCGCGATCGTGCGCAGCATCCCCGAGGCCTCGACGAGTCCGTCGCGCGCGCCCTGGGCCTCGAAGTGGTCGGGGGCCTCGGTGAGCGGTAACCCGGTCTGAGTCGCCAGCGCCTCGATGACCTTGGGGGCGAAACCCGGCAAGGTGTTGATGCCGGTGCCCGTCGCGGTGCCGCCCAGCGGGAGTTGGGCCAGGCGCGGCAGGGAGCTGTTCAGCCTGTCGATGCCGGCACCGATCTGCGCGGCGTAGCCGCCGAACTCCTGGCCCAGGGTGACCGGGGTGGCGTCCATCAGGTGGGTGCGACCGGCCTTGACGACGTCGGCGAACTCCTCGGACTTGGCCGCGAGCGAGGATTGCAGGCGCTCCAGCGCGGGGATGAGGGCGTTCACCACCGAATCTGTGGCGGCCAGGTGGATGGCGCTGGGGAAGACATCGTTGCTGGACTGGGAGTGGTTGACGTCGTCGTTGGGGTGGACCTTCGTGCCGTGGTTGGCCGCGATCGAGGCGATCACCTCGTTGGCGTTCATGTTCGACGACGTGCCCGAGCCGGTCTGGAACACGTCGATGGGGAACTCGCCGTCGTGGCGATTTTCGGCCACCTCGTCGGCGGCGGCCGAAACCGCGGCCGCCAACTCGTCGTCCAGGACACCGAGGTCGGCGTTGGCCTTGGCGGCCGCGGACTTGATCAGCCCCAGGGCGCGGATCAATGACGGCTCGATGGTGGTGCCGGAGATGGGAAAGTTCTCCACCGCTCGTTGGGTCTGGGCCTGCCACAGCGCGTTGATGGGAACCTGCACCTCGCCCATCGTGTCGTGCTCGGTGCGGAACTCTTCGTTCCCGCCCTGTTCTCCTGGCGTGCCCGGCGTGTTCGATCCCTGCGTCGTCATCTTCGGTTTCCTTTCGCGCGTCGTCGTGGCTCAGCCTATGCAACCGGGCGGTTTGGACTGACAGCCGGGCGGGTGACCCCGCGCTGAACCGAACAGCAGGGGCCCGGACGGCGGTCAGGTCACCGACTGGAACCGTGCGGCGTTGACGTGATGCCCCTCGGCGGCCGGGCGGAACGAACAAAATCTGCAACGAAAGAATCCGAGGATAATCTCGGCGAGGCCTTGCACCCGAACACTTGTTCGATTATAGTGGAGGTATGTCAGTACTCGCTCACCCCGAAGCCCCGGTCGACACCGGGTTGCTGGACGCCAGGGCGATTAATCGCCTGGAGGCTTTGCATCGCCGCCAACGGATCGGTGAATCCGAGGCGGCGGCGGCCCTGCACACGATTGATGAGACGATCAACCGGTTGCAGGGGTTGCGGTTGAAGGTGGTGTTGGCCTCGACGCGGTCACAGACAGGTGCCGCCGACGGGCTGGTGGGCGTGGGGGCGTGGCTGGCCCGAGAATCGCGCCTGGGTGGGGCCGAAGCAGCGCGAAGTGTCCGGCGGGCGTCCTCGCTGGAATCCTTGCCGCACGCCGACGGTGCTTTGTCCGAGGGCCTGATCAGCGTGCAGCACGCCGAGGTCATCGCGACCGCGACCAAACAACTCCCACC
>JBBSOW010000077.1:0-14400 GCA_038259365.1 Propionibacteriales bacterium
ATAGCGGAGTCGTTGGTGGGGGCGGTGCGGCAGTGTGCAAGCGACGTCTCGCGCCGGCTGGGCCACCGCTAGGAGGACTTCCCGAGACCGGTCGATAAACAGTCAAGGAAGCGATGCCGGCCGAGAGTCTTACGCTCAGAGACTCACTGGCGAAAGGATTGGTTGGGACGTTGTCGACCTGCTGACGCGCAAACCTCGTGGGCTTCAGGCGCTTCGCTCACCGAGCGCGGCTGAGATCGCCGCCGCCGCGGCCTGGCCGGACTTGACGACCGACCCGATGCCCAGGCCGTCGATGGGCCCACCGGCCAGGGCCAGGGTCGGGTACCCGCCGAGCTGGTGTCGCAGGCGCGAGATCCGCTCCAGGTGGCCGACCGTGAGCTGCGGCATGGCGCGGGGCCACCGCACCACCTTCGACACCTCCGGCGCAGCCGTCAGCCCGATGAGTGAGGCGAGATCCGCGGCCGCTTCCCGGATCAGGTTGGCGTCGTCCTCGTCCAGCGCCGCTCCATAGCGGCCTACGGAGGCGCGGACCAGGTAGTGCTCGCTGCCCGCCAGGTGGGGCCACTTCCGGCTCAGGAAGGTGGCCGCCTTGACGGTCTTGACCCGCGCGCTCGGCAGCAGGAGACCGTTGGCGTTCGACAGCGCCTCGTTGGCGCCCGCGGCGTCCTTGGGGTAGCCGAGCACGACCGTGGCGACGGAGGCGGCGGGCACCTGGGCTACGATCTCGGCGGCGCCGCTCAGGTCGAGCCCGAGCAGGAGCTCGGCGGCGGAGCGGGACGGAACCGCCAGCACCACCGCGTCGGCGTCGAACGATCCGGCGCCCGTGCTGACCCGCCAGCCGCCACCGACGCGCTCCAGGCCCAGCACCTCCCGCCCGGTGCGCACCTCCACGTTGGCGGCCAAGGCGTCGGGTAGCGCGCTGAGGCCCTCGGGCCAGCTCGCGAACATGGGCACCGCGCTGCCCTGTTGGGCCGGGGCCTGGGACGGGGGCGCCTCCGGCCGCTTGCGGAACGTCAGGGAGGTGCCCGCGCTGGCCGGTCCGCGCAATTGCGGCGCGGTGGCGTACAGGCTGAGCTGGTCGATGTCGCCGCCGTGCAGGTTGCCCAGCAGCGGATCGACGAACTGGTCGGTGACCTTGTCCCCGTAGCGGGCGCGCAGGAAGGCGCCCACGGACACGTCACCGTCGACCTTTCGCCGGGCCAGGGCGGGTTCCAGCCCCGCGCGGACGAGGCCCGGCACGGACAGGATCCCCGACTTCAGCACCGGCAGCAGCTTGGTCGGGCCGGTCGGTCCCACGCCGGCGGGCAGCGGCACGAGCCCCTTGCGGGTCATCAGCAGCGAGGATCCGGGCGCGGAGCCCACGGCCGAGTCCGCCAGACCGCGGCGGCGCACGAGGCCGGCCACGTGGGGGGCACCCAGGTGGACCGATTCGGCGCCGACGTCGACGCCGACCCCGTCGATCTGCTCGGTGCGCACGTGGCCGCCCACGCGGTCGCTGCGTTCGATGACGATCACGTGGTGGCCCGATTCGGCCAGGGCGTGGGCGGCGGTGAGGCCGGCCAGGCCTGCCCCCAGAACGGCCACGGTCGCGGCATTGGGCGGGACGGCTACGGTCATGGAGGTGCGTCGCTGCTTTCTACTGGATTCTCTACCGAGGAGTTCGGCTGAGGAGTTCGGCCAGGGTGATGGCCCGGTGCCCGCCGAGCTGCTCCAGCTGGAGGCGGCAGGAGAAGCCGTCGGCCACCACGATGGCGTCGGCTCCGGCGGCTCGCACCGCGGGCAGGAGGTCGTGCTCGGCGACCGCCACGGAGACGTCGTAGTGGCCCTTCTCGACCCCGAAATTGCCGGCCAGGCCGCAGCAGCCGCCCAGCGTGGTGACGTCGGCGCCGGTGGCGGCCAGCAGCGCGGCGTCGGCCTGGAAGCCCAGGACCGAGGCGTGGTGACAGTGGGGTTGGGCGACGACGGTCCGCCCGGCGAGGTCCGGCGGCTGCCACCCGGGCGTCCTGGTCAACAGTTCGGCGAGGGTGAGGATGCCGGTGGCCAGCTCGGCGACCCGGGGATCCTCGGGCAGCAGCTCCTCGGCGTCGCTGCGCCACACGGCCTGGCACGAGGGTTCCATGGCCACGATCGGCACCCCGTCGGCGACATAGGGGTGCAGCACGTCGACGGCGCTGGCCAGCTGGGCCCTGGCCCCGTCGCGCTGGCCGGTGCTGATCCAGGTGAGCCCGCAGCAGGCGGGCCGGTCCAGCAGCCGGGGGGAGTAGCCGGCCTGGTAGAGCACGTCGAGGTAGGACTGCACGGCCGCGCCGGCAAAGCAGTCGGAGAACGAGTCCACCCACAACAGCACGGGGCCGCGCGGAGTCGGACCCTGCGGCAGCGCCACGCCGCGCGAGGTGGCCGAGCGCTCGGCGAACCGCGGCAGGTCGCGGCGCTGATCCACCCCGGCCCCCCAGCGCAGCAGCGAGCGCAGCCCCGGCGTGCCCATCGTCAGGTTGGCCAGCCTGGCCACGGGGGCGAACCGAGTGACCAGCCGTCCCCAGCGGGGGAGCCAGCCCAGCGCGTAGTGCGAGCGGGGCCGCAGCTTGCCCCGGTAGCGGTGATCGGTGGCCTGGGACTTGTAGGAGGCCATGTCGATGCCGGTGGGGCAGTCGCGTCGGCAGCCCTTGCAGGACAGACACAGATCGAGCGCCTCGTGGACCTCGGGGGCGTCCCAGCCTTGGACGAGCTCGCCGTTGATCAGCTCCTGCAACACCCGGGAGCGGCCGCGCGTGGAGTCCTTCTCGTCCCTGGTGGCGAGGTAGGAGGGGCACATGACCCCGCCCGCCGCGGTGGTGTCGGCGATGCACTTGCCGACGCCGCTGCAGCGGTGCACGTCGGTGGCGAACAGCGAATCGGTGGCGAAGATGGGCCGCCGCTTCAGCCCGGCGGCGCGGACGTGATGGTGGACCGGATCGGGATCGACCAGCACTCCGGGGTTGAAGCGGTTGTCCGGATCGAACAGCTGCTTGACCTGGGCGAACAGGGATAACGCCTCGGGAGAGTACATGGCGGGCAGCAGCTCAGAGCGGGCCCGGCCGTCGCCGTGCTCGCCCGACATCGAACCGCCGTAGCCGGCCACCAGCGTCGCCGCCTCGAGGACGAAGGCGCGGTAGGTGGTGGGCCCGTCGGGCTCGGTGAGGCCGAAGTCGATGCGCACGTGCACGCAGCCGTCGCCGAAGTGCCCATACGGCAGCCCGTGGAAGCCGTATCGCTCCAGCAGGGCGTCGAAGTCGCGGAGGTAATCGCCCAGTTTGGCCGGCGGCACCGCGGCGTCCTCCCAGCCCGGGTAGGCGGGGCTCGGCAGGCTCACCCCGGCCAGGCCCGCCCCGTCGGCGCGGATCCGCCACAGCCGGACGGCCAGATCGGCGTCGTCGACGAGGAAGCCGTCGAGACACGTCGCGGCCGCCAGCATCGCCAGGGCGCGCTCGCGCACCTCACCGGCGTCGGTGCCGCTGATCTCCACCAGCATCCAGCCGTCGCCGGCGGGCAGGCGGGGCACCGAGCCGACACCCTGTTTCTGCTCGACGATCCGCACGAGGCGTCGATCCAGGCCCTCGCAGGCGGTCGGGGAGAACCCCAAGATGGTCATGGTGTCGTCGGCGGCGCGGTCCATGGACGGATAGCCGAGCGCCACCAGGGTGCTCACCGGCGGGTCGGCGACGAGGCGGACGGTGGCCTCGGTGATTGCGACGAGCGTGCCCTCGGTGCCGGCCAGGAAGCGAGCGACGTCGAAGCCGTTCTCGGGGAGCAGGTGCTCCAGGCTGTAGCCGGACACCTGGCGTCCGAACCGGCCGAACTGGGTCCGGATCGTCTCGAGGTTGGCGCCGACGAGCTCCCGCAGCCCGGTCAGGGTGGGCGAATCCTCGACGCGGGTGGCGTCGGCACCGCCGAGCACGAGATCCTCCCCGCCCCCGGTGACGCACCGCAGCCCCAGGACGTTGTCGGCGGTCTTGCCGTAGCCCAGCGCCCGCGGGCCGCACGCGTTGTTGCCGATCATGCCGCCGATGGTGCAGCGGTTGAACGTCGAGGGGTCGGGGCCGAACTTCAACCCGGCCGGGGCCGCCGCGATGCCGAGGTCGGATTGGATGACGCCGGGATCGACGACGGCGGTCGCGGCCTCGGCGTCGATGGCGTGGACGGTGTTGAGGTGTCGCGACACGTCGACGACGACCCCCGGGCCCACCGCGTTGCCCGCGCACGAGGTGCCGCCGCCGCGGGTGGTGACGATGGCGCCGCTCGCCCTGGCGTGGGTCAGCAGGGCGCGAAACTCCTCCACCGAGCGGGGCTTGGCCACGGCCTGCGGCACGATGCGATAGATCGAGGCGTCGGTGGAATACAGCGCCCGGCTCAGGGTGGAGGAATCCAACAGATCCGGATAACCGGCCTCGATCAGTCGATCGGCCAGCCGCCTCAGCGCGAGAGAAGCGTCCGTCTCGCCGACGGCGTCACGGAGCTGCATATGGCTAGGGGTTCCTATGGTGGGTTGTGGGTTCTCGAAATCGGTGCCTGCACCTTCAAGACGGCGCCGAATGCGCGTCCAAGGGCATCATAGTCGGCCGGGTCGACCGCCTCGACGAAGATGCGCCGCACCGCCTCGACGTGATCGGGCGCGGCGCGTCGAAGCAGCTCGAAACCCTTCTCGGTGAGCTCGGCCCACACCCCTCGTCGATCGCTGGGGCAGGTCGTTCGAGCGACGAGTCGACGCTTCTCCAACCGCGACACCGTGTGGGTGAGACGCGACCGGGACTGGTGCACCAGCTCGGCGAGCTCGCTCATCCGGAGCTGGCGGTTCTCCGCTTCCTCCAGGCACACCAGGATCTCGTACTCGCCCAGATCCAGGCCGTGATTGCGCAGATCCTGATCGAGATACTCGTTGATCCTGGCCGACCCGAGCAGGTAGGTGCGCCAGACGCGCTGCTGCTCCGGCGAGAGCCAGCGAGCGCTCACTCTGTTCGACATGCTCCGAAGGTAGCAAAACGATGTTTACTGTTCAACTAAACTCGAAGAAGCGCGCGTGGACGTGTGGTCCCGGCGCGCTCGATACGCGGCTTCGCGCGCTGTTCGGGAATCGAGCGCGAACCACCGGATCGAGCGCCCCGAACACAAACTCGGGCCGGGGAGCCCACCGTTCGAGCGCGCCGACAGCTGACCGCGGTTCGACCGGCGCGAACTGCGTCGGTCGGCTAAGCTCGCCGAGATAGCGTGGGTGAATTTCCCGTTCGGCAACGACGCCGACGCCCGCCCCTTCGAACTAGCATTTCGTGGAGGATTGATGACCGACACTCTGGACGCCAAGGCAACCGACGAGCGGCACGCTTCGGTGGGGGCCATGCTGCTCGCCCAGGTGGAGAAGTCCGGCGATCGAGAAGCCTTTCGGCACCGCAACGCCGGCGGGGCGTGGGTGTCGCTGAGCTGGGATCAGACCCGCGACGCGATCTTCGAGGTCGCCGCCGGGTTGATCGCGCTCGGCATCGAGCGCGAGGAGCGCGTCGCGATCGCGGCGAACACCCGCATCGAGTGGATCTTCAGCGATCTGGGCACGATGTGTGCCGGCGGCGCCACGACGACGGTGTACCCCTCCACCAAGCCGGCCGATGTCGGGTTCATCCTGGCCGACTCCCAGTCCAAGATCGTCATCGTCGAGGACGCGGAGCAGTTGGCGAAGGTGCTCGATCAGATTGACGACCTTCCGCACGTGGCGAAGCTGATCCTCATGGCGGGCGAAAGCGAGGACGAGCGCGTGCTCAGCTTCGCCGACCTGCGCCAACGAGGCCGCGAGCACCTCGAGGCCCACCCCGATTCGGTCTCCGAGCGGATCGCCGGCAGCAAGCCCGAGCACCTGTCCACCCTCATCTACACCTCCGGGACCACGGGTACGCCCAAGGGCGTCCGGCTGCTCCACGACGCCTGGACCTACGAGGGCCGGGCCATCGAGGTCTACGACCTGCTCCAGCCCGACGACCTGCAGTTCCTATGGTTGCCGCTGAGCCACGTGTTCGGCAAGGCCCTGATGGCGCTGCAGCTGCAGATCGGCTTCGCCACCGCCGTCGACGGCTCCATCGACCGGATCGTCGAGGGGTTGGGCGAGGTGCACCCCACCTTCATGTGCGGGGCCCCGCGGATCTATGAGAAGGTCCGCAACAAGGTGCTCATGGGCGCCAACAGCGGGGTCAAGGGCAAGATCGCCGATTGGGCCTTCGCCGTGGGGGAGAAGTCGGTGGATTACCGCGTCAGCAACCGGGCCATGCCGCCGCTGTTGGCCGCGCAGTACAAGCTGGCCGACAAGCTGGTCTTCTCCAAGCTGAAGGAGCGGATGGGCGGACGGATCAAGTTCTTCGTCTCCGGATCCGCCAAGCTGAACTCGCACGTGCAGCGCTGGTTCTACGCCGCGGGGCTGTTGATCATCGAGGGCTACGGGCTCACCGAAACCAGCGCCGTGACGTTTGTGAACTCGCCCAAGTCCCCGCGGCTGGGCACCGTCGGGCCGCCCGTTCCGGGCACCGAGATGCAGCTCGCCGACGACGGTGAGGTGCTGGTCAAGGGGCCCGGGGTGTCTGTGGGGTATCACGGGCTCGACGAGGAAACGCAGAAGTGCTTCGTCGACGGTTGGTTCCACACCGGGGACATCGGCGAGGTCGATCATGACGGCTACCTCACGATCACCGACCGCAAGAAGGATCTGATCAAGACCTCGGGCGGCAAGTACGTCGCCCCCCAGAAGGTAGAGGGTGCCGTGGTGGCCGCCTGTTCGCTGGTCTCCCAGGTGATCGTGCAGGGCGACAATCGCCAATACATCAGCGCGCTCCTCGCCCTCGATCCCGACGCCGTGCAGTCCTGGGCGGAGCAAAACCAACACACCGGAAGCTACGAGGAGTTGGTCGAGACCTCGGCCATCCGGGAGGTGTTGGATCGCGACGTCGAGACCGCCAACGCCGGGCTCGAGCGCTGGGAGACGATCAAGAAGTTCGCCGTGCTGCCGCACGAGCTCTCGGTGGAGGAGGGCGAGGTCACCCCCAGCATGAAGATTCGCCGCGCCGCGGTGGGCAAGCGCTACTCCGATCTGATCGATAGCCTCTACTAGGCGCCGCCTATCGAGATGGCGCCTAGTCGAGTTGGCGCCTATCGAGACGGCGCCTACTGAGACGGCGCCTATCGAGACGGCGCCTATCGAGATGGCGCCTACTGAGACGGCGCCTACCGAGACGCGCCTAGTCGAGTTGGCGCCTATCGGCAGGTATTGACGCTCACCCACCCCGTACCGATCAGGGTCCTGGCGCTGATCAAGGAAGAGGTTCGATGTCTCATCAGGTTGACATCCCCCTGCGTTGGGGGGATATGGACGCCCAAGGCCACATCAACAACGGCGTCTACATCGACTACCTCCAAGAGGCCCGCGTCGATTGGCTGCTCAACGGACCGCACGCGGGCCTGTTGGGCAGCGGCATCTTGGTGGTGGGCCACCAGATCGAGTTCCTCAAGCCGGTGGTGTTCGGTCCCGTTCCGCTCACCATCGAGCTGAGCGTGGATTCGGTGGGCGCGGCCAAGCTCGTGGTGGCCTATCGGGTTCTACGCGGCAACCTCTTGGTGGCCCGGGCCACGACGACGCTGGCCTCCTACGACCTCGAGGCGGGCAAGCTGCGTCGCCTCGATGACGCCGAGCGCGGGTGGTTGCGCGAATATCGCGCGCCGATGGAACCGTTCCGGGAGTTGCCCAAGGCTCGACCCGAGGCGGGAGGCCTGCACACCCCGCTGTTCGTGCGCTGGGGCGATCTCGACGCCTACGGCCACGTCAACAACGTCCGCTTCTTCGATTACGTCCAGGAGGCCCGGATCCAGGTGATCCACGAGATGCTCGGCGAGGTCGATTCCGAGCTCACCTGGGTGGTCGTGCGCCAAGACATGAGATACCTCAACCAGCTCGGCCACCGGCTCGCCCCCTACGACTCCCACACCTCCATCCTGGCCATGGGCCGCTCCTCGACGACGCTGAGCTGCCGCATCCACGACGCCCAATCCGGCAAGGCCTACGCCGAGGCCGCCACCGTCCTCGTCTGCGCCGACCGCTCTGGCCGCTCCGTCCCCATCCCCGACGATCTCCGCGCCCGCGTCGAGGCCGGCTCTGTCGCCTAAGCTTCGCGGCTTTAGCGTCACCGGACTGCGCGCCACCGGCTTGAGCGTCACCGGCTTTAGCGTCACCGGACTGGAGCGTCACCGGACTGGAGCGTCACCGGACTGGAGCCTCACCGCACTGTCCGCCCAACCGCTCGGTATCGGGTGATCCGCTCGGCATCGGGCAGCCCGCTCGGCATCCGCCAGCCCGCTCGGCATCCGCCAGCCCGCTCGGGTTATTGCCCAGCACGCTCAGTCCGGTGTCTTGCGCTTGATTTAGGAATTGAGCGCGGACCAATTTATTGAGCGTGCTGATTGGGGGTTGGCGAAGAGGGCGGGCGGCGGGTCTCTCGGTTTTGTGCTGAGGCGTGCAGGGATTTGAAGGGATCTGGGAGAGAGCTTTTTGGGCATCCCGCTCGGGTTATTGCCTAGCGCGCTCAGTCCGGTGTCTTGCGCTTGATTTAGGAATTGAGCGCGGACCAATTTATTGAGCGCGCTGGTTTGGGTGGGTGAGTGCGCCGACGGCTCAGAAGCGGAGCCAAACCGCCTGGTCGGTGCCGACGAGGGTGGCCGACGCGCCGCCTGAGGCCACCGGGCCCGACGCGCCGCCTGAGGCCACCGGGCCCGACGCGCCGCCTGAGGCCACCGGGCCCGACGCGTCGCTCGAGGCCACCGGGCCCGAGGCCACCGGACCCGAGAAGACCAGCACGGTGTGCCCGGCGGGGATGGGGTAGTCCTCGGCGCCGAAGTTCACGATGCAGCGAAAGCCGGGCTCCCGGCTGAAGGACAGGACCTCGGCGGGGGTGTCGTCCCAGGCGAGGTCGCCGTCGCCGAGGGCGGGATTGCGACGACGCTCGGCCAGCGCCGACCGGTACAGGTTCAGGTGGCTGTGCTCGTCGGCCCGCTGGGCCTCGACGGTCAGGTGCGCCCAATGCGAGGGCATCGGCAGCCACGGCTCGGCGGTCTCGCCGAACCCGAACGGCGATTCGCCACCGCTCCACGGGATCGGCACCCGGCAGCCGTCGCGGCCGCGGATGGTGTGGTTCGAGCGCAGCCACGTCGGATCCTGTAGGGCCTCCTCGGGCAGGTCCTCGACCTCGTCCAGGCCCAGCTCGTCGCCCTGGTAGACGTAGGCGCCGCCGGGCAGGGCCAGCTCCAACAGCGCGGCGGCCCGCGCGCGGCGACGCCCGAGCTCGATGTCGGTGGGCTGCGCCAGCAGGTCGTGCCAGCCGCGCCCCTGATCCTGCGAAACGATGCCGCCGTCGGCGAAGCGCACCCCCGAGCGGGGCTTGCCGTAGCGGGTCGCCACTCGTGGGGTGTCGTGGTTGGACAACACCCAGGTGCAGGGCGCGCCCACCGCGTCGTGGGCCCGCAGGGTCAGGTTGATGATCTCGCGCTGCGAGGCCGCCGACCACTCCGAGAGCAGGTAGTCGAAGTTGAACGTCGTGTGCAGCCGCTCGCCCTCGACGTACTTGGCCAGCCGCTCCGGTGGGGTGAGGTAGGCCTCGGCGACGAACACCCGCGCCCCCAACTCGGTGCCGGCGTACTCGTCGGCGACCCGGCGCCAGCGGCGGTGGATGTCGAGCACGTGGGGTTGATCGAAGATCGGGCTGCCGACGTACTTTTCCAGCGTGGCGACGCCGGTCTTTTCGTTGATGCGCATGTCGGGGAACTCGGGATCCTTGGCCATCGAGTCGGCGACGTCGACGCGGAACCCGTCCACCCCGCGGTCGAACCAGAAGCGCAGGATCGAATCGAACTCGGCCGCCACCCTTTCGTTGTCCCAGTTGAAGTCGGGCTGCTCTGGGGCGAACATGTGGAGGAAGAACTGCTCGGGGTTGCCCTCGGCGTCGACGACCCGCTCCCACGCGGACCCGCCGAACAGCGAGATCCAGTTGGTCGGGGGCCGGTCGCGGTCGGGGCCACCGCCGTCCTTGAAAATGTAGAGATCGCGCTCGGGCGAGCCCGGGCTGGCCCGCAGCGCCTCCTGGAACCACTCGTGCTGATCGCTGGAGTGGTTGGGGACCAGGTCGATCAGCACCCGCAGGCCCAGCTCGTGGGCCTTCGCGATGAACCGGTCCGCCAACTCGAGGTTGCCGAAATCGGGGTGGATGTCGCGGTAGTCGCTGACGTCGTAACCGCCGTCGGCCAGCGGGGAGGGGTACCAGGGGGACACCCAGACCGCGTCGATGCCGAGTTCGGCCAGGTAGGGGAGCCTGTCGATGATGCCACCGACGTCGCCGGTGCCGTCGCTATCGGAGTCCGCGAACGAGCGGGGATACACCTGGTAGACCACCGCGCTGCGCCACCATTCGGCGGCCCGTTGCCCGGCTGAGGAGGCGTTCGAAGGGTCGTCATCTGCTGCGATACTCATCGGGCCAGCTTGGCAGAAACGCCCTGCCAAGTCGATTTTTCAGCACGCTTCCCGGGCGCCGGGACAGGCGTTCTCCAGCCCGCCGGGTCAGAGCTGAAAACCGGGCCGCCGGGTCCGCTCATGGGTCGAGTTCGATTCGTCGAAGGTGTTCACCATGGCCTGGGCGGCGCGCACGAAGTACTCCATCAGCTCGCGGACGTAGACCTCGTCGAGACCCAGAGAATCTACCGCCGCGCCCATGTGTTCGAGCCAGGTGTCGCGCGCCTTCGGCGTCACCGCGAACGGATTGTGCCGCATCCGCAGCCGGGGGTGCCCCCGCTGCTCCTGGTAGGTCGTCGGCCCGCCCCAGTACTGCTCCAGGAACATTCGCAGCCGCACCTCGGCCGGGCCGAGGTCCCGCTCGGGGTAGAGCGCCCGGAATTCCGCGTCCTCGGCCACCCGGGCGTAGAACTCCGCGGTGAGCCGCACGAAGGTCTCGTGACCGCCGACGGCGTCGTAGAAGGTTTGCGGGGGTACGGCTGAGGTGCTCATCGGTGACAGTTTAGTGCCGCGGCCGCTAATCCCGGGCCGAGCGCTGGTAGGTGATCCGCCCGCGGTACACCGTCGCGACGACGGGGTCGGGCAGATCCCGCCCGGCGTAGGGGTTGTTCCGCGAGAGCGACGCGCTGGCGTCCGCGTCCACGCAAGCGCGCGCGGCGGGGTCGACGAGCACGAGGTTGGCGGGCTGCCCGGGCTCCAGGGCAGTGCCGAAACCGGCCAACCGGCCGATCCGGGCCGGCGCGATCGACATCTTCTCCGCCACCTGGCCCCAGGAGAGCCGCCCCGGGTTGACCATCGTCTCGACGACTACGCCCAACGCCTGCTCCAGGCCGAGCACCCCGGGGGCGGCGTCGGCGAAGGCGTGTTCCTTGTCGTGGCGGGCGTGCGGGGCGTGGTCGGTGGCGACGACGTCGATGGTGCCGTCGGCCAACGCCTCGCGCAGCGCCTCGATGTGCTCGCTCGGCCGCAGGGGCGGGTTCACCTTGTACAGCGGGTCGTAGCCGGTCACCTCGTCGGTGCTGAGGAGCAGGTGGTGTGGGGTGACCTCGGCGGTGACGTCGATCCCGCGCCCCTTCGCCCACCGCAGCACGTCGACGCCCTCGGCGGTCGTGACGTGGCAGACGTGCAGGCGGCTGTTGGTGAGCCGGGCCAGCTGGGCGTCGCGGGCGATGATCGACGCCTCCGCCACCGCCGGCCAGCCGCCCAGGCCCAGCCGGCCGGAGATCTCGCCCTCGTGGCAGCAGGCGCCCGGCCCGGCCAGCCGCGGGTCCTGGGCGTGCTGGGCGATGACGCCGTCGAAGGCGCGCACGTACTCCAGCGCCCGGCGCATGATCAGCGGATCGGCGACGCAGCTGCCGTCGTCGGAGAACACCCGCACCCCGCCGCGGGCCATCAGGCCCAGCTCGGCCAGTTCGGTGCCGCCGAGCCCGCGGGTGACCGCGCCGATGGGCTGGACGAAGGCGCTGCCGGCCCGGCGGCCAAGCTCGGCGACGTTGCGGGCCGCCTCCTCGGTGTCGGTGACCGGGCTGGTGTTCGCCATCGCGAAGACGGCCGCGTAACCGCCCCGGGCCGCCGCCGCCGTCCCCGAATCGATCGTCTCGGCGTCCTCGCGTCCGGGTTCGCGCAGGTGGGTGTGCAGATCGACCAGGCCGGGCAGCGCAACGAGACCGGCGGCGTCGATGACCTCCGCGTCTCCGCGGCCCTCGCCGGCGTCGACGAACCGCCCGTCGACGATGAGCAGGTCGGCCGCCTCGCCGCCGGCAACTCGGGCTCCCGCGATCCATAGCCTGCTCACGACATCGCCCCTTCGCCGCCGAGTAGGTGATAGAGCACGCTCATCCGCACCGAAACCCCGGCGGCGACCTGATCGAGGATGAGCGAGGAGGCGGCGTCGGCGGCGTCGGCCGAGATCTCCAGGCCGCGGTTCATCGGGCCCGGGTGGCAGATCGCGGCGCCGGCCCGCAGCTGCGCCAGCCGCTGCCGCGTCAGCCCGTACCCCACCGTGTACTCGCGAGCCGACGGAAAGTAGCCGCCGGTCATCCGCTCGCGCTGGACGCGCAACATCATCACCACGTCGACATCGCCGACGACCTCGTCGAAGTCGGTCGACACGGTGGCGGGCCAGCTGCCCACCCCCGCGGGCAGCAGCGTCGGCGGCGCGACGAGCACCACCTCGGCCCCCAGGGTCTGCAGCAACAACACGTTGGAGCGCGCGACGCGGGAGTGGGTGAGATCGCCGACGATGGCGATCCGCTTGCCGGACCAGTCGGCGAACCCGGGATCGGCGCGCCGGAAGTGTTGCCGCATGGCGTAGGCGTCGAGCAGGGCCTGGGTGGGGTGTTCGTGGGTGCCGTCGCCGGCGTTGATGATCTGGGCATCGGTCCACTGCGAGGCCTGCAGCGGGGCGCCGGAGGCCATGTGGCGGATGACCATGGCGTCGACGCCCATCGCCGAGATGGTGAGCACGGTGTCGCGCAGGGATTCGCCCTTGGAGACCGAGGAGCCCTTCGCGCTCACGTTGATGGTGTCGGCCGAGAGCCACTTGCCCGCGATCTCGAACGACGAGCGGGTGCGGGTGGAGTCCTCGAAGAACAGGTTGACCACGGTGCGGCCGCGCAGCGCGGGCAGCTTCTTGATGGGCCGCTGCTGCACGTCGGCCATCTCGACGGCCAGGTCGAGGATGGAACCGATCTCGGCGGAGTCCAGGTCGGCGGCGGACAACAGGTGTCTCATCGGCCCTCCCCGCGGTCGATGGTGACCTCGTCGACGCCGTCGGGCTCGGTCAGCCTGACCCGGACGCGCTCGGCGGCGGCGGTGGGCAGGTTCTTGCCGACGTGATCGGCCCGGATCGGCACCTGGCGGTGGCCGCGATCCACCAGCACCGCGAGCCGGACCGCCCTGGGCCGGCCGAGATCCTTCAGGGCGTCCAGGGCCGCGACCACCGTGCGTCCGGAGAAGAGCACGTCGTCGACGAGAACGATCACCGCGTCGTCGGCCGGTCTCGGCAGGCTCGTGGGACCGACGTTGCGGACGGGGTTGCGGCGCAGATCGTCGCGGTACATCGTGATGTCGAGCTGGCCGACGGCGATCTGGGCGTTCTCCACCTCGCTCATCGTGGCGGCCAGGCGGTGGGCCAGCGGGACCCCGCGGGTGGGGATGCCCAGCAGCATCAGATCCCGCGAGCCGCCGTTGGCCTCCAGGATCTGGTGGGCCATCCGGGTGAGCGCGCGCTGGATCTCCGCCGCGTTCCACACCAGGCGCGACGACGCCGGGCCGGGCTGTGCTTGGGCTGTCATGGCGCCTCTTCCTCACCGGTGGAACGAAACGAATAGCCACATTTGCAGTGACCACACTGCCATCATCCGAGGCGGTGCACTAACCTTGGCAAGGTGATGGAACTAGTCGGGATGATACCGCTGTCAGGACTGCTGCCGCTCGAGGGCACGATGCCCGGGTGGCCCGAGGCGCCGGAGACGAGCATCGCCCCCACGCTGTTCCTCGTCTTCGGTATCCCCCTCATCATCGGCCTCATCATCACCTTCTTGTGCAAGGGCCGAGAGCTGCGCCAGCGTTCGGTCGAGAACGGCGTCGCCGTGGGCCTGCCCGTCAGCAACCGGCGCCGCGAGCTCGAGGGAACGGATCGCCAAGAGGACCGTGAACTGGAAAGGCGAGAAGACGCCGAACACGCCGCGCGGGCGGGCGCCGAGGTCGAGCACGAGAGGGATGAGTCCATCGACGCGTCCACGGCCGATAACCCGGCGGGTTCGCGGTCGGCTTAGCTGCCGGCAAGGGCGGTCTCAAGCGTTGACCCGAGCGGTCTCAGGCCTTGACCCGAGCGG
>JBBSOW010000078.1:0-14314 GCA_038259365.1 Propionibacteriales bacterium
GCGTAACCGAAGGACTCGGCGTAACCGAAGGACTCGGCGTAACCGAAGGACTCGGCGTAACCGAAGGACTCGGCGTAACCGAAGGACTCGGCGTAACCGAAGGACTCGGCGTCGCGGTTGGGGTTTTGGTTGGCGAAGGGGTCCCGCTCACCGTCGGCGTCGCGGTCGGGCTCGGCGTCCCGGTCGGGCTCGGCGTCCCGGTCGGGCTCGGCGTCACCGTTGGAGTTGAAGAAGTGGTGGGGCTCGGTGAAGCGGTCGTTGGATCCGGGGTAGCGGACTTGGCTGGGTGGTGGCGCAAAGGCCCCCCCGCGGTGAGATCGAACGTACCCTGTGGCTTCTTGGACCCGGCCCTATCCCATGCCGGCTCTGGTTGCGCCGAGTCAGCCGGTTCGGATGCCGCGTCCTGTTCCGCACCGGTGGAAGCGGCGGAAGTAACCGATTTGGCAGCCCCATCGGGGGGCGTGCCGGGGATGGTCCCGTCGACGCACCGCTGAGGGTCACCGACGGCGGCGCCGAGCTGCGGCAGGCCCGCCTTGTAGGCCTTGAGCCCCTTATTCAGCCCGGCCGCTCCGGTGGCGACGCCCTTGGCCCCCGCCACGAGATCCTCAGGTGAACCGCCGGGAGCGGGTTTGGCGGGCCTGCCACCGTTCCCGGGCTCGGCCGGGTTCAGCTTGGCGTCCAGCTCGGAGACGCTCTTCGAGGTGGTCTTGATCGCCTCGACGGTCTGCACCACGCCGTCGGTGTAACCGTCGACGGCGGCGGAGTAACCGGAGGCGCCGACGGCGTACTCGTCGATGCCGTCGGCGAGCTGCTTGGTGCCGTTGGCCAGCTCGCGCGATTGACGCGGAAGCTCTTCGGTGCCCTTGGCGAGCTGGTTCAACCCGTCGGACAGGCCGTCCACGCCGGTGGCGAGATCCTTCGCGCCTTGGTCCAGATCCTTGCCGTTGCGCGAAAGCTCGCCCAGGCCGTTGGCCAGCTGCCCCGCCCCGTCGGAGGCCGAATCGATGCCGCTGGTGAGATCCTCGGCGCCGGTGGCCAGATCGTCGGCCCCGTCGGCGACCTTGGCGAACTGATCGCCTATGTCGTTGAAGCCGACGTAGATGTTGTCCAGGTAGGTCTTGGTGAGGGTGTTGTTGAGCTCCTTGGCGGCCACGGCGGCGATCTGGCTGCCGATCGCGGGGTCGGCAACGCCGCCCACCTTGGAGGTGGTGACGTCGATGGTGGCCTTCTCAGCCTCGGCGGGATCGCCGCCGAAGGAGGTCGCGGCTTTGGAGAAGTTCGGCGGAATCGTCACGACCGCGGCGTATTTTCCGCCCTCGACGCCCTTTTTGGCCTCGTCCGCGTCGACGAGCAGCCACTCGAAGTTGTCCTCGCTCGATTCGATCAGCCCGGCGGCCAGCTGCCGACCCAGCGGCACGGTCTGACCGTCGACGGTGACCGCCTGATCCTGGTTGACCACCGCCGCCTGCACGTTGTTCAGCCGGTCCCCGGCGTTGTACGTCGCAGCGAGAAAACCGCCGGCGACAATCACCGGCACGAGAATCAAGCCGATGAGCGACGCCCAGGTGACCCGGCGCCCTTGTTGAGCTCGTTCAAGAGATACCATGAGAAGCTCCTTCGCCGGAGTGTTCCAGCTTCAACGGCGCCGGTTGAGCAACCGGCGCAGGGGAAAAGTTGTTCTGCGGCTCGCTCGGAGCCGAGAACAGCACCCGATCGGAGCCGGATGCGAGATCGAGGACGTAGAAGCCGGCTGTGAGCAGTCTGGCGATGGACTCAGCCTCGGACACCCCGAGCACGAGGACCCGCGGATCCTTGCCCGAGGTGCAGTCGTCGATGAGACGCTGCAAATCGGTGTACTCCTCTCGAGAACCCAAGGCGTCCGCGCCGTCGATCAAGACGACGGGCCGATCGGATCGCTTGGCGCTTCGGAAATCGGCCTTGAGCCCCGATGAACCGGCGACGTCGATTAACGTGGTGCTGCGGCGCACGCCCGCGGCCTGGCCGTCCAGTAGGTAGCCGCCGACCCGCGCGCGCCCATGCTCGGGATGCATCCGCCCGGCCAGGGTGTAGATGAGCGCTGCCCGCCGCGTCGGTGAGCCTTCGACGACCAGTACCTGGCCCGCTCGCAGGCTCAGGTTGAGCCCGGAGAACAGCTTGCCGACCCCCAGCTCCTCCGCGTGCAGCACGAGGCCCAGCTCGGGATCTGGCCACTGGGTCAGCTCCAACTGGCTCCGTAGGGATTCACCCTCCACATCCAGACTCGGCAGGCGACGGCCCAGCCATCCTGGGAGCCACCACGCCCTCTCGCCGAGCAGGGCCATGATCGCTGGCACCAACGTCATTCGCACGGCGAAGGCGTCGAAGGCGACGCCGACCGCCAGGGCAAAGGCGATGGACTTGATGGGTCCCTCACCGGCCGGCACGAAGAAGACGAAGACGAAGAACATGATGGCGGCGGCCGCGGTGACGACGACCGACGAGCCGACGAAGCCCTTGGTGATCGCCGTCTGCGCGGTGGCCCCGTGCACGTATTCCTCGCGCATCCGCGACACCAGGAACACCTCGTAATCCATGGCGAGGCCGAACAAGATGCCCATCATCAAGATCGGCAGAAAGCTGATCACGGGCCCGGCCTGCTCGAGGTTGATCAACTCCTTGCCCCAGCCATAGTTGAACACCATCGTGGTGACCCCGAACGCCACGCCGATGCTCAACAGGTAACCCAGCGTGGCCTTGATAGGCACGGCGATCGAGCGAAACACCATCGTGAGCAACACCAGCGAGAGCCCGACGACGAAGATCCCGAACGGCAGCAGGGCCTCCCCCAGCCGCTCGGAGACGTCGATCTGCACCGCGGTGACCCCCGTGACCGCGGTTTCGACGCCGTAGTCGCGCTCCCAGGTGACCGATTCCGCGCGCAGCAACTCCACCAGCTCGCGGGTCTGGGGGTCCGACGGCCCGGTGGTGGGCACCACCTGCACAAACCCGGTGTCAGCGTTGCGGTTCGGGGTCGCGATCGGGACGCTGGCCACGCCGGGCATCGCCTCGATGTCTTTCTGCAAGCCCTCCATCACCCCCAGCGGGTCGTCGGAAGCGATAATCTCCGCGGTCACGACGAGCGGGCCGTTGAAACCGGGCCCGAAGTACTCATCGGTCAGGTCGTAGGTGATCCGGTCGGGTTGGCTGATGTCGTGATCCCCGGAGTTGGGTAACGCGAGCGCCAGATCCTTCGCGGGTAGGGACAACCCGACGGCCACGATCACCACCGCCGCGATGGTCAGGGCCGGCACCTTGGTGACCAGAGCCACCCAACCGGCCCGCAGGCGGCCCTTGGGCTTGGCCGGCCCCGGTTCGCCGGCCTCGTGACCGCTCCTAACCGTGTGGCGTCCGCGTCTCGGCTGCTTGGGCCGCATGCGCTCCCCGGCAAAGCCCATCAGCGCGGGCAGCAGCACCAGCGCGATACAGACGGCGACCAACACGCCAAGGGCCGCGAAGACACCCATCACGGTGAGGAACGGGATCTGCGCGACGGCGAGGCCGAGCAGCGCGATGATGACGGTCAACCCGGCAAACACCACGGCCGACCCCGCGGTGCCGACCGCCCGGCCGGCCGATTCCTCGACGTCCATGCCCTCGGCCAGCTGCTCGCGGTGGCGAGAAAGAATGAACAACGCGTAATCTATGCCGACGGCCAACCCGAGCATGACCGCCAGCAATGGCGTGGTCGAGTTGATGGTCGTCAGCCCGGTGGCTATGAAGAGCAGGCACATGGTCAACGCGACGCCGATGAGGGCGGTCAACAGCGGCATGCCGGCGGCGATCAGCGATCCCAGCGTCATCAGCAGCACCACCAACGCGATGCCCACCCCGGCCGCTTCGACGATGCTGAGCTCGGGGATGTCGACGCTGAACGCCTCACCACCCATACTGACCTGGGAGCCGGGAGTTTCAGCCGCCAAGAGCGCCGCCTGCAATTGCAGCTCGGTGCGCTCGGCGTCGGTAAAGGTGCTCGCGTCGCCCTCGAGCTGGAGGTTGACGATGGCGGCGGCCTTGTCTTGCGAGATCAGCCCGGAGACGTTCTTATCCCACGGCGAGGTCACGCCCTCGACGTAGGGGAGTTCCTCGAGCGTGCTGATGGCCACTTCGACGTCGGCGCGAAGGCCCTGCTCGCTCACCGATTCACCCGTTGGCGCCACCACGATCATCGTGGCGCCAAGCCCGCCGGCCTCGGGGAAATTCATTTCCAGCTGGTTCAAGGCCGCCTGTGATTGCGCTCCGGGAATGGAGAATTCGTCGTCGAAATCCCCGCTGACGAGGCCGGCGATACCGCCGAGTAGCGCCAACGCCAGCATCCAGCCCACGAGCACCCGCCACCGATGCCGAAAGGCGGAAAGCCCTATGCTGTAAAGAAAAGAGGACAACTCCCCGCCTCTGCTTCAACCCTTCACGAACCCGACGAAAACCCCCGCCCGCGAGTAAACGCGCCTGCTGGCGCGCCGGATACAGAAGTGTATTCTGTGCATCAAGGGGAGCCAAACCAGATCACAGAGACGAGAGGCCCCGCACCCGCATGACTATCCCGGCCGTGAGCACCCGCCGCGCCCAGACCCGTGAGCGGCTGCTCGATGGCGCCCTGCATTGTTTCTCCGAACGCGGCGTCCTCGGCGCCAGCGTCGAGGAGGTGTGCGACGCGGCGGGGTTCACCCGAGGCGCGTTCTACTCCAACTTCGCCTCCCGAGACGAGCTGTGCTTGGAACTGCTGCGCCGCGAGTGTGAGCGGCAGCGGGCCAGCGCCGAGGGCGCCATGTCGTGGGCCCAAGGCCCGCCCGACAATTCCGAGGCGATGATCGAGCAGGCGGTGGCGTTCTTCGTGGCCGCCCAGGCGCCGGATCGTCAGTTGCCGCTCGTCTTCGCCGAACTACGGCTGTATTTGGCCCGAGATCCCCGCCTTCGCGGCAAGTATGTGCAGCTGGAGGAGGGCGTCGACGCCGCACTCACCCGCGCCCTCGACGCCACCGTCGATTCTGCCGGGGTGAAGTTCCGCACCGACACCGCCACCGTGTTGTCGATGTTGAAGGCCGTGGTGGAGGGCTTCCAGCTCGACGAATTGGTCGGCCGGGTCGATCGGAACGCATTGTCTCATCGCCTGACCGCGCTGCTGCACGCCCTCGTTTCGGACTAGATCGGCCTAGACGTCAGCTGGTCCTCGATGTAGGCGGGTTTGGACACCGCCAGGCCACACAACAACAGCGGGATCGCCAGGGCGAGGAGGACCACCAGCGGCACCGTCCAGCCGTTCGTCACCTCGTAGAGAAATCCCACCCCGAACGGGCCGATCGAGGCGATGATGTAGCCCACCGATTGGGTGAACCCCGACAGCCCGGCCGTGCCCTCGGCCGTCCGGGCCCGCAGACCGATCAGCGTCAGGATGAGCGGGAAGGTGCTGGCGGCAACGCCCACGAGAATCGCCCACACGACCGCCGCGGCCGCCGGGGCGAAGATGAGGCCCAGATAGCCCACGGGGTAGCAAGCGACGAGCGCCACCACGATCGGCATCTGATTCGTCAGTCTCGCCGCTAGCGAGGGAACGAGGAACGACATCGGGATGCTGACGCCGGTGATGATGCCCAGCAACAACCCGGCCGTCTGCGCCGAGAAGCCGGCGGAGCGATACACCTCGGCGAACCAGCCGAAGATGGAATAGGCCTGCAAGGCCTGCAGCCCGAAGAAGCACGCCATCAGCCACCCGAGCCGCGTGCGAGCGATCTGGGCGAGCCCGACGTGGCGCGCCGTCGACCCCCGCACCGGGAGATCCTCCCGGATCAGCGCGACCCAGGGAAAGATCGCGACGGCGGCAAAGAACGCCCACGCGAGAAGTCCCATGCGCCATCCGCCGAAGCTCTGGGCGATCGGCACGGTCAGGATCGACGCACTGGTCAGGCCGATCGCCAAAGAGGTGGAATAGATGGCGGTGATGAACCCCACGCGATGGGGAAAGTGCCACTTCACCAGCGAAGGCAGGAGCACGTTGGCGGTGGCCATCCCCGCCAAGGCGAGCAGGGAGAACACCAGGAAGGGGACCACGCTCTCCACCCGGCTGCGAACGACGAGCCCCGCGACCACGCACGCGAGGGCCGCCAGCGTCGTCTTGTGGATGCCGATAGCCACCGCGACCCGGGGCGCCGCCGCCCCGAACAGGGCGAAGGCGAGTACCGGCAGTGAGGTGAGCAGGCCAGCCTGGGCGCCGCTCATCGACAGATCCCCGGTGATGTCGCTGAGGACCGCTCCCACGCTGACGGCGGCCGGGCGCAGGTTGAACGCGAGCGCGACGATGCCGACGAGCACCAACATCTTCGAGCCGCGATGAAACCGGACGGCCCTGCCAGCGTCTGAGGGGGGCTCGCCGGAAGAGATCACCTTGCGATTAGATCACCGTTTGGCTCGAGTCACCCAGGCGGCTAACGCTCCTCGGCGGCTGCTGGCTCGTCGCCGTCGTCGGCCTCGGCGCTCTCGGCCAGCAGCAGGTAGAGGTTGCGCCGAGCCGAGGACAACAGCTTGGCGGCCTTGGCCACCTGCTTGGCGTCGCCGATGCGGATCACCTGTTGGACCGCCGCCATGAGCGCGCCAATCTCGTCACGCACGTCGACGGCCTCGTCCTTGACGCTTCCCGCGACGTCATCCCAGGGCTGACCCAGCTCATCGCGGTGGTCGTTGACGAAGGCCACCCCGCCCTCGCTCAGATGAGCGACGTTACGGCCACCCTCCGAGACCATCTGGACCAGGCCTTCGTCGGTCAACTGCGACAGGGTGGGGTAGATCGAGCCCGGGCTGGCCCGCCACACCCCGCCGCTGCGCTCGGCCAATTGTTGAATTATTTGGTAACCGTGCATGGGTTCATCTGCCAAGCAGAGCAGTATGGCCGCCCGAATGTCGCCACGGATTCCCCGCCGCCCACTTCGGCGGCTGAACCGCGGTCCGCCCCGGCCGCCGCGCCCGCCCGGGCCGGGACCGAACGCCCCGAACTCGGGGGCGTACTCGTCTGGATGCGGCCGCATTGCTCGTGGGCCGCGACCATCGCGCCGCGAGCGATGCCCGCCCCGGCGCGAACCACCGGGGCCACAGTCTGGATCGTCGGACCCGCGTTCTGGTCGGTGGCGCATCGGACCACCGTCGGGTCCAATATTGCCTTGCCCCATCCGGGGGCGAGAGTCAGTAAATTTTGTCATGAGTGAACCTCCGTATCGTTCTGACATGTCAACGATATATCGTGAGTATTCGAAAAGCAACGATACGATCCAATCAGGTCGATAACCCACCAACAGACAGCCCTCCCGGCCCCATCGCCCGCTCAGGGCCCGAGGCGATGCGAATCTGTTGGACAGCTATCGACCACCCGAGGGTCCGCGAGCGGGTGGACCAAATCGGGATCGTTACGGACCTGGTGGCGCATCGCTTCGAGACCCAACCCCGCGGCTTTCGATCCGCTTGACTTCGATCACAACCGCCTGGCTTGCAGCGTGAGTGGATATCGCGGGGCAACTCCGGACGAGGTCAGTGCTTGCTGACCAGCATCCCGTCAGTGCTTGCGCACCCGCCGTTCATCGCTGCCAGCTCTCCAGGTGGTGATATCCAGGTGACCTTCGTTGATCTCGACTGCTGCTGCGCCGACCAGCCGTGTTTTGAAGAAGTGTTCGAAGCGTTGACCTCGCAGGTCGAATCCGGTCTGCTCGAATAGCGACTCTGCATAACGCCGATGCAGTTGTTCGTCCAGCACATCCTCCACGGTTCCCCAGACCTTGGCGTCACCGTCTCCGACGTCGGTGTCGACGGTTGCCGTGTGCAGGGCAAACCGGGGATCCCGTACCAGGTCCTCGAACTTGGCAGTCCCGGGCATTCCGCCCAGCCACAGCTCTCCGTCAAAGAACGATGGTTCCATCGGGCTGATTCGCGGAAAGCCGTCCGGACGCAGCGTGCCGAGCATGCACAAGTGGCCGGTGGCCCTGTGCCGACGCCTGAAGACCGTGGCGATTAGGGGGGCGAGCATCTCGAAACGGCTCCAGTTGGTCATCTCTCCAGAGTAATTGTGCCTCGGGCTTAGGCCCAGATAATTATGCCTCGGGCTTAGGCCCGAACCAGCGCGCTCGATATAGCGCTTCCCGCTACATTCTTAAAGCGAGCGCGAAGCATCCGGGTGAGCGGCGCGATCCGCAGACCGAGCGCGGTGCCTATTCGTGTTTGGCGACGCCCTATCGGCCGCTTGGGCCGTGGTCCATCGGTCGTCGGGGACTACTCAGCGCAGGTGTTTCAGCGCCTCGCGGATCGACAGCGGCGAAAGGCGCCCGTCCCAGCGCTCGACCAGAGCGCTGACCCAATCGGGATCGGTGCGGGCGTGGGTGCGCAGGGCCCAGCCGATGGCCTTGCGGATGAAGAAGTCGTTGTCGTCCAGATTCGCCGCGATGCAGAAGGTCAACAGATCCGTGTCGGTGGACTCCCTTTGCCCGAGCTGGCAGATGATGGCCACCCGGCGGATCCAGCGGCATTCGTCCCCGGCCCAGGCCCGCACGATAGTGGTGGCCTCCTGCCGGTGGGTCGCCAGCACCTCACCGACCAGGTGCGACGTCTCGTCCACCAGATCCCACCACGCGCCCGTGCGCACGAGGTGACCGTAGAGCTCCAAGCTCGCCACCTCCCGCGCCACCACCCGGTAGCGCCGGTGCCGGGCCAGGGCGAGCGCGGCGTAGCGATGCTCGCGATAAGCGGCGCCGTCCCACAGCGCGAGGATGGTGGCCCACCACTGGTCATCACCGAGAGCCAGTTCGGGCCGCGACACCACCGCCCCCACCACCCGCCGGACGGTCGGCACCCGGACCCCGAGGAAGGCCATCTCGGACCTCATGTAGCGCTGTTGCTCGGCCGCCCGCCCCGGGTCTGCGAGCCGTTCCAGTGCGAGGCGCACCTCGGCGATCAGGTCTGCACTTGGCTCTGCCATCAACTCGCCCACCGCCCGGTCATGAACATGTAGGCCCACCAGATCATGGCCGCCGTCGAGCCGAGCAGGCCGAGGACGAGGATCGGCTTCACCGGCACCCGGCCAGGCTCGGCCAACCGGCGTTGCACCCGTTCTCCCAAGAGCAACCACAGCGGGAACCACAGCAGAACGGCCCGGTTGACCGAGAAGAACCAGTAGGACAGCGAGAACGCGAGCACCTGGACGCCCACCCACGACGCCTCGGCCCAGCGACGGTGCCGCAGGCAGACGCCGGTGACGATCAGCCCGACGGCCATGGAGACGATCTCGAGCCGGAACATCCACGCCCACTGCGGGTACTGGCCCAAGGCCGCCGGCAGGGTGTTGAGCAGGGACCGCCACGGGGAGGTGAGGCCACGCGGCCAGCCTTGGGCTTGAGCGGTGTACCAGGCGGTCCAGGATCCGGTGAGGCCGTGCAGGTAGGTCGCGAAGCCCGCGAGCACCAGCAGCGGAATCACCAGCCACGGCAGTCGGCGCAACCGTCCCCGCAGCCCGCCCGGAGCCGTGGTGAGGACCATGACCGCCAGCGCGCCGACGAGGAACAGCCCGCTCACCCGCAGGCTGCACGCCGCGGCGGCGAGCAGCGCGGCCTGCCACCAGCGGTCTCGGCGGGCCCGCTCCCACGCCCAGAAGGCGGCCGCGCAGAACAGGGACTCGGTGTAGGGCACGAACGTGAACACCGCCGTCGGCGCCACCAGCCACAACACCGCCGGCCACACCCCGCCCATCCGGTACAGCGCCACCGCCGCCACCGCCGAGGCGATGAGGGAGAGCGCGAAGCCCGCGATCAACGGGTCGACGCCGATCGCACCGCCCAGCCTCATCAGCCAAGGCAGGCCTGGAAAGAACGCCATCTCCTTGGGATCGTCCAGGTATCCGGCCCGGGCGAGGTTGAGAAAGTGTTGGACGTCCCAGTTGGCCATCAGGTCGGCGAAGGATCGCCCCGTCGTGACGGCCAACAGCACCGCCGTGAGCGCCAGCAGTCCCCTACTTCCCAGCCACGCCTGCACGACCCAACCGAAACCGGGCGGATGTGCGGCCTCGGCCGCCACAGGCTCGGGAGCAGGCAGCGCGTGCGCGTAGGGGCGGCGCCCGGACCCGATCCAGCTTCGCGCCCTCCCCACCCAGGCGGCGTCGGGGGCGTGATCCAACACCCCGCCGGCGGGGTCGTCGGCGATGACGCCGGACCGGTGCGGCACTCCGCGGGATCGGATTCGTAACACATCGCGCTCGGGGCGCACGATGTCGCGGACGACCACGGCCACGACCCAGCCCTGGCAGGCCAACCGGAAGATCACCGCCGCCCAGTAGACCATCCCACCGTTGCCGGAACCGAGGTCACCGCCCAGGTGCATCCAAATGGCGAGGAAGTAGGCCACCTCCCCGATCGTGAAGACCCACCACTCTCGCCACTTCGGCCGGGCGAGGATCAGCAGCGGCAGCAACCACAGCACGTACTGCGGCGAGTACACCTTGTTGGTCATCAAGAACGCGGCGACGACGAGGAAAGCCACCTGCCCAAGGCGCGGGCGCCTTGGCGCCAAGGCGATGAGCGCGGCAATCCCGCCGCACAAGGCGATGAGCAGCGCCACGTTGACGAGGTTGAGGTGCGGCACCGGGTGGCCAGCGAGCGAGAACACGTACCAGATGGAGCCGAAATCGCCCGAGCGATCCGAGTTGAAGGCCCAAAAGCTCAGCCACTGCTCGCGCGCCAGAAATATCACCGGCAGGTTGACTGCGGCCCAGGAGAGGAGGAAACCACCGAGGGCCCGCCAGAAGGCCCCCATCCGCTTGGCCCGCAGGCACAGGATGAGCAGCGGCCCGAGGAGGAGGAGCGGGTACAGCTTGGCGGCCATCCCCAGGCCGAACAGCGCCCCGGCGAGCGTCGGCTTGCGCCGTGCCCAGGCGAGGAACCCGAGCGCGGTGAGGGCCACCGGGAGAAGATCCCAGTTGATCACCCCGGCGAGCACGACGCACGGCGACGCCGCCAGCATCATGGCGTCCCACGGCCGGCCCGGCGTCGTCAATGCAAGGGCACGGACCGTCACCAGCAGGAGCAGGCCCAACACGACGACGTTGACGCCCATGAAGACGTCGGCGGCGGCGAGGCCTTGGGCGTTGGTCAGTCCGGGCCCCACCGGAGCGCCGATCAGCGCCACCAGACGGCGCATGACGTCGAGGAAGAAGCCGGTCAGCGCCGGGTACTCCAGGACCGGGTAATCGCCCACGTCGAAGTAGGGCAACCGCCCGTCGACGAGCCCACGGCTGCGATACAGCAGCGGGATGTCGGAGTAACACATCGAGCCGAAGAGATCGACGGCCCGTCCCGGAAGTTCCCGACAGGCCTGCTGGCGAAAGATCAGTATCAGCCAGGCGGCGGTGGCCGTGAGCAGCGCGACGAGCGTCGCCAGGTTGGGGTTGGAGCTCGCGAAGGCGCGCCTGCCTACCGGGCCACCGATCGCCCGCGACGCCCAGGCGACGAACCCGTCGTTGCGGCTGGGCGGGACAATCGGGGCTTTAGCGCTCACCCACCGCTGCCGGTAGCGGCCGGCCTTGGTGCGTTGTTGCGCTTCTCTTGGCCAGAGGGCGCCTGCTTCGTGGGCTGGGGCTTCGGCGCCTTGGTGGCCGGTTTTTTCGTCGGCTTCGAGTCACCCTTGCCCGCGGCCTGTTTGGTCGGCTCTTTGGTGGCGTCGCCTCCCGCGGTCGCGCCCCCCGTCGAACTGGGCTTATCGCCGCCCTTGCCCGCCGGCTTGGATGTAGTCGTGTTGGCCTCCGGCTTGGCGGTAGTCGTGGTCTTCGTGGGCTTGGGTGCGGGGTTCTGTGGGGCCGGTTCGCCCGTCCGCATCCCCTGGGGTTGGCGGGTCTGGACCTTGTTGGAGTTCACCCAGGCCGGCGGATCGAAGGCCTTGACGTCTTGGCCTTCGGTGGCTTTGGTCATGTAGTCGCGCCACGTCGAGGCCGGGTAGGTGCCGCCGAAGAAGGTGCCGTCACCGGGGCGAGCGTAGGGGTCGAGGTCGCCGTTGCCGTCGTCGCCGGCGACGTACATGACGGCGGTCGAGATCTGCTTGGTGTAGGCGACGAACCAGGCCGAGACGACGTCGTCTTTGATTCCCGCCGTGCCGGTCTTGCCGGCAACGGGGCGCCCGAGCGTCGACACGCTGCGACCGGTGCCCGACTCGACGACGCTGCTAAGGGCGTGGGTGACGTCGCGGGACACGTCTTCGGGCACGCTTTGCTCGCCCTTCGTCTGGGCCGTGTAGACGACCTTGCCGTTCGTGTCGAGGACCTCCTTGATGACGTGGCGCGGGACGTGCTTGCCGTTGTTGGCGTAGGTGCCGTAGGCCGAGGCCATGTCGAGAGGGGAAACTTCCGGGATGCCGAGGGAGATCCGGTCCGTGCCGGTGTCCCAGCCCGCCCCCTTGGGGGCGCCGGCCGCCTCCGCGGCCTTGACGATCTTCTTCGGTCCGTCGGGAATCTGGGTGGTCATGTCCACGAACGCGGTGTTGATGGAATCTGCGGTCGCCTTCAGCAGGGTCACCGGGCCGTACTGCATGCTGAATTCGTTGCGGACCGAGGTCGAGCTGCCGGGCGGGGTGAAGGTATTGCCCCGAAAGGTCGAACGCAAGGAGAACTCGTCCTCGAGCCCGGCCGCCAGCGCGAACGCCTTGAACGTGGAGCCGGTCGGCCGCGCCGTGGTGGCCCAGTTGCGGGAGTTCTTGACGAAGTCGGGGCCGCCGTAGAGGGCCAAGACCTCGCCGCTGCTGTTGTCGACCGAGGCGATCGCGGCGTGCAGCTTGGACTTCTTCTTGCCGGCGGCAGCGGCCGCCTGCTTGGTGTTGGACTTGGCCGCCGAGACGGCGTCGGCCTGTTTGTCCTCGTCGAAGGTGGTGGTGACCTTGTATCCACCCCCGGCGATCTGCGCCGGGGTCAGGTTGGTGACGGCGGGCAGTTCGTCTTCGACCATCTTCATCAAAAACCCGTTGCTGCCGCCGTAGCGCGAGCTGGTCGGGATCTTGGGGAACTTCGGCAGCGCCTGTTTGTACTCGGCGGCCTCGGCGGAGGTGATCGAGCCCATCTCGGCCATGCCGGAGATGACGTATTGGTAGCGCTCGAGCAACCGGGCGCGGGTTTCCTCACCGTCGGCCGGATCGTAGGAGCCCGGGTTGTTCAACACCGAGGCCAGCACGGCGGCCTGCTCGTCGGTGAGGTCTTTGGCGTCGACGTTGAAGTAGGCCAAGCTGGCGGCCTGGATGCCGTAGGCGCCGCGGCCGAAGTAGATGGTGTTGAGGTAGCCCTCGAGCACCTTGTCCTTGGAGACCTCGCGGGACAGCTTCACCGCGAGCAGGAGTTCTTTGAACTTGCGGCTCAGCGAACGCTCGGAGTTCAGGTAGTAGATTTTGATGTACTGCTGGGTGATGGTGGAGCCGCCCTGCACGTCGCCGCCGCGGGCAATGGCCAGGGCCGCCCGCGTCATCCCCGTGATGGAGATGCCACCGTCGGTGAAGAAGGTGCGGTTCTCGGCGGCCAGGACCGCGTCCTTGATGTTCTGCGGCATCTCGTCATAGCTGATGCTTTGGCGGTTCTGGACCGCGAGGTTACCGAGTTGACTCTTACCGTCGCGGTAGTAGACGAAGGTCGTATTGGTCTGGAAGTCCGAGTTCGGATCGGGGATGTCGGTCTTGGTGTAGGCGATCCCGACGACGGCGAAGCCGGCGATGATCGCGACCAGCACGATGATCGCCAGGCCGGCGAATATGCGTCCGGTGATCCTGCGGCCCCGAGAGCGAGGCTTCGACTTGTCGTTCTTCTTTGGCGACGGTGACGTCGTCGGATCAGCCATATATGTCCTCAACCGTGGGTTGTCGTCGGGGGGCTCGACGCTTCTTGCCGTCGCCGAGCCAGTAAGAATGAATCATGTGGTTCCACCCGCAGTTGACGCACACCTCGACGACGCACACCTTGAACTCGCCGAACTCGTTCTCCATGTCGTTCAGCTCGGGGGTCGCCTTGATCCTGCCCGAGTATTGGCCGAGCTGGTCCCCGAACACGTAGTTCAGGTTCACCAACTGCTTCGAACCACACAACGGACAGTCGGTGTCAGTTCGTTCCCCGTGATGCATGGCCGCCCGGATCAACATCGGATCGGCGTCGCACGCGTCGGCCGGGGTCAGCGTGCGCACGGGTCGACGCAGCGCCAGCAGCGTGTTCCGACGCTGCAACGCATAATCGACGTACCCGCGCTGAGACCACATGCGTTCCAGGATAGGCGGGCGAGTGGGCGAACGC
>JBBSOW010000079.1:0-14019 GCA_038259365.1 Propionibacteriales bacterium
GATGTGGTTTCTGTTTTGTCGTTGGGGGGGATTCCGGGGGGGTTTACCCCCACGGATGTGGTTTCTGTTTTGTCGTTGGGGGGGATTCCGGGGGGGTTTACCCCCACGGATGTTATGTCGTTATCTATCTCGTCCAACGTGTACCCGATGGCCACCTTGGCGGCGATCTTGGCGATCGGGAAGCCGGTGGCCTTCGAGGCGAGGGCGCTCGAGCGGGAGACGCGCGGGTTCATCTCGATGACGACCATGCGGCCGTCTGCGGGGTTGATGGCGAACTGGATGTTGCATCCGCCGGTGTCCACCCCGACGCGGCGGATGATCTCGATGGAGACGTCGCGCATCCGCTGGTATTCGCGATCGGTGAGGGTCATGGCCGGGGCCACTGTGATGGAGTCGCCGGTGTGTACGCCGACGGGATCGAAGTTCTCGATGGAGCAGACGATCACCACGTTATCGACGCGATCGCGCATCACCTCGAGCTCGTACTCCTTCCAACCCAGGATGGATTCCTCGATCAGCACCTCGTCGGTCGGCGAGGCGGCCAGCCCGGTGCCGGCGATGCGGCGCAGTTCGTCCTCGGTGTGGGCGAAGCCGGAGCCGAGCCCGCCCATGGTGAAGCTCGGCCGGACCACCACCGGGTAGCCGAGCTCGCCGGCGGCAGCCAGCACCTGCCCCATGTCGTAGCAGATAAAGCTGCGCGCCACCTCGGCCACCGGTTGCCCGTCCAGGCGCGGGGGCAGTTTGAGGCTCGTGACGATCTGCTTGAACTGCTCGCGATCCTCGCCGCGCTGAATCGCCTCCATCGATGCCCCGATGAGCTCCACCCCGTACCGCTCCAGCACGCCGTTCTGGTGCAGCTCCACTGCGACGTTGAGCGCGGTCTGCCCGCCCAGGGTGGCCAGGAGCGCGTCGGGGCGCTCCTTCGCGATGACCAGCTCGACGTACTCGGCGGTGATGGGCTCGATGTAGGTGGCGTGGGCGAACTCGGGGTCGGTCATGATCGTGGCCGGATTGGAGTTGACGAGGATGACCCGGAAGCCCTCCTCCTTGAGCACCCGACATGCCTGGGTGCCGGAGTAGTCGAACTCACACGCCTGGCCGATCACGATGGGGCCCGAACCGATCACCATGATCGATTCGATGTCGGCGCGCCTAGGCATCGGCTGCCCCTTGCTCGGTATTCGGCGAAGCGTAGTCGGCGTCCGGCGACGAAGGAGCCGGGTCTGACGCCGGGCGGAGCGCGGGGGGGGTAAGGGGGGTCGTCCCCCCATGCTGAATGTTGCTCTGCATGATCTCGGTGAACCGGTCGAAGAGATAGTCCGCGTCCAGTGGCCCGGCGGCCGCCTCCGGGTGATACTGCACCGAGAAGGACAAGAGCGCACCGCCGGCATCCGTGAGCTGGAGTCCCTCCACCACATCGTCGTTCAGGCAGACGTGGCTGACCGAGGCCCGGCCGTACGGGGTCGCGACGTCTCCCTCGAGCGGGGCGTCGACGGCGAAGCCGTGGTTGTGGGCGGTGATCTCGACCTTGCCGGTACCCCGGTCGAGTACGGGCTGGTTGATGCCGCGGTGGCCGAACTTGAGCTTGTAGGTGCCAAACCCGAGCGCGCGCCCGAAGATCTGGTTGCCAAAGCAGATGCCGAAGAAGGCCATCTTGGCCGCTAAGACCTCGCGGATCAGCTCGACGGCCTCGTCTGCGGCCGCCGGGTCGCCGGGGCCGTTGGAGACGAAGACGCCATCGGCGCCTACCGCGCGGATGTCGGCCAGGGTGCTGCTCGCCGGCAGCACGTGCACCTCGATGCCCCGCTGCGCCATCCGGTGCGGGGTCATCGTCTTGATGCCGAGATCCAGCGCTGCCACGGTGAACTTCTTCTCCCCGTGCGCCGCCACGGTGTAGCTGCGCTCGGTAGTGACGTCGGCGATGAGGTTGGCGCCCGTCATCGCCGGCTGGGTGCGCACCCGCTCGAGCAAAGCGCGAGAATCGGAGTCGACGCTGGAGATGCCCACGCGCATGGCACCGCGCTCGCGCAGGTGCCGGGTGAGGGCCCGGGTGTCGATGCCGCTGATCCCCACCACGCCCTGCTGGCTCAGCACCTCGTCCAGGCTGCGCCGCGAGCGCCAGTTCGACGGCACGCGGGCGGGATCTCGCACGACGTATCCGGCCACCCAGACGCGCGCGGACTCGTCGTCTTCATCGTTCCAACCGGTGTTACCGATGTGGGGGGCAGTCGCCACCAAGACCTGGCGGTGGTAGCTGGGATCGGTCAGGGTTTCTTGGTATCCCGTCATCGCCGTGGCGAAGACGGCCTCCCCGAAGGTCTCTCCCCGGGCCCCGAATCGGTGCCCTCGAAAGGTGCGGCCGTCCTCCAAAACCAGGATCGCCTCGGCCGGGGGGGTGCCTACGCCTGCGGCCGCGGGGGCTGGCGAGATCGTCATGAACCGTCCTTTCCTGCCTCACGGGACAGGGCTTAAAGGTTGGTGTTATTTCGCAGGGCAGACTATCAGCCGAAGCGGCCCTTTCCCGCCTCGCGAAGCCCCCTGGACCCGCTGGACGGGAGCTGAACCGCTTTCGCTCAGGACAGCGAGAGGCGGTACTGCCCCTCGATCCAGCCGGTGGATTCCCGCACCCGGTTCTCCCCGGTGGCGATCCAGCCCATCGCTTCGTAGACGAAGATGGCGCGGATGTTCTCGGCGTGCACCCACAGGCTCACCCGATCGAAGTTCCGCTCGCGCAGATGCTCGGGGATGGCCACCAGCAGACGACGCGCCCAACCCTCACCCCAGCGGCCGGGAGCTACCCCGAGGTAGCGCAGTTCGGCGGCCTCCGGATTCTTTTCATCGGTGGGTTCGATCGCTGCGAAGGCCACCAGGGCGTCTTCTTCGTCGTCGTGGCCTTGATCGTCGTTGAGGACCAGCAGGAACGAGCGGTCTGAGCGCTCCAGCATCTCGTTCAGCAGCTCGAACGAATCGGCATCGGCGGTGTCGTTGACGACCTTGGCGTCGCGCTTGGCGGTCGCGCGGGCCCAGATCCAGGCGGCGCGAGCGATCTCGTCTTCGCTGGTGGTGGTGTAGATCTGCACTCGGGGGTCCCCATTCTCATCTCCCACCGGCTGTCGGGCGGGCTCGCGTTCTTGGCGTGAGGGCCGACTCTCGAGCCGCCCGTGCTCCTGGCTTTCGAGGTTGACTCTATCGGTCCCGTCGCGTTGGTGGAACAGCGGACGCCTCGATGTGAAACGAGAACGGCACCGCGGGGCGGCGTGCTACGGACTAGCTCTCGGCTCCGGCTTGGTGAGCCACATCTTGGTTGGCGCCATTGCGTCTCGAGCCGGTGTTCGCGGCGCGTCCGAGCACCCCGTTGAGAAACGCGGGGGAATCGTCGGTGGACAGATCGTGCACGAGCGCGATGGCTTCGGAGATGGCCACCTTCATCGAGATGTCGGAGTGATCCAGCTCGTAGACCGCGATCCGGGCGGCCACGCGATCGACGCGCGGCATTCGGTCCAACGTCCACTCACGCGACAGCGATTCCGCGATCCGCCGATCGATCTCGAGCCGGTGGGTGGTGACCCCTTCGACCAGCTCGGTGGTGAACGGGTTGACCGGCGGATCGCCGTCGGCTTGGCGCTCGGCCAAGATGACGAGCGGATCGGCGTCGCGCAGCTCGGCGGCGAAGAGGATGTCCAGCGCCCGTTTGCGGGCCTTGCTGCGGGCCGAGAGGTGGGCGCGGGGAGGGCGGTCGCTCGCCACCATCAGCTGGTGACGCGACCGAGGTACTCGCCCGTGCGAGTGTCCACGCGAACTTTTTCGTCGTTGGTGATGAACAGCGGAACCTGGATGGTCAGGTCGGTCTCGGTGGTGGCCGGCTTGGTGCCGCCCGAGGAGCGGTCGCCCTGCAGGCCGGGCTCGGTGTAGGCGATCTTCAGTTCGACGGAGGCGGGAAGCTCGATGTAGAGGGGATTCTCCTCGTGCAGCGCCACCGTGGCGGTCTGCTCCTCGAGGAGGTAGTTCTTCGCATCGCCGACGACCTGCTCGCTGAGGCTGAGCTGATCGTAGGTCGAGGTGTCCATGAACACCCAACCTTCGCCGTCGTGGTAGAGGTACTGCATCTCGCGGCGATCGACGACGGCGGTGTCCACCTTGGTGTCGGCGTTGAACGTGCGATCGACGATCTTGCCGGTGAGGACGTGCTTCAGCTTGGTTCGCATGACGGTGTTGCCCTTGCCGGGCTTGTGGTGCTGGAACCAGATGACCGACCACAACTGGCCGTCCAGATCCAAGACCATGCCGTTCTTGATGTCGTTCGTGGAGGCCACGAGTCACTACCCTTCTTGTCTGCGGATTCGCCGAGCCGAAATCGACGGTTCAGTCTAACGGGAGTCCCGGCGTTTGCCGATTTCCCGCACCCGGCCCGTCCCTGCCGTGCTCGAGCCCTTGCGCCACCGCCTGTTATTTAGCTAGCTTAACTTTCAGGCTTAAGGTAGCTGAACTTCGCGGAGGTCAACGTGCACCAGCTGAACCCTGAGGGGGTCGGTTCGACGGCGGCCCCACGCGGGCACCAGCGGCGACCCCTTGGCTACCTACTCGGCCCCGCCTTCGTCGCCGCGATCGCCTACGTCGATCCCGGGAACGTGGCGGCCAACGTCAGCGCGGGCGCTCAGTACGGCTACCTGCTCGTGTGGGTGCTCGTCTTGGCCAACGCCATGGCGATCCTGGTGCAGTACCTCTCGGCCAAGTTGGGGCTGGTCACGGGACGTAGCCTTCCAGAGGTGCTGGGCGACCGTCTGCCCCGCCGTCGTCGGCTGCTGTTTTGGGGCCAGGCCGAGGTCATCGCCGCCGCCACGGATCTCGCCGAGATCATCGGCGGGGCGATCGCCCTCCACATCTTGTTCGGGCTTCCCCTTCCGTTGGGCGGGTTGATCGTCGGGGTGATCAGCATGCTGCTGCTGCTGGTGCAAGACCGGCGGGGTCAACGGCCCTTCGAGTTCATCATCAGCGGGCTGCTGCTGATCATCACCGTGGGGTTCGTCTCGGGGTTGTTCGTCGGCCCGATCTCGTGGAGCGACGCCGCTATCGGGCTGGTGCCGCGCTTCGAGGGCACTCCTACCGTGCTCCTGGCCGCCAGCATGCTGGGCGCGACGGTGATGCCGCACGCGATCTACCTCCACTCCTCGCTGGCCCGGGATCGTTTCGGCCAACCCACCTCGCCGCGTTCGACCGCCCGGCTGTTGACGGGCACGCGACTCGATGTCGGCCTGGCGCTGGCCGTAGCCGGTTCGGTGAACATCGCCATGCTGTTGCTGGCCGCCGGAAACCTGTTCGGCGTCGAGGGCACCGACTCCATCGAAGGTGCGCACGCCGCGATCTCGGCCACCCTCGGCCCGGGCATCGGCGTCGTCTTCGCGATCGGGCTGCTCACCTCGGGGCTCGCCTCGACCTCGGTGGGGGCCTACGCCGGGGCGTCGATCATGAGCGGGCTGCTCCGAGTCAAGTTTCCCCTGGTGGCTCGCCGGGCCGTGACGCTGATCCCCGCCATCGTCTTGTTGAGCGTCGGCGTCGATCCGACCTGGGCCCTGGTGATCTCTCAGGTCTTCTTGAGCCTGGGCATCCCGTTCGCTGTCATCCCGCTGATCCGCTACACCGGTAGCACGGAGCTGATGGGCCCCTTCCGCAACGGCCCCGTCGTCCGTGCGCTCGGCTGGACGGTGGCCGGACTCATCGTCGTGCTGAACGTGGCCCTCATCGCGCTCACGGCCGCGGGGGCGGCATGAACCCGGCGAGCAAGTCGGCGAATCGGCCCGGCCCTGAGCTGCTCGACGCCATCAGCCCCGTCGCCCAGGACTACCTCAAGACGATCTGGTCGGCCACCGAGTGGGACGATCGGCCCATCACCGCCTCCGAGCTGGCCGCGAAGTTCGGCACCACTCCCGCCGCGGTCACCGATGCGGTGCAGCGGCTGGCCGGTCAGGGGCTGGTGCATTACCAGCGCTACAAACCCGTGCGGCTCACCGAGCACGGTGCCCGACTGGCGATCGCCATGGTGCGCCGGCACCGCCTCCTGGAGATGTTCCTGGTCTCCTTTTTGGACTACGGCTGGGAGGAGGTGCACGCCGAAGCCGAACGGCTCGAACACGCGGTCTCCGACGAGTTGATCGACCGGATAGCCAAGGCTCTGGGCGACCCCGCCGCCGATCCGCACGGCGATCCCATCCCGGGCAAGGACGGCTCCACCCGCCGCCCCGCCGACGCCGTCCGGCTCAGCGCCGCCCCGCCCGGCCGGTATACCGTGACCCGGATCTCCGACGCCGACAGCTCCGCACTGCCACCGCTGGCGGAGCGGGGTTTGGTGCCCGGCGCCCGCGTCGAGGTCACCGTCGGCCCCGACGGGGATGTGGGAGTCAGGGTCGGTGACCGTGGTGACAGGTCGACCAGCATCCTGCTACTCGACGCCGCGGTGCCGAGCGAGCGGGTTTGGCTGATCCCACAGCAGGACGCGTGAATCCGTTCGACGTATTGTCGGGCGCCGGCCAGCCGGGGTCGCTGCGTTGAGTTCGCCCACCAACATCCGCCTGCAGCCGCTGACCCGCGCGAAGCTGGCTGCCCTCGGCGAGGAGGGCACCCAGTGGCACCGACTACTGCCGTCGACCCTGCAGGCCCTGGCCGCTCGGTGGTCGCTCACCATCGGCCGCGGGCTGCCCGGCGGGAGCGCCTCCTACGTGACGCGCGTCCGCACCGCGGCCGGCGAGGACCGCGTCCTCAAGGTGGCCATCCCCGGACATCCGCTGAGACAGGAGGCACGCGTACTGGCCAGCGCGGCCGGTGTCGGCTACGCGACGTTCGAAGGGTACGACGCCGAACACGACGCGATCTTGATGGAGTCACTGGGCACCGGGCTCCAGTGGCGGGGCTGGTCACCGGAGCGGACGTTGGAGGCGTTAGCAGACACCCTGGTGCCGGCCTGGCGAGTGCCGCTGGAGACGGCTGCGCAGGTGCGGATCGGCGTCGACGACAAGGCGACCGCGTTGCGCAACTCGGTGGGCGATCGGTGGCAACAGCTCGGGCGGCCCTGTCCTGGCCGGGTGATTGACCAGGCCCTGCTGTACGCCGACCGCCGGGCCACGGCGCTCACCCAAGGGCGGTGGATGGTCGTGCACGGCGATCCGCATCCCGCCAACGCCCTGCAGGTCCTCAGTCCGCGCCTCGACGCGCGCTCGGGCTTCCTGCTGGTCGATCCCGACGGCTTCCGCTGCGACCAGGCGTATGACCTTGGTGTCGTGCTGCGCGACTGGTGCAGCCAGTTGATTGGCCAGGACCCACGCGCGGTGTTGGGCGGTTACTGCGCACTGCTGGCTCAGCGGTCGGGACTCGATGCGCAGGCAATCTGGGAGTGGGGATACCTCGAACGGGTCTCCACTGGGCTCTACGTCATGGGTTTCGGCGCCGAGCGGCTCGGGCGGCCATTCCTCGAAACGGCCGAGCGGTTGCTGGATTGAGCGTCCGGCGGCACGCTGGTGTAACGCCGCCGGACCGGAACAGCTAGCGGTGGCGCATCACTTTGGAGGACCCATGAAACCGCCCAAGCATCCGTTGCGCGCCGATCCGAGCCCGCAACGTGTCGGATCGGCGGCGGACCTACGCGACGACGCCCTGCTCGATGACACCCTATTCAGCGACCTGCACCTGGAGGTCGAAGGGCTGGACCTGCTCGAGGTGAGTGGGTGCCGCTTCGAGCGGTGTTCGCTGTCGGGCTCGAGGTGGCGCAAGCCCGACTGGTCCAACACGGCGCTGAGCCACAGCGACCTGGCCAACATGGCCCACACCGAGACCGCGTGGCGTCGCGTCGAACTCGATCAGTGCCGCCTGACCGGCCTGCAGCTCGCCGGTGGCAACCTGTCCGACGTCACCGTGACCGGCTGCACCGGCAGCCTGATCAACCTACGCCAGACCAAGCTCCGTCGTAGCGCCTTCACCGACTGTCAGCTCACCCAGTTCGATCTCGCCGAGGCGGTGCTGGAGGACGTGAGCTTCGCGCGCTGCAATCTCAGCGGCGCCCAGTTCTCGGGCCTGCGGGCAACGCGGGTGATCTTCGAGGACTGCACGTTCGCCGGCGCGAGCGGGATGGCCCAGCTACGCGGGGCTCGGATCAGCGGCGGCGACCCGACCGCTCTGGCGCAGGCGTTCGCCGAATCGCTGGGCATCGACCTCACCTGGTGAGCCAAACTGGTGGGACGCAAGAGTCGGGTGACCCACACCCGGGAAGGCGAAAAGTGTTTGACAAGGTAGTAAGTTTCGGGTTCAACTCGATCCTGTAGGTTCCCCTCGCAGATCGCCACCAGGACAGGAACGATCAACCATGCCAAGCCTCGTATGCCCATCCGTCACTCTCCGGCATCCGAGGAAACTTGCAGCAATCACATTCGATCGACGGCTCGGCAACCCCACCTGAGCCACAAGCGGGCGTGAACCGGAGCCGACGATGGCTCAATCTCGGTGTCCTGGCCCACGTCGATGCGGGTAAGACCAGCCTGACGGAAGCTCTCCTGCACGCGGGCGGGGCACTGGATCACCTTGGGCGTGTCGATGACGGCACCACCCAGACCGACAGCTTGGCGATGGAACGTCGCCGCGGAATCACCATCCGCACAGCCGTCGCCACGTTCACCATCGGCGACGTCACGGTGAATCTGGTCGATACCCCCGGACATCCCGACTTCATTGCCGAGGTAGACCGCTCTCTGGCCGTGCTCGACGCCGCGGTCCTTGTGTTGTCGGCCGTGGAGGGCGTTCAAGTCCAGACGATCGTGTTGCACCGGGCGCTACGGCGACTCGGCGTCCCCACAGTGGTATGGATCAACAAGATCGACAGACCTGGAGCGGAGCCGAGCAGAGTGCTTGACGCCATCCAGCGGAGGTTGAGCTCGGCGTTGGTTCCACTCGGGGGTGTCCACGACCAGGGCACGCCCCAGGCGGCCTTCATTTCGTCGAAACTGGACGATCACGCCGTGGCCGAGGTGCTCACCGCCCGGGTTGCCGAGTACGACGACGACCTCCTCGAAGACTGGGTACGCCAGAATCGACCAGCCGCGCCAAGACGCATACGGGAGGTGCTTGGCCGGTTGACTCGACACGGCGTGGTCCACCCCGTCTTGTTCGGGTCGGCCCGGACCGGGGCAGGCCTCCCCCAACTCATCGACACCCTCAGCACCCTGGTGCCCGCCGAACCCGGGGCTGAGGAGGGCTCAGCGTCGGGACAGGTGTTCAAGATCGAGCGAACGCCTGCCGGAGATCGGGTGTGCACCGTTCGGATGCGCAGCGGCACGCTTGCGGTACGAGATGCAGTCGAGCTTGGCCCTGATCGCGTCGGAACCGCCACCGCCCTTGAGGTGTATGAACCCGGTGGCCCGGTCAGCCGTCGCCGGGGCGCCGCTGGCCAGATCGCTCGAGTGCATGGTCTTGCCGCCGCTCAGGTCGGGGACTGGCTTGGTGCGGCCGCTCGGTCCGTTCCCGTTGTATCGTTCCCACCGCCAGCCCTCCAGAGCACCATCGTGGCCCGAAATCCTGCCCACCGCGGCAAGCTGCACCGGGCTCTGACCGACTTGGCCGACGTCGACCCGCTCATCCGGCTTCGCCCCGACGATCAGTACGGCGCCCAGCGCGTCAGCGTGTACGGGGCGGTCCAACAGGAGGTCATTGCCGACACCTTGGCCAACGACTACGGGGTCGAGGTCGACTTCCAGGCCCCCACCGTCATCTGCGTCGAACGGCCAGCCGGGCGAGCCTCGGCCATCCGCCGGATGGGCGACCCCGGTCACCTCTACGGCTACTCGCTCGGCGTGACCGTCGAACCGGGCCCCGCCGAGTCCGGAGTCGAACTCGTCGTCACCGCGGACCGGCTTTCCCTACCCATGCACGTCTACGCCACTCTCGAGGGATTCCGCGCCGCTCTTCTGGGCTACCTCGAAGAACCCCTCGCGGCAGGACCCCACGGCTGGCCCGTCACCGACATCCGAGTCACCGTCACCGACAGCGACTATCCCTCTGCCGGACCCTCCGCCGCCGACGTCCGCCACACGCTATCGGCCGTCGTCAACGACGCCGTCAAACGGGCGGGCACTCTCGTGTGTGAGCCTGTCGACCGATTCTGTATCGAGACGCCCGACGACAACGTATCAAGCGTGCTGAACCTAATCGGCCGTCTCCGCGCAAGCCCCGAAGCACCACAGCCAGACTCCGGCCTCAGCGTCATCGTCGGGACCATTCCCAGCGTCGAGCTAGACGAGCTACGCGCCGGGCTCTCCACCGCGGCCCACGGCGAGGCAATCCTGGAGTCTGAACTCCATCACTACGCCGCCGTCGCTGCGAGTCGCCCTCGTCGGAGAAAATAGTGTCCACCCTTTCGTCCTTCACGATGCGACGTCGTGTCGGCGGGCCCAGCAGCAACCCGCTGTGAAGGGTTCGATTGATGCTGCCGTCGTCGAGAACCGTCTCCTCGAGCGGAGCGGGAATGGCGCGGCGCCAGAAGGCCGTCGCCGCGGTGTGGTCGGGGATTGCGTGACCCGCCAAGGACCTAACGGCGTACTTGTTCTTGGCTAAGACGTGTTGAGTGCAGCAATCTGGTCCGTCACGATGGCGGTCGCCAAGCGATGCTCTCAGCCTCTTCGGCGATCACAGTCCAGTCGCGTTCTCCGGGGTAGAGAACATGGAGCTGAAGCGTCTCTGCGGCTTTTGTTTGCCGGAGCGCGCCAAGCGCACCGTCATTACCGGCCGCAACCACCACCGAGCCTTCAGTGTCCTCGATCCGCTGCCACGCCCGACCGTCCCACCGGGCGATGTGCGGATCGGACGCCAACGCGCTACAACTTCGTGATATCTCGTAACGAACACTGACAAGGTCGCCCTCGGCGGACCAATCGACAGAGTTGATCCGCCACCCCTTGATCGTCTCCGGTTCAGAGAGTTCACGTCGAGAGTTGTTGGTGAGATTAATCACGGCGACGTGGTCGACATTGTCACAGGCAGATCCGTGCACGGTATAGACAACCGCAATCTCACGCCCCCCAGTTCGAGTCACGCCGCCCTCCACCCCTACGTACGAGCCGGTCTTGCCTAGAAAGGAAGTATGACCTGCCGAATCAGTGCGGTAGATGAGTTGGGGACCACCTTGCGCGCTCACTCCGGCGGGGTCAGCGATCGCAAACAGCAGTCCGGCAGGCCCGCCGCCGAGGATTGAGGCAACGTCCTCCTGCCGTTGTTTGATTCCCCAGTCCGGCCCCGAGAACGCAGGGGAAGTTGGGAGGTCGTCAAGGGAGAAGACACGGAGTCGGATACCGTCGCCATCGGATAGACTGAGGACTTTATTACCGGTGAAAGCAATCGATCCGCAGTCGCGGCATGGCCACGATCCCTCTTCATTCTTCAGTAGGTCGACGTACCAGATGCGACGATCCTCCAGGCTAGGCCATTCGTCTCCGGGTTCCTGGCGGGCGATCAGGGCGGCCAGCTGCTTTCCATTCTCTGACCACCGAAGTTCGACGACAGATTCAGTGTCTGCCACGGGCGCCAGGAGCCGAGGCGGAGCGCCGGGAACCTTTAGGAGGATTCCCGCCGAACTCGCGTACGCCAGGTCTTGCCTAGGTTCGCGCTCGAGGAAGGGTGACACAATCCCACTCAGGACCTTTCCGATCGAAGGAATCGAATCGGCGAGCTGACCCATCACGAGGATCACCGCAATAACCATGCCGAGCAACACCCAAATCGGGTGCTTCTTGAGCTTGTTTACGGTGGTAACCAGGCGTTGACCGGTCGGGCTCTTTTTGGTCCCAGTCGAAGCGACCGAGCGCTCGGGTTCACGGTTCTCGGCCTCGTCCTCATTGGTACCCATTTAGACCCCTCCTGAACCCCAATATCTCACTCAATTGCGGCTCTGGCCGGTTGATTCGAGGAAACCGACATCCCTGCGCCAGACCGTCGAGTCCTCCAGCGATACGCAACACGGCCGATCACGCGGCCGACTTGGCACCCAACCCGGGATGATGGCCCCAGTTGGCCCCAGTTGGTCCCGGGTGCGACCGCTCGGATGCCACAGAGGTGAGTTGATCGTGTGGTCGTGATGCCGTTTACGGTAAGAGCAGCACTTTGGTTTCCGTCCGTCGTGGCCGGGCGGATACTCCGATGGTCGATCTGTGCCAGCGCTGACATCCTATTCTCCCGGATGCAGCCGATCATTTGCCCATGTACGGATCTATCACCACCCCGTTCGCCACCACCCGGGCCTGTACTCCATTTCTGTACAGACAATCTCAGCCAATTCCCGCGACACAACAACATACGTTTTGCGGGTCACGTCCTCGTCGCGACCAAAAACCCGGCGCGCGAACGGCCCCAGCCGTGAAAGGCTGACGCCATGACCACCAAGACCGAACTCCGCTCCGACCTCACCACGGCCATGAAGGCCAAGGACAAGAGCCGCGTGCGCACGCTGCGGGCGGTCCTGACGTCGGTCATGCAGGCCGAGGTGTCGGGCACCGAGGCCACCGCGGCGAGCGAGGAGCAGGTCGACGACATCTTCGTCCGCGAGGCCAAGACCCGCCGGGAGTCCTTGGAGGCCTACGAGGCGGCCAACCGCGAGGATCTGGCCGCCGTCGAGCGCGAGGAGCTGGAGATCCTGGCCGACTACCTCCCCGCCGCGATGAGCCAGGCCGAGATCGCCGAGCTGGTTTCGGCCACCATCACCGAGCTGGGCGTCGCGGATCAGGGCATGCGGGCCATGGGCAAGGTGATGGGCGTCCTCACCCCGGCCACCAAGGGGCGCGCCGACGGCGGCGCCGTGGCCAAAGAGGTGCGCGGGCAGCTCGCCTGATCGGACCCTACGAGGAGATGGCCGCGTAGGCGGAGCGGAGGGTCTGCTCCTGCGGCCCGGTGAGGATCGAGGCCCGGGCGAGGGCGTCCAGGACGACGAACCGCAACGTGCTGCCGCGGGTCTTCTTGTCCAAGAACATCGCCGCGTACAGCTCGGGCCAGGCCTCGGCGGCGTAGCCGGTCGGCAACTGCAGCGTCTCCAGGATGCTGTGGTGCCGATCGGCGACGGCGTCGTCGAGGCGGCCGCTCACCCGCGCCAGCTCGGCGGCGAAGCACATGCCGATCGCGACGGCGTCGCCGTGGCGCATCCGGTAATTCTCGGCCCGCTCGATGGCGTGGGCCAGGGTGTGGCCGTAGTTCAGCAGCTCGCGCCCCACCCGTTCGCCCGAGCTCGTGCGCTCGCGAAGATCCTGGCTCACCGTCTCGGCCTTCACCGCGATCCCCCGGGCGATGATCTCGGCCAGTTCGGGTGACGCGGCATCGACGACGGCCTCGGGGGCGGCCTCGATGATGGCCAGGATCTGGGGATCGGCGATGAAGCCGCACTTGGCCACCTCGGCCAGGCCGGCCCGCAGGTCCGCCGGCGGGAGGCTCGCCAACAGGTCCAGATCGCACAGCACCGCGCGCGGCTCGTAGAAGGCGCCGACGAGGTTCTTGCCCGCCGCGATGTTGATGCCGGTCTTGCCGCCCACGGCGGCGTCGACCATGCCCAGCACGGTGCTCGGGACGGTGATGAGATCGACCCCCCGGAGGTAAGTGGCGGCCACGAACCCGGCCAGGTCCGTGGTGGCTCCCCCGCCGAACCCGATCACCAGGTCGGAGCGGGTGAGCCCGGCCTCGGCGAGCGCGGCCCAGCAGTTCGCCAAGACCTCGGGGGTCTTGGCACGTTCGGCGTCTGGCACCTCGACGATGCGCACGCGCGCGTGCACGCGCGCGTTCAGAGCGTCCGTGAGCCGCGGCAGCCAATCCCGCAGGCTGGCCGGCGCGAGGATGGCGATCCGCTCGGCCTCGCCCACCAACGCGGGAAGCTCGGCCAAGGCGCCGTGACCGAGGCAGACGGTGTAGGGACGTTCGGCGGTAACGTCGATGCGTTTCACCGCTCAACCCCTCGGACCGGTTCGCCCTCCAGCCAGCCGAGGATCTCCTCGACGACCTCGCCGGGAC
>JBBSOW010000080.1:0-13998 GCA_038259365.1 Propionibacteriales bacterium
CTGCGCACGCTCATCCAGGTGCGGAAGCAGCGCATCGAACTTCGCCCGCAACATGTCCATGGTCTCTGGTGCGATAGCCATACACCATGATCCCACCCAAACCGTCACTAGACGTACTTATTTCCTCACGTGTTCTAAGGAGGAGACCTCACTTCATGCTTGCTACATAAACGAACATGTAAATAACATGTTTCGATGACCAAGATGCTGCAAGTCCGAGACGTCCCCGACGACGTGCACGCAGAACTCCGGCGTCGCGCCGCGGCCGTAGGCATGAGCATGTCGGACTTCACCAGGCAGGAGTTGACTCGGCTCGCCCAACGGCCCACTCTGGCGGACCTGTTCGATCGAGCCGCTCGCCGCAACGGCGACCCGATGACCTTCTCCGAAGCCCGCGAGGCTGTCCGCGCCGAGCGCCCGCCCGAGTGATCGTCGCCGACGCCTCGATCGTCGTCTCGGCGTTGCTGAGTTCGAGCGGATCCGGGGCCCTCGCTCGCGAGCGGCTTCGTCAAGATCCTGACCTGCATGTGCCACACCTACTCGACGTGGAGGTCACCTCTGCGCTGCACCGACGAGTCCGCCTCGGCCAGACCGACGCCGAAGTAGCTACCGACGTCCTGGATGATCTCGCCAACCTCGCCGCCATCCGCTGGGAGCACACGCCGCTCCTCCGCCGAGTCTGGGAACTGCGCGAAAACGTCACCGCCTATGACGCCGTCTACGTCGTGCTGGCCGAGCTGCTGGACGCTCCGCTGGTCACCGGCGACGCTCGCCTCGCCCGTGCCGCGGGGGGCTTCGATGCGTGGTCGAGCTGCTCACAGACTGAGAGCCAACCAGGCCACCCTCCGCGCGAGGCCCGGTTCGCTACAGCGTCACGGCGCGAGGCTTCGCCACGCCATCTCCTCCAAGACGCCGCGGACGACATCGTCCGCGGGCGGGCCCCCATGGATGCGGGCGCTGTGCGGCGTGGAGTTGAGCAGACCGAACGCCGCGTGGGCGCGGACGCGCAACTCCGATCGGGCCCGATCAGGCCACAAACCGGCCAACACGGCCACCCAACTCTCGACGTACTCGCGCTGCACGCGTCGCACGGTGTGCCGGTCGCCCTCGGTCAGGCTCGCCATGTCGTGGTCTTGGACCACGATGACGTCGGCGTTGCCCAAGGCGAAGTCCACGTGAAAGTGGATCAGGGCCCGCAACGCCTCGCCGCCATCGGATGATAGGTGCGCGGGACGGGCGTCGGCGAGGACGGCGCGACCGCCGGCGAGCAACCCGTCGGACGCCTCGGTGAGCACCGCCGCGAGCAGCGCTTGCTTGCTGGCGAAATGCCGGTACAACCCGGGGCCGCTGATGCCGACCTCCGCGCCGATCTCTTCGAGGCTCACCCCGGCGAAGCCGCGCTCGGCGAACAGCGCCGCGGCCGCATGCACGATTGAGTGGCGTCGGCTCGCCTTCGCCCGGCTGCGGTCGGTGCCGGGCCCGGGGCGGCGTGCTGCGGTGCTGCTTGCCATTTCAGTTAACACTCACTAACCTCGATACCAGTTAGTGAAGACTAACCGAAATCCTCGGCGGGCGACAGGATCGTCTGCCCGGGCCCGCCGACCGCCGTCACTGGAGACCAAACCGCATGGGTAGGATCTCGAGCACGATCAGCGCCTCCGACGAGCGCGCGGTCGAGAACGCCGCGGCTCAGGCGGCGCTCGTCGACGAGCTACACCAGCGCCTCGCGGTCGCTGCCCGAGGCGGGTCGCCGACCTCACGGGAGCGTCACGTCGCCCGCGGCAAGCTCCTCCCGCGGGATCGCGTCGATCGCCTTCTCGACGAGGGCAGCCCGTTCCTCGAGATCGCACCGCTCGCGGCGACCGGACTCTACGGCGACGCCTCGCCCGGAGCGGGCCTCCTCACCGGCATCGGTCTGGTGGGGGCCCGGCACGTCATGGTGATCTGCAACGACGCCACCGTGAAGGGCGGCACGTATTACCCGATGACGGTCAGGAAGCATCTGCGCGCCCAGGAGATCGCCCGGGAGAACCGGCTGCCGTGCATCTACCTCGTCGATTCCGGTGGCGCGTTCCTGCCGCTCCAGGACGAGGTGTTCCCCGACCGTGAGCACTTCGGGCGGATCTTCTACAACCAGGCGCGGATGTCCGCCGAGCGCATCCCGCAGATCTCGGCGGTGCTCGGCTCGTGCACGGCCGGCGGCGCCTACGTGCCGGCGATGAGCGACGAGACGGTGATCGTGCGCGAGCAGGGCACCATCTTTTTGGGCGGGCCGCCGCTGGTGAAGGCCGCGATCGGCGAGGAGGTCACCGCCGAGGAGCTCGGCGGCGGGGCGTTGCACACCGCGATCTCCGGGGTCGCCGATCACCTGGCCGAGAACGACGACCACGCGCTGCAGATCGTGCGCGACATCGTGGCCACCCTGCCGCCCCCCCATCCGCCGGCCTGGGCGGCGCGCCCGCCGCGCCCGCCGGAGCTGGCGGCCGACGATCTGTACGGCGTGATCCCCACGCAGACGCACCAGTCCTACGACGTGCGCGAGGTCATCGGCCGGCTCGTCGACGCCAGCGAGTTCCACGAGTTCAAGCGCGACTACGGCGACACCCTGGTCACCGGTTTCGCCCACCTGCACGGCAACCCGGTCGGCATTCTCGCCAACAACGGCGTGCTCTTCAGCGAGTCCGCCCTCAAGGGTGCGCACTTCATCGAGCTGTGCGATCAGCGCGGCATCCCGCTGATCTTCCTCCAAAACATCTCGGGATTCATGGTGGGCCGCGACGCCGAGGCGGGCGGCATCGCCAAGCACGGCGCCAAGCTGGTCACCGCCGTCGCCACCACCCGGGTGCCCAAGATCACGGTCGTCATCGGTGGCTCGTTCGGGGCCGGCAACTACTCGATGTGCGGGCGCGCGTACTCGCCGCGGTTCCTGTTCATGTGGCCGAACGCCCGCATCTCGGTGATGGGCGGTGAGCAGGCGGCCAGCGTGCTCGCCACCGTCAAGCGCGACCAGCTCGACGCCCGCGGCGAACGGTGGGCGAAAGAGGAAGAGGAAAAATTCACCTCGGCGATCCGGGAGCAGTACGAGGAACAGGGCAATCCGTACTACTCGACCGCGCGCCTGTGGGACGACGGCGTGATCGACCCGGCGGACACCCGCACGGTGCTCGGCCTAACCCTCGACGTCTGTGCTCGCACCCCGCTGCCCGACCCGGCCTTCGGCCTGTTCAGGATGTGAGCCGATGACCGTGCACGAGACCGCCGAGAACCCGAGCGCCCGAACCCCCACCGCTCACCCCCCGCTCTTCTCCACGGTGCTGGTGGCCAACCGTGGCGAGATCGCCTGCCGCGTCATCTCCACCCTGCGGCGCCTCGGCATCCGCTCGATCGCGGTCTACAGCGACGCCGATCGAGAGGCGCGGCACGCGGCGCTCGCCGACGAGGCGGTGCGGCTGGGACCGGCCCCGGCGGCCGAGAGCTACCTGTCGGTCGAGCGGATCCTGGCCGCTGCCCGCTCCTCGGGCGCCGACGCCATCCACCCTGGATACGGGTTCCTCTCGGAGAACGTCGCGTTCGCCAGAGCGTGCACCGACGCCGGGATCGTCTTCATCGGACCCGGCGTGCGCGCCCTCGAGGTGATGGGCGACAAGATCCGCGCCAAGAGCCACGTCGCCACATGCGGGGTGCCGACGGTGCCCGGCAGCACCCTCGCCGACGCGAGCGACGACGACCTGGCCGCCGAGGCCGACCGGATCGGCTATCCGCTGCTGATCAAACCCTCAGCCGGCGGCGGCGGCAAGGGCATGCAGCTCGTGCGGGAACCCCGGGACCTGGCCGATGGGCTCACCACCGCGCGACGCGTGGCGAGCAGCGCCTTCGGCGACGACACGCTGCTGCTCGAGCGCCTCATCGAGCGCCCGCGGCACATCGAGGTGCAGGTGTTGGCCGACGCGCACGGCGCCGTCCTCCACCTCGGCGAACGCGAATGCTCGCTGCAACGCCGCCACCAGAAGGTGATCGAGGAGGCGCCCTCGCCGCTGCTCGACCCCGGCACGCGGGCGCGCATCGGCGCCGCGGCGTGCGACGCGGCCCGCAGCGTCGATTATCTCGGCGCCGGGACCGTCGAATTCCTCGTCTCGGACGCCTCGCCCGAGGAGTTCTTCTTCATCGAGATGAACACCCGGCTCCAGGTCGAGCACCCGGTGACCGAACTCGTCACCGGCATCGACCTGGTCGAACAGCAGGTGCGCGTCGCCGCCGGCGCGTCGCTCGCCATCGCCCAGAGCGACGTCGTACTCACCGGACACGCCGTCGAGGCCCGGCTCTACGCCGAATCGCCGGCCCGCAGGTTCCTGCCCGCCACCGGGCGCGTCGTCGAACTGCGCGAGCCGCGCGGACCCGGCGTGCGCGTCGACTCCTCGCTGCTCGCCGGGCTCGACGTCGGCGCGGACTACGATCCGATGCTGGCCAAGATCATCGCCCACGGCGCCGACCGTCGCGAGGCGCTCGACCGGCTGCAGCGGGCGCTCGCCCAGACCGTGGTGCTCGGACTCGACACCAACCTGGACTTCCTGCAGGAGTTGCTGGCCGAACCGGCCGTGCAGTCCGGCGACCTCCACACCGGACTGATCGATCAACTGCTGCCCGTGGCGCCGTCGGTCGCTGCGGACGGGGTGCTTACCGCGGTGGCAGACCGGGCGCACGAGCTCGGGATGCGTCGCGCCGCGGACGACGCCGGCCGGGACGCCCTCTACCTGGGCACCATCGGACCGCCTTGGCTCGCCGGCGACGGGTGGCGGGTGGGCGAACACCGGCCCGCCCGGTACACCCTGGAGCCCGACGGTGCCGACGCGGTCGAGGTGCCGGTCAACGTGAGGGGCGGCCCGGCCTCGCAGGACCATTCCAACGGTGCCGAAAAGCATGCCGACGACGACGCGGTGACGCTGGCGCTGGCCCCCGACGCCACGTTCTGGACCCATCGATGGACGCCCCGGCGCGGAACCACGGTCGCCGTGCGGGTGCTCGACCGCGAGGAGCGAGTCGCGAGATCCATCGCCGAACGGGGTGGCCCCGCGGAGTCCGCCGATTCCGTCCTGCGCACGCCGATGCCGGGCACCGTCGTCGCGCTCGCCGTGGCGGACGGCGCCGAGGTCGAGGGCGGCGATCCGGTTGTCACGATCGAGGCGATGAAGATGGAGTACCGCGTCGTCGCTCCGCACGCCGGCCAGGTGGCCTTACACGTCGCCCTCGGGGATCGCGTCGGCCGCGGCCACGCCGTCGCCACCGTCGAGGCCAGCCGCGACCCCCGCGAATCCCATAAACCCGAATCCTCAGCAGACACTCCGACGAAAGGCGCCACCTCGTGAACTACGACTTCAGCGACGAAGAGCAAGGCCTCTACGACCAGGTGGCGGAGTTCGCCGACACGGTCGTCGCGCCCGCCGCGTACTCCTACGACACCGAGCGGCGCCTGCCGATGGAGATCATCGCGCAGCTGGGCGAGATGGGCCTGTTCGGCCTCCCCTTCCCCACCGAGATCGGTGGTCGGGGCAAGGATTACCTGCAGCTGTGCCTGGCCGTGGAGGCGCTCGGTCGCGTCGACCAATCGATCGCGGTCACCCTCGAGGCCGGCGTGGGTCTCGGCATCATGCCGATCTACCGCCACGGCAGCGACGAGCAGCGCGCGACGTGGCTGCCCGATCTGCTCACCGGTCGCGCCCTCGCCGGCTTCGGGCTCACCGAGGCCGAGGCGGGCTCCGACGCCGGGGCCACCCGGACGCACGCTCAACTCGACGACGGTGAATGGGTGATCAACGGCTCGAAGCAGTTCATCACCAACTCCGGGACGCCGATCACCTCACTCGTGACGATCACCGCGGTCACCGGGGAGTCCGAGCGACCGGACGGGTCGGTGCGTAAAGAGCTTTCCAGCATCATCGTGCCCAGCGGCACCACGGGGTTCACCGTCGAGCCTTCCTACGACAAGGTCGGCTGGCACACCAGCGACACCCATCCGCTGACGCTGCGCGGCGTGCGGGTGCCCGAATCGCACCTGCTGGGCGAGCGCGGGCGCGGTTACGCCAACTTCCTGCAGACCCTCGACGAGGGCCGCATCGCCTTCGCCGCCCTGGCCACCGGGGCGGCTCAGGGCTGCCTCGAGGAGGCTGTGCGCTACGCCAAGACCCGGCACGTGTTCGGCACCAACATCGGCAGCCACCAGCACATCGCCTTCACCATCGCCAGGATGCAGGCCCGCGTGCACCAGGCCCGGTTGTGCTGGCTCGACGCCGCGCGCAAGCTGGTCGCCGGCCGGCCGTTCAAGACCGAGGCCTCCATTGCCAAGCTCACCGCCGGCGAAGCCGCGATGGACAACGCCCGGGTGGCGACCCAGATCTTCGGCGGCTACGGCTTCCTCAACGAGAATCCGGTGGCCCGGCACTACCGCGACTCGAAGATCCTCGAGATCGGCGAGGGCACCACCGAGGTGCAGTTGATGATCATCGCGCGCGAACTCGGCCTGGCGGGCTGATCATGGCCGACATCGAGCAGCGCGGACTGTACTTCGAGGAGTTCGAGGCCGACGCGCGCTACCTGCACCGCCCGGGGCGCACCGTCACCGAGGCGGACAACGTGCTCTTCTCCACGCTGACCATGAACCCCCAGGCGCTGCACCTGGACGCGGCCTTCGCGGCCGAGCAACCCTTCGGCCAGCGGCTGGTGAACTCGATGTTCACGTTGGCCACGCTGGTCGGCGCTTCGGTCGGCCAGCTCACCCAGGGGACGATCGTGGCGAACCTCGGCTTCACCGAGGTGTCCTTCCCGCACCCGCTCTTCCACGGCGACACGCTCTACTCCGAGACCCAGTTGCTCGACAAGCGGCCGTCGAAGTCCCGGCCCGGCCAGGGGGTCGTGACGCTGCGGCACACCGGGCGCAATCAGGAGGGCACGGTCGTCGCGCTCGCGACCCGCTCGGTGTTGGTGTGGACCGAAAAGGCGCACCGGGAGCGGGCGGGGAACGCCGACGCGGTCGCTCCAGACGAGGACCGGCCATGATCGGACCCGCGCTGTTGTTCTGCCCGGGGGACCGCCCAGACAGGTTCGCCAAGGCGGCCGAGCGCTCCGACACCGTGATCCTCGATCTCGAGGACGCGGTAGGCGCCGCCGCCAAGCGGCGCGCTCGCGAGGCCGTGGCGGCGAGCCGTCTCGATCCCGAGCGGACGATCGTGCGGGTGAACGCGGCGGGCTCCGGGCTGCTGGGGGCCGACCTCGAGGCGCTGTCGGCGACCGACTACCGGACGGTGCTGGTGCCCAAGGCCGAAGATCCCGGCGCCCTCGACGGGCTGGGGGATTACGCGGTGATCGCCCTGTGCGAAACGGCCCACGGGGTGTTGAACGCCCCGGGCCTCGCGGCCCACCGGCGGGTGACCGGGCTGATGTGGGGAGCCGAGGACCTCGTGGCCTCCCTCGGCGGAACCTCGTCGCGCCGCCCGGACGGCGGCTACCGCGACATCGCGCGCCACGCCCGCGCCCGCGTGCTGCTGGCCGCCGGTGCGCACGGCATCGCGGCAATCGACGCGGTGCACCTCGCCATCGACGATCCGGCGGGGCTGCGCCTCGAGGCGACGGACGCCGCCGCGTCGGGATTTACCGCCACCGCGTGCATCCATCCCTCGCAGGTGAGCGTGATCCGCGAGGCCTACCGGCCTGCCGACACCGAACTCGACGACGCGCGAAGACTCGTCGAGGCGGCGCAAAGCGAGGCCGGGGTGTTCCGGTTCGAGGGACGGATGATCGACGGCCCCCTGCTCCGGCACGCCGAGACCGTGGTGGCGCGCGGCGCGGCCGGTCGATAGGCAGGCCACGAGACAGCCCGGGGCGGCCCGTGCGCCAGACTGGCCCGATGCCGACCCTTCGACCCTTGCTGCTCACCGGTGGGCCCGCCGTCGGCAAGTCCACGACCGCCCGACGCCTGGCCGAGCAGACGCCTCGAACGGCCCACCTCGATGTCGACGACGTCCGCCAGCTCGTGAAGAGCGGACACGCCGCACCGTGGGAGGGCGCCGAGGGTGCTAGGCAACAGTTGCTCGGCGTGCGCAACACCGCCGCTCTCGCGGCGAACTTCGTCGCCGGCGGGTTCCACGTCGTGATCAGCGATGTCGTCAACCGGCGAACCGTCGGGCTCTACCAGCAGCTGATCCCGGGCGTCTTGGTCGTGCGACTGGTCATCGACGCCGAGCAGGCGTGGGCTCGGGCCCGCACCCGGCCGATGCTGATCACGGACGCGGAATTCGAGAGCCTGCACCGCCAACAGCGCGAACCCCTGCCCGTGGATTTCGAGATCGAGGTTTCTCAGCTGAGCATCGATGACCAAACCGAAGCCGTGCGCGAGGTCTGGTTAGGCTGTTGAGCCATGGCTGGCCGGTGGACCACGGAGCGGGTGCTCCAAGCCGCGCGCGAATGGGTGTGGATCCCCGACGACGCCGTCCGCGACACCACTGCGGATCTCGACATCGTCGGCTACCCGTCCTACTTCGAGATGCCGACGCAGGTGCTGCGCACCTCCAGCGAGCTCCCCTTCGACGACCTGCTCGCCCACGCCCGAGATCTCGCCGCATCCTGGGGTCGACACGTTCTCTTCTGGTGGGTGGTCGACGACAGCCGGCCCACCGATCTCGAAGATCAACTTCTGTCCCACGGAGCGATCCTTGCCGAGGAGACCGACATTCTGGCGATCGACCTCGGTCGGGCCCTCCCGCCTGCCGTCGTCGACGATCGCCTGGTGGTCCAGCGGATCTGCGACGAGCCCACCGTCCGCGCCGGGGAGATGGTCGCCGCCCTCGCTTTCGGGACCGAACCCCCGTCGGACTCGCGGCTGCCAGACATCCTGGCCGACGTCGAGCAGAGCTGGCGCGAGCGAACGGGATTCCGGTCGATCGCCTGTCTCGATGCTCAGCCTGTCGCCACCGGCGGCTGCACCGTGGTCGGTGAGGTCGCTCGTCTATGGGGAGCCGGCGTCGTGCCCGGGCACCGGGGTCGAGGCGCCTATCGAGCCATGCTGCACCATCGGCTCGAGCTGGCGCGCACGCTGGGCGCGACGCTGGCTCTCACCAAGGGACGCACCAATACCTCGGGACCGATTCTGCGTCGGGCGGGTTTCACCCGGTACGGCGCAGAGCGCTGCTACCGCCTCGACGTCTAGGCTGACCGTCGTCTTTGAAGACCTCGGGCTTCGGCGCGTCACCGCGGGCTGCTTCGCCGACAACCAGGCCTCGGTCTGCGTGCTTGAGAAGGCCGGCAAGCGCCGGGAACAGCACGGCAGCCAGGATCTCTGGCACGCCGAACTCGGCTGCGCGACGGTGACCCCTACGCTTTGCTCGATACCGAATGGGGATCGACGCGCATGCCTAGTCGGCGACACGGGTGTCCATAGGCGAACTGCAAAGCTGGCCGCCCACCGGGCGCCGCTGGTCAGGAGACAACAGCGGCGCCCTCGGACGCCGCCGCGTCGGGGGATCGCAGCGCCGTCCGGGCAGCCACCCGGACAGATGGTTCGAGCGGATCTTGGGCTGATTCGTAACGAGCCGAATCAGCTGGGTTTGGACGTTGAGTCGGTTGTCTTAGTCGACGGTTTGGATGGCTCGTCGATTGGCGACGAGGGGACACAGGAACGGATCCTTGCCTTTGAGGCCCACCGTGTTGAGGTAGCCGATGACGCTGCGGTAGGCCGACCAGATGCTGGTCTGGGTGTAGGGCACGCCTTGGGCGGCGCAGTAGGCGGCGACCAGCGGCTGCGCCTGGCGTAAGTGCGGCCTGGCCATCGACGGGAACAGGTGGTGCTCGATCTGGTAGTTGAGACCGCCCATGAGCAGCGACATCGGCAGCCCGCCGGTGATGTTGCGGCTCATCAGCACCTGCCGGCGCAGGAAATCCAGTTTCAGCTTCGGCGACACCAGAGGCATCCCGATGTGGTTCGGCGCGAACGAGGAACCCATGTAGAAGCCGAACACCGCCAACTGCACAGCCAGGACCGCGACGGCCTTGCCCGGCGGTAACACCCAAAACACCAGGGCGACGAGTCCGCCGAGGCGGACGGTCAGGAACGTCAGCTCGATCCAACGACGCTTCATTGGGCCCCTGGCTAGGACCCGTCGCACGCCGTCGCTGTGCAGGGAGAGGCCTTCGAGCAGCAGCAGCGGAAAGAAGTACCAGCCCTGGTGGGCGACCAGCCAGCGCATTGCCCGGCTCTTGTGCCGGACGGCGCGCTCGGGGGTGAAGGCGAGGGCGGTCAACGCGATATCCGGGTCCGCCCCGTCCTTGTTCGGGTTGGCGTGGTGCCGGGTGTGTTTGCTCTGCCACCAGCCGTAGCTGATCCCGACCAGGAGATTGGCCACGATCAGGCTGACCCAGTCGTTCCACTTCCCGGACTTGAACATCTGCCGATGGGCGGCATCGTGGCCGAGGAAGGCGATCTGGGTGACCACGACGGCGAGGATCCCCGCGGAGGCCAGCTGCCACCAGCTGTCGCCGATCAGGACGAAGGCGGCCACCCAGGCGGCGAGGATCAGCGCGGCCCCGATCAGCTTGGCCCAGTAGTAGCCGTAGCGTCGACGCATGAGGCCGAGGTCGTGCACCGCTCGGGTCAACGCAGTGAAGCTGCTGCCGGCGGGGGCGGTTTCCGTCGCGCCGACCTTGGCTGCGCGCGGTACGGCGTCACTAACGCCGACATCCTCGGCAGATGATGAGGTGAGTGTCATGGGCGTTGCCAATCAAGACAGGCATTCCCCGGAAACTTCTGGGCGGCAGCAAAACTCGCTCCACGGACGCGGAATCTCTCGGCGTCTTTGGCCCCAGCACCGGCTGCCGATTGCAACCATTTAAGGATACACTATAGACATCGGCCTTCGCCCAGCATTCGCGGCAGCTCTCGTTCGGCACCGGGCCAGATTCGTGAGCATACTGACACGAACGCCGGGGTCGTAGACCTCGATTGAACGCTGAGGGGAGACGATGAGCGCAGACGATGCTGGCGCTCCCGCTCCAGGTCAACACGACGCGGAGGATCTCGACCTCCAGGAGGGCATCGCGAGCCTGAACAGGCTGGGGTCGAGCCGCCTGGGCCTGGAAGACCTGTTGACCAGGGTCGCCAACTACGCCGTGCAGGCCATTCCCGGTGCCGGCGGGGCCGGCCTCACCATGCTGGAGGACGATCGCGCCGACACCATCGTCGCGACGGCGCCGTTCGTCAGCGAGATCGACGACATCCAGTACGGGATCGGGCAGGGGCCCTGCATCAGCGCGGCCGCCGAAGGCCGCACCGTGCTCTCGGGATCGTTGGGTGCCGACCCGCGATGGCCGAAGTTCGGCGGTCGGGTCGCGCGGCTCGGCGTACACAGCGTCGTCTCGTTGCCCCTGCTGACGCCAGACGGCGTGGTCGGCGCCATGAACGTCTACGCCCATCCCAAGCAGGCCTTCGATGATCGGGCCGCCGAGATGGGGGAGGTGTTCGCGGTGCCCGCCGCGATCGCGGTCCAAAACGCCCAGATCCTGGCCCGGACCCAGCGGTTGGCGGCGAGACTGCAAGAGGCTCTGGAAACTCGGGGGATCGTCGATCGGGCCGTGGGGATCATCATGAGCCGCAGCGGCAGCACCGAGCATGCCGCGCTCGAGCGTCTTCGCGAGTTGAGCCAGCACGAACATGAAAAGCTGCACGTGGTGGCCGCGGGGGTTGTCGACCAAGCCGTTCGCCGCGCTCAGGCGCGGCAGCACAAGCGCCACTGACGTCTGCTGAGGAGCGGACCAGTGACCCCATGGGCGTCGCCCGGGCCCCCGGAACGGCCGACTCCGGCACAACGCCTGGTAGGGTTAGGTAAGACGCGGTTCATCACAGCCCATCGGTCCGTACTGAACCGCCATCGGTGCTCTGGCGATCAGCCGGACCACCAAGATCGGGAAAGATGACCAGCGGGCGGATCCGCTTCCTCGGAGCACTGCTGTGGTCACGTTCCCCTCAGTTTTCAACTACCTAGATCGACTCGCCGCCGTCGATGCGTTCGACGCCGAGGGAGTCGAGGACGCCGTGTCCGGCCTGGTGTCGAGCTTGCGGGCCGCCGTTGGTTCCTTTCACGGCCTGCGGATCACGATCGTCGAGCACGGTCATCCGGTGAGCTTGACCGAGTTCTCCGAGAGCGCTCTCGAGTTGGCGGCCTCCCTTGGGGTGGACCTGGCGTTCCTTCGGCCCGACGCCGATCCCGCCAGCAGAATCGTCTTGTACGCCGGTACGCCGGGGGCTTTCGTGGATCTGGCCGCGGATCTCCGCCACGCTTTCAAGGCGAGCGGCAGCACGCGCCGAACCCCAACAGAAATAGACCACGCCGACGACGGCGCTGGTCCGTCGATCGAGCTGGACGCCGACCTTCCGCCGGTCTCCACGGTGTCCGGCATGGTCGGTCTGGCCGAGTTCTCCGCGATCAATCGGGCGGTCGGACTCCTGATTGGCCTTGGTCTGCTCCCCGAGGGCGCCCACGAGGCGCTCCGCCTCGGCGCGGTGACCGCGGACGTGGAGAAGCACGTCTTCGCCGCCTTGCTGCTCGGCCGCTGATATCTCACCCCGCACGCGCGGGCAGCAGACAGAACTCGTTGCCCGAAGGGTCGGCGCACACCGTCCACGGCAGCTCACCCCAACCGGGCCGCAGCTCCGCCCCACCCCGCTCCGCGACCTCCGCCAGGACCTGATCCAGACCGTCACCTTGCTCCAGCCGGATATCGAGGTGCAGCCGATTCTTGGCGAGCGGCTTCGGCGTCGATTCCGGCCAGAACTCCAGGGCCATCCCCCGCATCGATCGATGCATCACGGTCTGCGGCGCGTGCCCGTGCACGCTCGGCCAGCCCGTCAGCCAAGACCAGAAAGCCGCGTCCACCTCGGGGTCGCCGCCCTCCATCGGAACGGCGGCGATGGGTCCACTCGTCGCAAAGTCGCCCGGCCCGTCGAGAACGCAGAAAGGATTGCCTTCCGGATCGGCCAGGACCACCCAATCCACGGCCCCCTGGCCGATGTCCACGTGGTCGGCCCCCAGCGCGAGGAGACGTTCGACCACGGCTGCTTGATCGGAGCCGCCGTTCAAATCCAGGTGTAACCTCAGCGCTTCGCCGGGCCGATCGGGCACGCGCTGAAAACACAGGTCTAGGTCCGGCGCGCCTGCACCGCTCAACCGGGTCTCGTAGAGCCCCTCGGTGTCCGTCAGCCGCTGGCAACCCAGCGCTCGCTCGTAGAACATCCCCAGCCGTCCAGGATCGAGCGCGTCGAACGTCAGATTCTCGATAAACACGAGTTCAGGCTATCCGTCGGACAAGCGGTGAGCGGGCTCCCCGACGCCGGGTACGCCGGGCGTAATCGACCGCCGCCACGGCCACCAACGGCCCCCAAAACAGGATCGGGGTGTAACACAGGAACATCACCACCTCGGCTGGCCCGGCCACTAGGCCCTTATCGGGGCGAGCCCCGCTCAGGAGTTCCATCGTTAGCGACACGGTGAAGAGGAGCGTCGCGCCCAGCGCCCCCAGCCCGGCGCTCGCGAGCACCACGTAGCAATTCAGGCGCCGACCGAAAAGTTCGATTCCCCACCGGCTGGCCAGCCCGACGGCGAGGAACCCCGTCACGAGTTGCACGCCGCTCAACGCGTACACGTAGCCGACACCCGAGGTGGTGACGATGTCGGACCGCAGGGGCGCTGTCCCCGGCAGCCAACCCCACACCACCAGCACGCGCCACGCGGCCGACGGCACCGTGGCCAGGAAAGCACCGTAGGCGGCGGCGACGCCCCACCGGCTCGGCGGTTGCGCCACCGCGCGCACGTGGATGGACGGAGTGGAGTAAGGCGGCGCCGTCGTCGACGACTGCAGATAGCTCATGGCCTCAGTCTCGTCTGAAAAGCCACCGAACCGATAGGGGGCAACCCCTGAGCCGTCCCTCAATCGACGCTGACGCCCCCGCTCACCCTAGGA
>JBBSOW010000081.1:0-13935 GCA_038259365.1 Propionibacteriales bacterium
GGAGCCTCCACCGAGGATCATCAGCAGGGCGACCGGATGACGGTCACGCTAAGCGACATGGAGGAACTCGCCGCGGATGTCGAGTCGCGAACCGGTCGCTTCGCGGGCGAGCTTCCGGACGCCGAGCAATCAGCGCGAACCTCGGAGGCAAAGCAGCAGGCCGTCGCCACCGCACCCGAGCGCACCGAGGACGCGAAGTCGGTCGCGCGCTCGGCCGCCGAGGATCAGCTGAGCGATACGGCGTCCGCCCCCGGTGCCGCCCCTCAGGAGTCCGCAGTCACCGCCGCTTCGCAGGCACTCGTCACCCAGGCCGCCACCACATCAGTCGGTCGTTGGTCGGAGGTGTTGCCGATGCCCGTCATTCCGGTTTTCACCGCCATGCTGCCATCGGGCAAGGTGCTGATCTGGGATTCGGTCGGCGACCAACCGACCGAGAGCTATGAGACGCACGACTTCACCCGTGCCGCGCTCTTCAACCCGGCCACGTCCACCAGCCGACGGGTCGACCTCATGGGGGCGAACATCTTCTGCGCCGGCTTCGTGCAGCTGGAGAACGGCAACGTCTTCGTGGCCGGTGGCAACGCCGATCGGTTCCTCCAGGGCATCAATCAAACCCACATCTTCGATTGGCGCACTGAGACGTGGTCGCGCGGGCCCGACATGGCGGAGGCGAGATGGTATCCCTCGGTCGCCGCGCTGAACAACGGCGAGGCCTTCATCATCGGTGGTGGGCCCACCTTTGCCGAGGCGCGGGAACTCAACGGCGCCATCCGCAAGCTCTTCACGGCCACCACCCCCTCGGACCGCAACTACCAGCACGTGCAGTCCGCGCCCGACGGGCAGGTCTTGCAGACCGGCGTGGACTCACCGCTACGGAAGTTCCAGACCGCAGGGGACGGTGCCGTCGCCACCGCCGGTTCTCGCGACGGCCTCTACCGCGATTACAGCAGTTACGCCGTCTATCAGCCGGGCAAGGTGTTGGTGACCGGCGGCGGTTCCACCGACGAGGACGGGGCCAGGCGGCCCACCCGGACGGCGGTGGTCATCGACTCCACCTCTGGCCAGCCGATCGCGACGCCCACCGCGCCCATGAGCGGGCCGCGCAAGCAGGCCAACCTCACCATGCTCGCCGACGGCACCGCCCTGGAGACCGGGGGGCTGGCCACCCGGGAGCTCGTCAACCTCGACACGGGGGTCACGGCCGCCGAGCTGTGGAACCCCGCGACCGACAGCTGGCGCACCCTGGCCAGCGCCTCGGTGCTGCGGCAGTACCATTCCACCGCCGTTCTCCTGCCCGACGGTCGCGTCTTCACCGGCGGTGGCGGTATCTGCGGCGCCTGCCAAACCCTGGGCTACCTCCAAAAGGACGCCGAGATCTTCACCCCCCCGTACCTGCTCAAGCCCGGCTCGAACACGGCCACCGCCGCCCGTCCGACGGTCACCGGGGCACCCAAGAAGACCGGATACGACACGAGCTTCACCGTGACCTCACCGCAGGCGGGATCGATAGCCAAGGTGGCCATGGTGCGCCTGGGGGCGACGACCCACGCCGAGGATCAGGGCCAGCGGTATCTGCCGCTGTCGTTCAAAACCTCCGGTAGGACCGTGACCGTCGCCTCCCCGGCCAACCCGAACGATGCACCGCCGGGCTACTACATGTTGTTCGTCCTGAACGCAGCCGGGGTGCCGTCGCAGGCTTCGATGGTGCAGGTGGCCCGCGGCGGGGTCGACCCCTCGACCATCCCCGTGCAGCTCTTCTCCGAGTACAACTCCGGCGGTATCGTTCAGTCGCTGCAGATCGGCGCCTACCGCTCGTCTGCTGGCCATCTCGGGCTGGTCGGCAACGACGCGGTGAGCTCGGTGAAGGTAGCCAAGGGTTACCAGGCGACGCTGTGCAGCTCCGATCGGCTGACGTCTTGTCGAACCTTCACCGCTGGCACGGCCAACCTGCCTTCCTCGGCCAACGACCGGGCGAGCTCGGTCCGGGTCCGCTACGTCGGCACAAAGGTGAAACCACCGACCAACCTGGCCCTTCGCCGACCGGTCAAGGTCACTTCCACGGAACGTCGGTGGCTGGGTGGTAAGAACGCCGTCGACGGGCGCCGCAGTACCCGGTGGTCCTCCAAGTACTCCAACAAGCAGAGCATCCGGATCGACCTCGGGCGGAAGAAGTCCATCAAGCGGGTCGTGCTGAACTGGGAGCGGGCCTACGGGAAGTCGTTCAAGATCCAGACCTCCAACAACGGTCGGTCGTGGTCGACGATCTACTCGACGAAGTCAGGACGCGGTGGGACCCAAACCCTGAAGGGCCTCAAGGGCTCCGGTCGCTACATCCGGATGTACGGCACCAAGCGGGGCACCAGGTGGGGTTACTCGTTGTACGAGTTCGCCGTCTACTCCGCGTAGTCTTCGACATGCCTCGGCTCCTTCAAGCGCGAACGCGGGGTTTGCGCCGCAGCGATTTCGAGCGCGTGGTCCCAATTTCGGGTCCGTCGGGTGATTGGCTGAGGCCATCGAGGCCCGTTACCATCCCGTATGCCGGTAGCGGTGGGGTATAGTCCTGCCATGGCGCAAGGGGACTATTACGATGTTGTCGTCATAGGTGCGGGCCAAGCAGGCATCAGCGTTTCTCACGCATTGTCGAAGCGGAACATCTCCCACATCATCGTCGAGAGTGATGCACCCTTCTCGTCGTGGAGGAACCGATGGGAGGGTTTCAGGGCCAACACTCCCAGCTGGATGAATACCCTGCCCATTCTCGATCCAAAGGTGTATCCAGGGGCCACCCCCAACGGTTTCGCGACTCGCGACGAAATCGTTGACTACCTAGACAAATGCCTTGCCGAACTCGGTCCGCCGATCCTTCGCGCGCACGTGAGCTCAGTGGATCGCGGGGATGCAAACTGGGTGGTGCACGCAGGCGATTCCCACATCAAGGCGAATAGCGTCGTCGTCTGCAACGGCGCCATGTCCACGCCACGTACTCCCGAGTTCGCGTCCCAAGTGCCTGCGGAGGTTCCGCAACTCCACTCCAGCAGGTATCTGAATCCTGAACAGATCACCTCATCAAGGGTGTTGGTCGTGGGAAGCGCGGCAAGCGGAGTGCAGATCACCCGGCTTTTGGCCGAATCCGGCCGGTTCGACGGCGTACACCTCGCGACCAGTCGCGTGCTGGTCCTTCCAAGACACATCGCGGGAGTGCCGATCCATCGGGTGGTTCACGCCTTCGGGCTCTTCGACGTCCGCATCGACTCGCTACTGGGCAAGCTCATGTACTCGGGGTTGGAGACGCGCGGCGACCCGATCATGCGCCCCACGCCCAAAGATCTGGCGCGCACGTTCGACGTGAGGTTGCACGAGAGACTGTCGGGCATCACCGGCTCGACGCTGGCCTTCGCCGACGGGCAGACCCTGAACACCGACGATCTCACCATCGTGTGGTGCACGGGCTTCCAGGGTGACTACTCCTTCATCCACCCCGGCAGCGAGAAAGCGGTGTTCGACGAGGCCGGTCATCCACGCCACCGACGCGGGGTTGTGCCGGACGCCCCCGGCCTGTACTTCGTCGGCCTTCGATACCAGCACACAAGTGCATCGCACGACATCTACGGAGTAGGAAAGGATGCAGATTTCGTGGCAGAAGACATCTCGAATCGGCTTTCCGAGAAAGAGCAAATGAAACTTGTCCCGGTCACCACGTGCTGTGTTTGTAAAACCTCAGATGCCGAGCAGATCGCCAGCGGCTGGGATTTCGAATATCGCACCGGCCCCGATATTTTCGGGGCCCGGGAGTGCAACGAGTGCGGAAATGTTTATCTGAATCCACGCCCCGACGTTTCCGAGTTCGAGCGGATCTATCCGCCTGAGTATCACTCGCTCGATTTCTCGGCCGAGAGCTTCTCGTTGGTGCACCGAATTCGTTCGCGGTTGGAGGCCCGACGTCTGCTTCGCTACTGCACAGGTGTGCCCGCTGACGCTCGGATCCTCGATATCGGATGCGGAGACGGTTTTCACCTGAAGCTGCTGCGCAAGTTCGGGAAGCCGGGCTGGAGTCTCGAGGGGGTCGACGTCGACGCCCGGGCCGTTGAGATCGCCTCCCGCCATGGCGCCACCATCCATCAGGGTGCCGTCGAGGACATCGATCTTGGGGAGAACCGCTACGACGTCGTCTACACCATCCAGACCCTTGAGCATGTCGCGCACCCGGACAGGATGCTCGCCGCCATCCACCGGTTGCTCAAGCCCGGTGGACGCCTCGTCGTCGTCACCGACAACACCGATTCCGTCGACTTCGGTTTGTTCAAGAAGCGTCACTGGGGTGGCTACCACTTCCCGCGACACTGGAACCTGTTCAACCCGTCGTCACTGGGGCGCCTAGCGCGCACCACCGGTTTCGACGTGGAGAAAATTGAGACCATCGTGAGCCCGGTCAACTGGGTATATTCGGTCCACAACACCCTGGTCGACAAGAATGCCCCGCAATGGCTCGTTAACCGGTTCACTCTCAAGTCGCCCGTCGCACTGGGGGTCTTCACCGTGGTCGACATGGGACTGCAGCGGATCGGCCGGGGGGCACTTCTGAACGCGTTCCTGCGCAAGCCGAAATAGCGCCCATCTCCGCGTCCGCATGCTCGGGAACGCAGATATCGCAGCCTGCTTTCGCCGTGGCCGTTCGGGGGAGGGTAGGAGCCGTTGGACTGGGGCGGCCACCTTCTCCCGCCCGGCTACCTGCCGGGCCGAGCGTCGGTCGTCGACAGCGCGGCCACGAAGGCCTCCTGGGGCACCTCGACCCGGCCGACCATCTTCATCCGCTTCTTGCCTTCCTTCTGCTTCTCCAACAGCTTGCGCTTACGGCTGATGTCCCCGCCGTAGCATTTGGCCAGCACGTCCTTGCGGATGGCCCGGATCGTCTCGCGCGCAATCACCCGGGCGCCGATGGCCGCCTGGATCGGCACCTCGAACTGCTGGCGTGGAATGAGTTCCTTCAGCTTGGTGGCCATCATGACTCCGTAGGAGTAAGACTTATCCCGGTGCACGATGGAGGAAAACGCGTCGACGGGTTCCCCGTGCAGCAAGATATCCACCTTGACCAGGTCCGCGGCTACCTCGCCGGCCTCGTCGTAGTCGAGGCTGGCGTAACCCTTGGTGCGCGACTTCAACGCGTCGAAGAAGTCGAAGACGATCTCGGCCAGCGGCAGGGTGTAGCGGATCTCGACGCGATCCTCGGACAGGTAGTCCAGGCCCAGCTGGATGCCGCGGCGGGCCTGGCACAGTTCCAAAATCGTGCCGATGAACTCGGCGGGCGCGAGCAGCGTCGCCTTCACCACCGGCTCGTACACCTCGGCGATCTTGCCGTTCACCGGATACTCCGAGGGGTTGGTCACCACGCTCTCGCTGCCGTCTTCCATGACGACGCGGTAGACGACGTTGGGGGCGGTCGAGATGAGGTCGAGGTTGAACTCGCGCTCGAGGCGCTCCCGCACGATCTCCATGTGCAGCAGCCCGAGAAAGCCGATCCGGAAACCAAAGCCGAGGGCCCCGGAGGTCTCAGGCTCATAGGTCAGGGCGGCGTCGTTGAGTTGGAGCTTGTCCAGCGCTTCGCGGAGCTCGGGGAAGTCCGCGCCGTCGATGGGGAACAGGCCGGCGTAGACCATCGGGTTGGGGTGCCGGTAGCCTCCCAGCGATTCCTGAGCGGGCCGCGTCGAGACGGTGACGGTGTCACCCACGCGCGATTGCCGAACCTCCTTCACCCCGGTGATCAGGTAGCCGGTCTCGCCCACGCCGATCGAATCGACCTTGATCTGATCGGGAGAGATCACGCCCACCTCCAAGACCTCGTGGGTGGCCTTGGTCGACATCATCAGGATCCGTTCGCGATGCGATATCTCGCCGTCGAACACGCGCACGTAGGTGATCACGCCGCGATAGGTGTCGTAGATCGAATCGAAGATCAGCGCCCGCGGAGGCGCGTTCGCGTCGCCGACCGGGGCCGGCACCTGCTCGACGATCTCGTCGAGCAACTCGCGCACGCCGACGCCGGTCTTGGCCGAGACCCTCAGCACCTCGCCGGGATCGCAGCCAATGATCCCCGCCAGCTCGGCGGCGAACTTCTCCGGCTGCGCGTTGGGCAGATCGATCTTGTTCAGCACCGGGATGATGTGCAGATCGGCCTCGAGCGCCAGGTACAGGTTGGCCAACGTCTGCGCTTCGATGCCCTGAGCGGCGTCGACGAGGAGGATGGCTCCCTCGCACGCGGCGAGGGAGCGGGACACCTCGTAGGTGAAATCGACGTGACCCGGCGTGTCGATCATGTTCAGAACGAACCTGCGGGGGGCTTCGCCCCCCGCACTCCCCCCGGACAGGCTTGGATCTCGCTCCGCTCGCGCGTCTTCCTTACCGTCGACAGGCTCCTTTGTCGCGTCGACGGTCCACGGCATCCTGATGGCCTGGGATTTGATCGTGATGCCGCGCTCGCGCTCGATGTCCATGCGATCCAGGTACTGGGCGCGCATGGCGCGCGAATCCACGACACCGGTCAGCTGCAGCATCCGGTCCGCCAGCGTCGACTTCCCGTGATCGATGTGGGCGATGATGCAAAAGTTCCGAATAATCTCGGGGGGCGTCTTGCCGGGTGTGGGCACTGAGTGAACTCTCCTAGGATCGAGATCGCCACCAAAGAACGATCTCGGCGGGCGTTCGCCTCGCCGTGGGACCAACCGCTATTTTCGCACGCAGGGCGCGCCTGGCCCAATCGGTTCACCCGATCCGCCTTGGGTGATGGGGAATATCATCGGCGCGTGATCAGGGATTCGCGCGCGGTTGGCCAAAGACCGCCACCGCCCCTCCTCAGCCGCCGGCTCCTTCTCTCGTCCGTTGCTGCGCTCGGTTCCGGAACCGTGCTGAGCGGGTGCGGCACGGCCGAAACGCGCAATCTCGTCACTGGCGGCGATGAACCCGCCCTCGATCAGGACGGCGACGCTGAGGGTGGCGCTTCGCCGCGCGACGCCGAGCCGAGCGCAGAGGCCGCACCCGGCCCGGTCGTGCGCGGCGAGCTGCGTTCCACGGCGATGGGCGACACCAGCCAAGCGTGGAGCATCGCCTATCCCCCGGGTTTCGGCGAGGGCGATCGGCTGCCGGTGGTCATCACCATGCACGGCTTGGGCGACACCCACCGGGCCGCCTACGAGACCTTGCACGGCCCCCACTACCTGGCCGAGGCCGTCGCCCGCGGCGCAACGCCGTTCGCCCTGGCCGGGATCGATGGCGGCGACACGTTCTGGACTCGGCTCGACGGCCGCGACGGCGGCAAGCTGGTGTCCGAGGAGTTCCTGGGCCTGGTCGGCGAGCGCGGCCTCGACACCGACCGGTTGGCGCTCACCGGATGGTCGATGGGCGGTTGGGGCTCGCTGTTCCTCGCCGGCAACAACCTGCGTGGCCGGGTGAAAGCGGTGTCGGCCATCAGCACGCCCTGCTACGAGACGTTCGCCGAGATCCCCGACCAGGGGTGGATGAGCGAACAGGAGTACGACCGGTACAACTTCGTCACTCGGCCGGGACTGTTCACCGACCTGCCCATCCAACTGTTGTGCGGCAAACAGGACGCGTTCTACCGGGGCAACGTCGCCTTCGCCAAACGGCTGGCCAAGACCTCCGGAGTCCTTCCGCCCGAGACCGTCTTCGGCAACGGCAGTCACTCCATGCCGTACTGGGAATCCCAAGCCGAGAACCAGCTCGGGTTTCTCGCCTCGCACCTGTAGGCCCCCGCATCGGTCGGCGCCTGGTGGGGCGGGCCGGGGATTTGGCCGGACGCCTGCCCGGTTGGTAATGTTCAGAGTCGCTTGCGGGCAGTTGACCGCCCACGTAGCGCACACTTTTTACTCCTACTTACTTAAGGCTTGCCACGTGGCGAACATCAAGTCCCAGATGAAGCGGAACAAGACCAACGAGAAGGCTCGGCTGCGCAACAAGGCCGTCAAGTCCAACCTGCGTACGTTCAGCCGCCGCTTCCGTGAGGCTGCAGAGGCCGGCGAGACCAGCAAGGCCGTAGAGCTCGCTCAAGACGCCTGCCGTCAGCTCGACAAGGCAGCGTCCAAGGGCGTCATCCACGCCAACCAGGCCGCGAACCGCAAGTCGGCTATCGCGACCAAGGCTGCCGCACTCTCCTGATGCGAGCGATTGATCCCGGCCCGCAACGACGGGCCGGGATTTTTGTGTACCCGCCGCCCGGCGGCCGGGGGCTCGCGCGTCAGCTCAGCCGCTGATCGGCGACCTTGATCACGCAGCGTTCGAGGGCAAAGTCGGCGTCGCCGGCGGCCCCCTTCACCTCGGCGTCCGCGGTGGCCACGATCTGCAGAGCGTCGGCCAGCCCCGCCTGTTCCCACCCGCGAGACTGTTGGCGTAGGGTCTTCAACTTCCACGGCGGCACCCCCACCGCACGAGCCAGGTCCGCCTCGCCCATGCCGGTGCCGCGCACGCTGACGTAGCGTCCCAACCCCCGCAGGCCGGCGGCCATCGCGCTCGTCACCAACACCGGGGCGACGCCCGTGGACAACGCCCAGCGCAGCCGTTCCATCGCCACCGCGGTCTGACCGCCCAGCGTGGCGTCGGCGACGGCGAAGCTTGTCACCTCGGCCCGCCCACCGAAGTAGGTGTCCACCAAACGCGCGGTGATCCGCTCGTCCTCGGAGTCGGCCAGGAGTTGGGAAATGGCCGAGACCACGGCTCGCAGATTGTGCCCGACGCCCTCCACCAACCCACCAACGGCGTCGGGATCGATCCGACCTCCGTGGCGCTTCACCTCGTTCTCGACGTAGCCATTCAGCTCCCACGGCTTCACCGCCGGGGCGTTGATCACCTGCAGCTTCAGCTTCTTCAGCTTGTCCAGCAGCCCCTTGCCTTTGACCCCGCCGCCGTGGACCAGCACGAGGACCACCTCCTCGGGGGTGCGTTCGGCCAGTTCCAAGATCAGCGGAGCAAGATCGGCCGGCAGACTCGCCAGATCGCGAACGATGACGATGCTCTGGGTCGCGAACAGCGAACCTCCGGTGAGTTCGGCCAGATATCCCGAATCAAGGCCGATCGCTTCGACATCGAAGACCTCGGCGCCCGGAGCCTCCTTGGCCGCTTGGGCTCGCACGCTGTCCACGGCACGCTCGGCCAACACCGACTCTGGGCCCGCTACGAGCACCGTTCTGCCGAACATCGATTGGGCTGCCACGATCCCCAGCATGCCAGGTGGCGCCGACTATTCCCGCCCGCCGGACCGGGTCCTCCGCTGGCTGACGACATTCAACCCGTCGGGCGTGCGCACGAGCGCGATCGAGCCGGCCTCATCGGTGCGGTAGACGGTCATGTTGAGTTGGCGCGCCAACGCGAGCGCGCGGGGGGCGGGATGGCCGTAGTCGTTGTCCTCGCCCACGCTCGCTATCGCCGCCACGGCTCCCGATCGCGCGAAGAAGTCGCGATCCTGGCGCGCCGAACCGTGATGGGGAAACTTCAACACATCGGCCTTCACGTTGCCGCCCGCCCGGACAATTTGGCGTTGCCCGTCCGGCTCGGCGTCACCGGAGAACAAGACCGTCAGCCCCATCAGGCTCGCCCGCACCACCACGCTCGAGTCGTTCACCACGCTTCCGTCGGGGTCCGCGCCACCGGCTTGGCCGTCGAGGACCGGATAGGCCGGTACCGGGCCGAGCACCTCGAGTTCGGCTTCGCCGACGACGAACCGCTCCCCCAGCACCGCTGGGCGAACCGGGATCTTCTGCCGTGCGAGCACCGAGGCTACCCGGGCCGCTTCGGGAGCGGGCTCGGGCAGGGCCGAGGTGAGCACGAGCCGCACCGGCCGCGATAGCGTCGCCGCCGACAGCCCGGCCACGTGGTCGGCGTGAAAGTGGGTGAGCACCACCAGCGGCAACACCGCGATATCGAGTTGATCCAGGCAGCGCAGGATTGCTGGCGGATCGGGCCCGGCGTCGATGAGGATGCCCTGGCGTGGACCGACCCGGATGACCGCGGCGTCGCCTTGACCGACGTCGCAGAACGCCACCGACCATCCCGCAGGCGGCCACCCCGGCTGGACCGGCGCGTGCAGCAGAGTCAAGATCAGGGCGACCGCCACCGACAGCGCGATCATCGAGCGACGCAAGACCCACGGCAACAACAGCGCCGCCGCCAGGGTGCAGGCGCCCAAGATCGACAACGCCCAGATACTCGGCGACCAGCTGATGGCCGCCCCGGGAAGCGCCGAGCCCAGTCGCGCGGTCACGATGATGCCTTGCGCGCACAGCGCCGCCACCCGTCCCGCGAGTTGGGCAGCCCACGGCCAGCACAATCCCAGCCCGGCGGCGGCGAAACCGGCGACGGTCGCCGGAGCAACGAACGGACCGGCGGCCATGTTCGCCGGGAGGCTGGCCAGGCTCACCTGGCCCGAGATGCGCGCGATGAGCGGCTGAGTGAACACCTGGGCCGCCATGGGCACCGCGATCGACTCCGCCAACCACAACGGCAACCAGGCCGCCATCCTCCGGGCCCAGGCCCCCGCGAACACGACGATGCCCAGGCACGCCAACACCGAGAGGGCGAAACCCAGCGAGCGCGACATCGTCGGATCGATCAACAGCAGCGCGATCGCGGCGGTGCACAGGTGCCGGACGGCCTTGCCACCGCGGACGCCCGAACCGAGGGCGGCCAGCGTCACCAATCCCATGGCGGCCGCCCGCAGTACGCTCGGCTCGCTGCGGCACAGGGCGACGAAGACGATCACCGTCGCGATCGCGAGGACCCGCAGGCCGCGGCCCCGCAAGCCCAGCCCCCGGCTCACGGACAAGACGAACGCGAGCAGGATCGACAGGTTGGCCCCCGAGACCGCGGTGAGGTGGGTCAGCCCGGTCCGGACGAACTGCTCCCGCAGCGCGCCGTCCATGGCCGAGGTGTCCCCCAGCACCAGTGCGGGCACGAGAGCGCGCTGCTGCGCGGGACGGTGGGCGACCGCCTCACGGAGCCCGCCGCGCACCCGCTCGATGGCCACGAAGGCCCATGACGCACCCTGGCGCAGGGTCGGCGCCGAACGCAAGCGCAGCACGCCGGCCACGTTCTGTCCAGGATCGGCGGGCTCGAGCCGCCCGGACGCGCGCACGAGCGACCCCACCGGCATCGTCTGCGCGGTCGTGCGGAGCAGGTCGCTCCCCGCGATCACGACGATCGGAACGCGCTCGCGGTGCCTGACACCCCGGCCGGTGATCTCGCTTACCTGCGCCACCGTCCACGAGACGCCGCGAACCCCGCTGCCGCTGGTGCGAAAGTCCTGGGTGAGTTTCAGCTCCACCTCGACGAAGGCCCGCTGCTCCGCGAGCCGGGCCGTCTGGGAGCCCGCCAACCCGTGCTGATGAACCGCCCCGGAGACCAACCCGGCCGTTCCCAGCACGACCGCGGCGACGAGCGTCGGCGCCCACCGGGAACGACGCACGACTACTGCCATAACCACCGCGACAATGGCGGCGAGCGTCACGCCAGGCAGCAGCCAATCGATCCCCGAGACGGCACACCAACAGCTCAGCCACAACACCGATGCCGGTAAGACCAGCCGAAGGTCGCTGCCCGGGCCGACCGGCCGGGGATCGGGCCCATCTACGAAACCGGCTTCGCCGGCGAGTGCCTGCCCAGAGCGTGGGTCCGGCCCCGACCCCGCCGGTCCACCGCCGCTCACACGGTGACCAGCGGCGCGAGGCGCGCGTAGGTCTTGGGGCCAACCCCGTCGATCTCCTGCAACTCGCTCACTGCGGAGAACCGGTTGTGGCTCGTCCGCCAGTCCACGATCTTGCCCGCCATCACCGGCCCGACCCCGGGCAGCTGTTCCAGCTCCACGGCGCTCGCCGTGTTCAGGTTGATCGGACCCGCTCCGGTTCCCGCTCCGCTGGCTCCCGACGCTCCCGTGCCCGTCTCAGCGCCACCGGAGCCCTGGGAGCCGGAACGCACGGCGGACTCCTCCTGGCCCGAGGCCACGAACACCTGCTGCCCGTCGCTCAGCGGTTGAGCCAGGTTCAGCGTGCCGGTCTTCACCCCCTTCCGCACACCACCGGCGGCCTCAATGGCGTCGTGCACTCGGGAGCCCGGCTCGAGGAGCACGACTCCCGGCTTCTTCACCGCTCCCGCGACGTGGATCTCCAGTTGCGTCGCACTGGGGGCCGCAGCGGCCGGTGCGCCCGCCGACGGCCCCGGCGAGGGGACAGACGGCGGTGCGGCTTGGGTGACGGCCAACGGCAGAGCCTGAGATTGCGCTCGCATGATCGAGAACACCGTCAGGCCCAGCGCCAGAACCACGATGACCACCATGGCCGGGATGTGTCGCCGTTCCAACCGAAACCGCTCGGGCATCATCCGGCGAGGCTCGGGCGCCCGCTGCCGATCTCGTTGCTCGTCGAGATCGGGTGGGTCGGGCTCCTCGTCGGCAACGAGCTGAAGCCGCGGCGATCCCGGTAACGCTGCATCCGGGCCCGACGGGGGGCTGGCGAGCAGGCGATCCAGCTGAGCCTGCACGTAGTCGCTGGGCTCTGCCCCCGCGCCGCCCCGAGAAGTGTTCACGCCCAAAGCATGCGCACTCGGCTGCTGTCCGATCCGCCTGGAGGCAAATCTGTGGACAACTCGGCGGGTCTAGCCGCCTGTGGAAAACCGCCTCGCACCACGGCGGGTAGCACCCGGTGCGCTACCATCGGGGCATGCAGCGGATCGGTGTTCGAGAACTACGGCAGCACGCCTCGCGCTACCTGGCCTCGGTGAAGCAAGGTGAAACGGTCGAGGTGACCGAGAGGGGGCAACTGGTCGCCTTACTAACCCCACCAACCCCGGCCATGGCCGCCCGGGACCGGCTCGTGGCCTCCGGCCGCGTCGTACCGGCGGCTAGCTCCCGATCTCCTGGTGGGGTTACCTCCTGGCCATCGCCCATCGATGCCGAAGGCCCCAGCAACGCGCAGTTGTTGGAGGATTCTCGGCCCGATCGCCTGTGATCTACCTCGATTCGTCCGCGCTTATGAAGCTCGTCCGGCGCGAGAGCGAGACCGAAGCGTTGCAGGACTGGCTCACCGCAAGGCCTGGGACGCCGTTGGTGACAAGTGAGCTCGCCCGCGTTGAGGTGGTTCGCGCCGCGCGCCGGGTCAACGACCGCGCCGCCGGCACCGCCCGGGCCCTATTCGGCTACCTCGACACGATCGCGCTGGACCGCACGGTTCAGGACGTCGCCTGTGAGATAGCCGGACCCGCGCTGCGCACGCTCGACGCTCTCCACCTGGCATCCGCCATCGTCCTTGGTGAAGACCTGAGCGTCTTCGTCGCCTACGACCACCGCCTGATCGACGCGGCCACGAGGGCTGGCCTCGAGACCGCCACCCCAAAGCCGCAGCCACCCCGCGCCGAACAGTAACTTCTAGCGGCCGGGGTCGGAACCGACACCTCCAACTCGGCCCCGCTAATGGCTCCGCCGCTCCCAAGCGTTGACGATGAACAGATGCCGCAACCGATTCTCCACACCGAGCGCCTCAGGCTCGAGCCCCTCGCCGATAGCCACCTCGAGTTCGAGGTCGAGCTGGATTCCGATCCCGAGGTCATGACCTACATCAGCGGGCGCGCGCGTTCGCGGCACGAGGTCGAGCAGGCCCACACTCGCCGACTCGCCACCGCGCACGAGGTCCCCGGTCTGGGGGTTTTGGGCCGGCTTCGTCAAGGACGCCTTCATCGGGTGGTGGATCCTGCAACCACCAGGTGGACCCGACCAACCAAGGGTCGCGGGGGAAGCCGAACTGGGATATCGACTGTTGCGCAAGTATTGGCGCCAGGGGTACGCCAGCGAGGGTGCGCGTGAGCTGATCCGCTACGGCTTCGCCGACCTGGGGCTGGATCGAATCTTCGCCCAGACCATGGCGGCCAACAAGGCGTCGCGAGCGA
>JBBSOW010000082.1:0-13578 GCA_038259365.1 Propionibacteriales bacterium
CGACGGTGAACTCCTACCACCGCCTGGTGCCCGGCTTCGAGGCCCCGATCTCGCTGGTCTACAGCCAGCGCAACCGCTCGGCCTGCGTGCGCATCCCGATCACGGGCGCGAACCCGAAGGCAAAGCGCATCGAGTTCCGCTGCCCCGACCCGTCGGCGAACCCGTACCTCGCCTTCTCGGCGCTGCTGCTGGCCGGCCTGGACGGCATCAAGAACAAGCTCGAGCCGGCCGCGCCGATCGACAAGGACATTTACGAGCTCCCGCCGGACGAGATGGCCGACATCGACCAGGTCCCGACCTCGCTCAACGCCGTGCTCGACAACCTCGAGCGCGACCACGAGTTCCTCACGGTCGGCAACGTGTTCACGCCCGACCTGATCGAGAACTGGATCGAGTACAAGCGCACGAACGAGATCCTGCCGGTGCAGCTGCGGCCGCACCCGCACGAGTTCGAGCTCTACTACGACATCTGATTCAGGGGCTTTCGACCCCTATCAGTAGTTGCCGAAAACGGCGGCTGACCTGGGGAAACGTCTTCCAACGTCTTCCAGCGTCAGCCGCCGTTTTTCGTTGGCGTGCGTACCCAGTGCGTACCCAGGGGTGGCGCCGCGCACTTCTGCGTCGAGAACGCGACGAGCGCACTCGACGGCCCGCAGGGCCTACCGCGAATGGTTCACAGCGACGGGTCGCCTTCCTCCAAATTGGGACAATCTTGTTGCGAGGGCTGATATGCCTTTACCAACGTGGCGATAGGCGCACACAGTCAGAACGAGGTCCCATGCCGAGCACCATCGCGTGGCTCGACTCAAGTCGCGAAGAGCAGCGCCGCATGCGCGAGATCATCAATCTGTTCTCCCAGACGGAGAGCCGAGACGAGCTCGGGATCGGTCAGGTCCGCGACTCGTTCAGCGACCAACTGTTTCCGGGGACCTCCACCCTGCACACACGGGCGCGTTACCTGCTTCTCATCCCCTGGTGCTACCGCGCCGCCGCAGCCCGAGCCACAAGCGGTGACGACCTACAGCGGCGCGCGGGTGACAACGAGAGACGACTCATAGTCGCGCTGAACAACGCCGGCGCTCACGACGGCCTGATCGGTCGCAACGTCCTCACCAAACTCAAGACGCTGCCCTCATCGTTGTACTGGTCGGCTCTCGGCCAGTGGGGAGTTCTCGTCGGCGACCCCACGGATGAGCTTGCCGCTCTATCTTGGCGACCCGAGGCAGATGAGCTCGTTGAGCGTGCCCCGAGTATGTGGAACGTCCCGACGTTGCCGACCGGCTTCCCAGACACGGCCGACACGCTCGACCTATCGTTCGAAGAAGCCAGTTGGGTCCGCGAGCGCATGCTCAGCGGCAGCCCAGGATCGTTGCTTGAGGTGCTGTTGAACTCCAACGAGGAGGCCTTGCGCCAGTTGCCCGCAGCCTGGGACGTCCCCGTTGAGTCCACAGATCTGGCTGAACTTGTGGAGCATGCCCGGCTGTTCTCCTTGGTCGTGCAGGGGGCGGGGCTGTCCTACAACCTCGCCTTGGCCAATCGATACGAAGCAACAGGCCTGACCCAAGTGGAACAGCCCGTCGCCCGTTACCGCGGGGAGATCGACACCTGGATGGAGCTGCTCGACGATGACCGTAGGGCTCTCCGAACGTGGGATCTCGGCGATCTGTGGGCGCGAGCCCTGACCCACAACCCACGTATCAGTTGGGCCACGCAGGATTTCATCAACACCTGGGTCGACGTGCTCGTTCGAGGGGTGGGCCCGCAGGAGCAGATCGCGCTGGACCTCGTCATCAAACGCGAGAAGCGACAGAAGGGCACACAGTCGCGACTGGTAAACAACAAACTCCTCCGGAGCTGGACGGGTGCCTCCGGAACAGCCCGCCTGAGTTACCGATGGGCCAACGTCACTCGCCTTCTCACCGACGTCAGCGCAGGACTTCAGCATGCTTCCGCCTGACGCCCGCGCCATCTTGCGCGATCTACTCAGGCCACCGATCGGCTCGCAGCTTCGCCAAGCCGTGGGGACGACCTTCACCGTCGACCTCTCGGCCGCACTGTCCGTGCCATTGAGCTTCGCCGCGCGAGACCTTGGCGACACCCCCGATCCGATTGGGGTGATGGAGGCAGTCCGCAGCTCCGCAGAGCGTGTCGACATCTTCTACCAAGCCGGCCAGGCCGCGGTACCAGCACAGGTCAGCGACATCCTCGCCTTCCTCGAACCCGTTCTGCACCCTGTGAAAGCTCCGCGTCCCGGACATCTCTTCCACCCCAAGGTCTGGGTGCTCTCTTACGTCGACTCCGACGGGGCAATCACTTACCGACTGCTGTGTTCAACCAGGAACCTCACCAACGACCGCAGTTGGGACGCCGTGATCTCCTTGGATGGCCGAGCCGGGAAGCGCCTCGATACCGACAGCGAACCCGTGAGCAAGTTCATCGGTGCGCTCCCCGGGCTCTGCACGTATCCCCTACCGAACGATCGACGCACCCGCATCGAGACGCTGGCCAAAGAGATCCGTCGGGTCGTCTGGGAACTCCCCGATGACGCCTCAGCAGTGCACTTCCATGCGCTCGGGATGGGGCGCGGGTCGACAGTCCCAGACTTCGCTGGGTACCGACGGCTTGTCGTGTCCCCGTTTGTCGACCAAGAAGGCTTGGCGATCGTCGCACCCCCCACCCAACGCGGCACCGTCTTGATCTCCCGACCCGAGCATCTCGACAGCCTCGACCCGATTCCCGCCGACACAGACATCCGCGTGCTCAGCGTCTTGGCGGAGCTCGAAGATGAACGCGCCAGCGGCGAACTCAGCGGCCTGCACGCCAAGATGGTGATTCTTGAGCGCAACCGCCTGGCGCATTTGTTCCTCGGCTCGGCGAACGCCACCCGTGCCGCCTACGGCGGCAACGTCGAGTTCCTAGTCGAGGTGATCCGAGGAGCAAGCAAGTACGGCGTCGACGCCCACCTCGCCCTTGACACAGGATTCGGGGCACTTCTGGAGGAGTACACCCCCCATCCGCCCAACCCAGATCTCGACGAGGAAAAGCGCTTCCAGCTTCAGAATCTGTTACGCGCCCTGGCAGAGCTGCGCTGGACAGCAACGGTGCAGCCAGCGTCGGACGCCTTCGACCTCAACGTCAGCACACAGCAATCCCTCCCCGCGGCCGACGCACGCCTCACTATTGAGCTCATGACCCTGCGTGGCGAAGCGGTCGAGGTAACGCCGCAGCGCCCGGCCGAAGGTGTCTTCCGTGCCGTCGCGCTCGCGGACATTACGCCGTTCCTGGTCCTCACCGCTGAATGGCAGGGCCTCACCGAAGCCACGGTCATACCAGCTCGTCTCGTGGGTGACCCAGAAGAGCGGCTTGACGCCGTACTGGCCCGACAGGTCGACTCTCCGGAGAAGTTCATGCGGTTCCTGCTGTTGATTCTTGGACTGTCCGGCGCGGGAGATGGCTTCGACGTTGGCGACGGTGCTGGCGGTGGCTCCTGGTTGTCATCAGGCACCGCTGCGGTCTTCGAGCTGCTTGCCCGAGCCCTTGCAGACAACCCTCGGTCGCTCGATGACCTCGACCGGATCGTCGAGCGACTATCCCGAACTGACGCAGGACTCGCCGTCATGCCGGAGGGCTTCGTGAGTCTCTGGGGCACCGTGCTCGACGCCAAGCGACTCCTGCGAGGCAAAGCATGACGGAACCATTCCTGGCTGCCGCACACCTGACCCGACTCAAGGACTTCCAACGTCGCACCGTCCGCCACGTCGTGGCCAGGATGTACGACGACCCGGTGCCCACCCGTCGCTTCTTGGTCGCGGACGAGACTGGACTTGGCAAGAGCGTCGTAGCCCGCGGCGTCATCGCGGAAGCAGTTGAGAGGCTTCTCAAGGACGACAGCGTGCGCCGGATCGACGTCGTCTACGTGTGCTCCAACGCGGACATCGCAGCGCAGAACCTCTCCCGCCTCAATGTTGTTGGCAACAACCGTGTCGAGTTCCGCACCCGACTGACGATGCTGGCCGCGCAGTCCCACGACCTCAACAGCTCCGGCGAGCAGTTCGGAAAACCGGTAAACCTGATCGCGTTCACCCCCGCGACCTCCTTTCAAAAGGGTTGGCGGACCGGCAAGAGCGAAGAGCGGGCGCTGCTCGCGGTGATGACCAAGCGTCTACTTGATCTTCGGGCCTATCGGTTGACTGCGCTTCATCGCGCACTCCAAGGCGGGGTACACACATTGGAACGCTTCCGTAGCCAGGTGAACTACTTCGCATCGCTCACCCTCGATCAGACGATTCTCGACGCGTTCGAGCTCGCCTTTCGAGGTAGCGACCTGGCGCGAGAGGTCGAGCAGCTCCTGGAGGACATCGGCCAGCGGCGGTCACTCAGCACAGAGCAGTTGGAGCGGGCCCGCGAGCTCACCGGCCAAATGCGCAACCTGTTGGCCCAGGCGAGTGTCCACGCACTTGAGCCGGATCTGATCATCCTCGATGAGTTTCAGAGATTTCGACATCTCCTTGACCCCGAGACCGGCGGAGAGGCCGCTGAGCTCGCTCACCATCTCTTCGAATGGGACGAGGCCCGGACCCTGCTGTTATCCGCGACCCCGTACAAGCCCTTCACCCTGGCGGAAGAGGACGCTGACGGCGAGGACCACTACACGGACCTCATGACGACCTTGGGCTTCCTGAGCTCCAGGGACGAGGAGTGGCTCAGTGCTGTGCGCGAGTCGTTCGCCGACTACCGCGGCAGGTTGCTTTCCGGCCATGACTGCAACGACGTCGCCACGAACTTGCGCGAGCTGCTGCTGCAGTACATGTGCCGTACCGAACGTCCCACCGTGGCCGGGGCTCACCGGGAGATCAGCACTCCAGCCAACGACGTCACGGCTGGCGACCTGATGGATTTTGTGGGACTGCGGGACCTCGCCCGAGCCGTGGGAGGTGACGTCCAGGTCGAGTACTGGAAGTCAGCGCCCTATTTCGTGAACTTCCTGGACGGCTACCAGGTCGGTGAGCGACTCAAGGCACAACTGAAGAGCCGCACCGCTCAGGAAGCAGTTCACTCTGCTCTCAGCCGCGTCACACAACTCGACACTGGTGCGCTGGCCCGGTTCGAACAGCTGGACATGGGCAACGCTCGACTCAGATTGCTGGCCGAGCGCACCGTCAGCGACGGCTGGTGGCAACTGCTCTGGATCCCGCCCTCGATGCCGTACCTCGCACCCGAGGGCCCGTATGCCGAGCCGTTCGCCGAGCGCGTCACGAAGCAGCTGATCTTCTCCTCTTGGACTGCCACGCCCACGGCTATCGCGAGCCTGCTTAGCTACGAGGCCGAGCGCCACTTGGCCGCAGGTTCGCAACGCCTGACGGAGAACACCGCTGAAGCCCGCCGAAGGCTCGCCACGGCCCTGACCTATCGCGTCGCGGATGGTCGTGCCGGCGCCATGAGCACCCTGGCCCTGTTCTGGCCGCACCCGGGCCTGGCAGCAGTCGCTGACCCCCTGCGGTTCGCACGTCAAACGGCCACCGTGGCGCCGACAGCGAAGGAAGCTGCCCGGTGGACCCTCGACCAGCTGGGCGGCGCAGACGCTGAAGCTGCCGGCCAAGCGATCGCCGACTTCTTCAGTTGGCCCGGGTCCCTTCCGTCGACCCTGGCCGACCACGGGTCGCACGCGCTGAGTCGACTCATCCAGGGCGAGACAGCATCCACAGACGACGAAGACTCGACGGAGCCCACTAGCCTGGACCTGCACGTCGATGAGGCCCTCCGCGCCGAGCCCGACCGCCGACCGTCGTTGGAGCTTGCCGAACTGGCGCTCAACGGTCCTGGCTGTATCGCCTGGCGGGCCCTCTCGCGCCTCATCGGAGAGACCGAAACAGTAACCGAGGCCGGACTGTGGACGGCTGCAGCGTTGTTGGCCAACGACCTGAGATCACTCTTCAACCGCGTCGAAAGCAACCTGCTCCTTGAGCAGCTGTACCCCGGAGTCGTGTACTGGGAGCCGTGCTGGCCTACTGCAGCAGCGGGAACCTGCAAGCCGTGCTCGATGAGTATTTACATCACGTACGGAGCAGCGTCGGGGACGAATCACTGAATGACGAGAGCCTCGCCCGACTAGCTAAAGATGCCGGCGCCGTCCTCTCAATGCGCCCTTCCCGGTACCTCGCGTTCGACCCAAGTGGGGGTTCCACGGGCATCCCCCTCGGCGCACGATTTGCACTCCGCTACGGCTCGACGCGCGCACAAACTGAAGATGTCCGCATGCCCGAAGTGCGCGCGGCCTTCAACAGCCCGTTCTGGCCGTTCGTCCTGACGAGCACGAGCGTCGGGCAAGAAGGAATCGATTTTCACTGGTGGTGCCACTCAGTCGTGCACTGGAACACCCCAGCGAGTCCCGTCGACTTCGAGCAAAGGGAGGGGCGCGTGAACCGCTTCGGCGGTCACGCGGTGCGGCGGAACATCGCACTGGCTCACCGTGAAGACGTCATGCGCTCGACGCTCACCGATCCCTGGCAGGCGGCCTACAAGGCAGCTCGTGCGGTCGAACACGGTCTTGGGGACTTCTGCCCCTATTGGGTCTACCCGGGACCGCACGCCGTCGAGAGACACCTCCTTCCCTTCCCGCTGAGCCAGGACGGGCCACGGGCAGAGGCCCTGAAACGCGACCTGACGCACTACCGCTTGGCGCTTGGACAACCTCGCCAGGAGGACTTCCTCGCCTTGCTCAAGCAGAGTGGCAACACAGCCGGGAAGCCCATCGACCTGACGCCACGCTGACCGGAGATCGACTGCTGTTGGCGGTTGGCAGCCCGGCCTTTCGAAAGGCATCAAGCATGTTGAGACACCGTGTCGTCAGGCGTCCTTAAACCGTGAGGCTACCGAATCGCGCACTGATGCCACGTCCACCGAGCCGCCACCAGCTTCATCCAGAAGCTTGGCGAGCCGCTTCCTGAGTCCGGACACCGTGTTGGGATTCGTGAGGGCGCAGGCCGTGCTTGAGCGCCTCATCCTGCCGACTGTGCCATGTCTTCACCTCCTTCATGGGTCCTAGACGATGAGGCTAGGCGGGAGCGCCGACACTTGATTGCCGAACGCCCAGGCCGCCGATCGACCGTCCACAGGCCCAACGGAGGACCGCTCAGAAGGGCGGCTCGTCCCGCTTGGTCGCCCACGGGTCCGACGGCGTCGGCAGTGCGGCGGCCGGGAGTGGCAGGTTGTTGACGACGTATAGGTTCAAGATGTCGTCGCGGTCGATGAACATGATCTGGCTGCGCTTGCTCGCATGGAGCGCATTGCCGAGCCAGTTGCGGGCGGCCTTGGTGATCTCTCCCCCGGCCACGATGAAGGCGTGGTCGACCAGGACCCGCTTGTTGGTCTCGGGGTCGAAGATCTCGTGCGCCAACATCATGAGCGCCTGGTTGTGGATCTCCGCCATGTTGGCGTTGCCGGCTTTCGTGACGCCTGACGCGTCGAGTTTGCCCTTCTTGGCTTGGATGCCGAAGTAGAGGACGTGCTGAGTCGGCAGCGTGTAGCGCATCCAGATGTCCTTGCCGTACTCCAGCGCCTTGTCCTTGTGGCCGGCGGCGGTGATCCGGTGGTAGCCAAGCTGGCGGAAAAGCGGCAGGAGCACATCCTCGATCAGGTCGTCTTCGCTGCAGACGTCGAGGTAGGCGGCCAGTAGCGTGCGGCGCTCCATCTCTGCCGGCGTGAAGGGGCGATGCGGGTTGGCCGCCATCACCGCCACCGTCCCGGTGCCGACGTGGCGGACGTAGCAGCGGTTGTCCTCGCCGTAGAACGCCTCAAAGCCTTCACGGCCGAGAACCTCGTTGAGCTGTGCGAGCGCACGCGGGCGATCCGGACCCTCGTTGAGCCGGTCGGTTGGGCTCATCAGCTGGTCGATGAGACGACAGAAGATCTCAGGCAGGCGAGTCGGCCCGTCATGTGGTTCAGCCAACATCTGCTCCAGTACTTCGGCGACCCAGCGGTGGCGGGTCGATCCGTCGTGCTGGTGGTCCGTGTCCAGCTCCTGGAAGAACTCCGTGATGTAGGTGCTCGATCGGTACGGGAAGTAGCGCGCCTCATCCTCGTTTTCGGCGTCGTCGCGGCCAACGTTGCCGACAACCAGCGCCCCCAACGCCTCAAGATTCCGGCGCTTGAACTTCACGGGGCTCCCCTTCCTTCGCGGCCGCGCCTCCGTGCTCCTTCCGAAGCGCTGAGAGCTGCTGGCGAAGCGGTGTCCTGTCGACCTTTGCAAGATTCAATGGTGGATCAAGCTCCCTGAGGATGGCGGTTTCAAGGGCGTCGAGCGTGTCGGCACCTGCAACGGGAATCGTGATGACGCGCAGATGCGCGTACATCCACCGGGTGAGCTGCCCCTCATCGATCGTCGATTGGCCGTAGGCGTGAGCCAGGACGGAGCCGAGGCTGCGCCGCAGGGTCGAGAACTCATGCTTCTTGCCCAAGTGCATGGTGGCGATACGTCCCCACAAGGTGTTGGACGATGCGGAGCCGCCACTCCGCGTCGCTCCCGCCAGGCCTGCATAGATGAGGCCGGCGTCTACCTGGTGGCCCAGCCCGGCGGTGAGGTCTGCGGCACCGGCTTCATCGACCCACCAACTGTACAGGCCTGGGGCACGCAGGCCCGTGCCGTTGGTCGCCATGACCTCGGTCAGCGTCCGTGCGGTGGCCGGGTCGCGCAGGGCGGCGACGACGTCATGCTCATCGGGTAGGGCTGCCTGACGTCGGAGATACCAGGAGAGACGGTGCCCGATCGAGAGTCCATGGAGTTCGTCGATCACCTGGGCACCCAACGAGCGAAGCGGCTCGTCCAAGGATTCGACGTAGGCAGCACCGGCATGGATCTCGACAGTGAGACCACCCAAGGGGCCAACGGTCTGCTCCAATTGCGCTGTCACCTTCTGACCCCACGCCCGGCGGGTGTCGCGTGGCGTATCTAGGAGATACAGCTCATAGGGCTCGAGCCAGTCGTCGGGGCAGACCAGGCCATGCTCGGCCGAGAGGATGAACCACGGCCGACCGGATGCTTCGGCGTAGGCGCGCATCTTGAGGAAGTAATCGGACACGTAGAGGTCCTTGGCGGCGGCAGCATGATCACGCTTGGTCTTGACGCAGCCGATGAGAACGATGTCGGCGTTGGAGCGCGAACCGTGTGGACGGGGTGGACTCGTCCGTTGCTGCGCCCGGGCTGCCCGGGAGGCGTGAGGAAGTGCGGTCTTGCCCTTGCCGATCGTGAAGCCGAGGTTGCTCAGCCACCGCCGCGACGACTGCGACTGGAAGCGCTGACGGTTGGTGACGCCGGTGACCAGCGAGATCACCTGTTTGACCGGCCAGCGCGCCTCGTCGATCTCCACCCAGTAGCTCTGGATGCTCTCGGGAACGTGCCCATCCAGGCAAGCGCGCACCATCTCGGGAGTCAGCTCGAACGGCTCGCCGTCCAACGTGATGCGCATGCTCATTGATATCGCGTCGCCCACAGATGTTCTGCCGTGTGCCTGGTCATGTGCCTGTGGCCGGGATTCATTGACCAGGGACGGTCAGTTCTGCGCAAAGTTGCCGGGCCGACGTGGCAAGGTGGGTTGGCTGACTGTCAGAAGCCCGGAGCGGAAGACGGCACATGGCCTAACCGCTACTTCACCCTGGCAGGAGGTGTCGCACAGATGTCGTTCGACGTCATTGATCTCGGCACCTTCGCCCGCGAATCGGCCGTCCAAAGCTCCAAGATTGGCTGGCTGCTCGGCGCAGGTGCGAGCGCCTCCGCGCGCGTCCCGACCGCCCATCACGTCATGATGGATCTGCTGCTTCGGATGTACGCCGATGCCCACCAGCTGGTTCGGCAGAACCTATCGCTCTCCGAAGCCGCCGATGTCGATCGTGTTCGTGCCTACTACGACAACCAGAACGGCATGCCCTCGCTGGACGATCCATCGTCCTACAGCGTCGCGTTCCAACTCGCCCTGCCAGATGAGGGGGCACGGCGCCAACACCTCCGCTCACTGTTCGACGGTCGCTCCCCGTCCTATGGCCAGCGAATTCTGGGCGCGTTCGTCGCAGCGGGCTTGAGCGATCTCGTAATTACGACGAACTTCGATGACCTCGTGGAGAAGGCAGTCGAGCAAGCCCTGGTGACTCTGAACGATGCCGCGCGGCGGCGTCTCGGCGTCGCTGCTCTTGGGAACCCATCCCAAGCCAACCTCGCGCTGAGCGACAACGACTTCCCCTTCCTCTTCAAGCTGCACGGTGACTTCCGGGAACAGGAACTCAAGAACCTGGAGTCGGAATTGCAAACCCAGGATGTCAACATGCGGCGCGCCGTCCTGGACGCAAGCCGGCGCTTCGGGCTGGCCGTCGTCGGCTACAGCGGCCGCGATGTCAGCGTCATGGACATGCTCACGGACGCCGTCGCCACCGATGGAGCGTTCCCGGCAGGACTGTGGTGGATGGGCCGCCAGCCGGAGTCGGTCTTGCCAGCGGTGAAGAAGTTGTTCGATGTCTGCTCAACGAGCGGCGTATCGGCGCACTTCGTGCAAATTGAGACCTTCGACGAGACGATGGCCGCACTTGGTCGGCAGGCAGAACTTCCCGATGCCCTCCGCGACTACGTCGACAATCTGAAGGCGAAGCCACGCGTCGTAGATAGCGCGCTTCCCCAACTCGATTGTGGGTCGCTGCCCGCGCTCCGAATGAACGCGCTCCCAGTGATTGAAGCGCCACGGCGAGCACTTCGCGCGAATCTGCGCGGCGTCCCGGATCGCTCCGAGATGCGGAAGGCACTCAGCGACTCACATTGGCGAGGAGCGGCAGTTGCTTCGGGTCGTCAAGTGTTGGCCTTGGGCAGTGCCGGGGTGCTCGCAAGAGCAGTCGACGTCGAAGGTCAGGTCGTCGAGGTCGACATCGACCCGACGGCTCCAGACGCACAGACACCCGAACGAGCCCTGATCTATGAGTCGCTTACGCGGGGACTGGCGCGGGACCTGCCGGTTCAGCCGCGGATCCGTGATTCGGGCCACCGGCTGATCGTGCTGCCAGAGAACTCCGATCGACCCGACTCCGCCAAGCAGTCCAGTGTTCGCAAGTTGCTGTCAACTGCGTACGGAGAGCCCCTCGTCGGGCAGTGTCCGCTCAACCTCGGACGCGGCCGCGACGGACAAGCACGTAGATTCGCGGAGTCAGTCGAGTTGTCGCTCGAGTGGCGCTTCGGCGTTCTATGGCTGCTGTTCGTCCCCCGTACGTGGGTTTCCGCGCTACCGCACGATGGCCGGCCGAAGGGGCCGCAAGGTGACCCTGCTTCGGCGTGGCGGAAGGAACGCTGGGTGAACCGACGCAACGAGAAGTGGGCCGAGATCATCGACGCCTGGGCCAAAGCCCTCGCCCCTGCGGACCGAACTGAGATCGCGGTCCTTCCAACTGGACTCTCCGATCGGGATCTCGTCGGCGGATTCTTCGTGCTGGGCAAGACCACTGCCTACAGTCGGGAGGCAAAGTGACCGCCCAAGTGAACGACAGCAGGCTGCCACCGCACCGGATGCTCGACGAGCCGCTGCTCGCCTTCGGCGCCGACGGGACACACAAGCATCCGCTCGTCGGCATGCGGACGCACGGCCCCTACAGCCGTGACTCGTTCGGCAGTGGAGACATACGGTTCGCGGTCATCACCACGACGACCTTGTACGCCAGAGTGCGGCAATTCCTTGGCGCACTCGTTGGCGAACATCAGCCGTCCGACCGGCGCAAGTACGTTCCGCCCTATCCCGGCTTCAAGACTGTCTACGGCGTCGACTTCAAGCCTGCAGACGATTCGGTGATCCAGCTCGAACCGAGCGTCGCCAGCGCCGCGGACCCGCACAATGCGATCGCGGCGGCGTTGGCTCAGGCGGTACGCAGAGTCACGACCACCCGCGACAGTTGGGACGTCCTCATCGTTGCGCTCCCGGCGGCCTGGCGGCAGTGGAAGACCTCGTCCGACGGGGCGTTCGATCTTCACGACCAGCTCAAGGCGTTCGCGGCACCCCTCGGACTACCGACGCAAGTGTTGTGGGAAGACAAGGCGCTGAGCTTCAAGCACCAGTGCAGCCTTGCCTGGCGCCTCTCCTTGGCGCTCTATGCCAAGGCCGGTGGAACGCCGTGGCGCCTCCATCGCACCAGCGACGCCGACGTGGCCTACGTCGGCCTCTCCTACGCCATCCGCGGGGGCACGTCCGACGCGTTCGTGACTTGCTGCTCGCAGGTCTTTGACGCCGATGGCGGTGGCATGGACTTCGTTGCCTACGACGTGGGTCAGGGCGTCGATCTAGAGAACCCGCATCTGACCCGTGACCAGATGCGCGCCGTCATGAGCCGCAGCGTCCGTTTGTACCAAGACCGTCACGCAGGCAACCTTCCGACACGGATCGTCGTCCATAAGACGACCAACTTCCGCGACGACGAGGTCGACGGGGTCTTTGACGCCTGGGACGCGTGCGAAGAGATCGAATGCGTGCGCGTACAGGCCAGCACACCGTGGCGGGGAGTCCGCTTGGTCGCTGCCAAGCCGGGGCACGGCCCGAGCCAGCCCGCGAACTGGCCCGTCCAGCGTGGAACCCTGCAGTTCCTGTCCGGCCGCGACGGCTTGCTCTACGTGAACGGCACAGCGCCGGGCCTGGCATCAGGCAACGGGAACTTCTACCAGGGGGCCAAGAGCATTCCAAGCCCCCTGCTCATCACGCGTAATGCCGGCTCAGGACCCCTGGAGCGCACCGCAGATGATGTATTGGCCCTCACCAAGATGGACTGGAACAACGATGCCCTGTACGACCCGCTGCCGGTGACGATCAAGTACTCGCAGACGTTGGCACGGGTAATAGGACACACGAGTGGACTCCCAGATGCCGCCTACCCGTACCGGCTGTTCATGTAGGCCGATTGCCTCGATAGCAACGGGCTGCGTCGCCAGGCCGGCTCTCCGCCTGGTGCGAAACGCCGTGCACGATTGACAGAGGTTCCTGAGACGATTGGGGCGGGAGGTATCTGAAACGTGGCCATCAACTTCGGTGCGTTGAACCAGTCACGTGCGGCCGATGCGCTCATCGACCCACGGGACATCTTTAACGCGCTTCCGACCAAGCCGAGCGGCATGAATTTTCTTCGCGGACCCCAGGACCAGGTCCTGGAGAAGTGGTTCGCCCGCCGGGCGCAGCGCGACGTAGTCGTCAAGCTCAACACCGGGGGCGGCAAGACCGTTGTCGGCCTCCTCATCGCGAGGAGCTCGCTGGCTGAGGGCAAGGGGCCGGTCGCCTACCTCGTCCCTGACAAGTACCTGGTTGACCAGGTGATCGCCGAGGCCGGACGGCTCGGGATCCCGGTCGTTGGCGACCCGAAGATCTTCGCCTACTCGCAAGGCACGGCGATCCTGGTCGATACGTTCCAGAAGCTGTTCAACGGCAAGTCTGAATCGCCCCGGGTCTGATGGAGGCTCTCAATCGATGGAGGATGAGAGTCATGGCAGCACCGAGAAAGTACCCAGACGAGCTGCGAGAGCGGGCCACGAGGCTGGCCGTCGAGCTGCGTAGCGATCCGGACACGAAGCAG
>JBBSOW010000083.1:0-13519 GCA_038259365.1 Propionibacteriales bacterium
CCACGCCCGCCCCGGCGTCGCTGATCCCGTGAACTCCGACGCCGAGGTCTTCGACCAGGAGGCGGACGGCTCGGAGAGCGTCTCGGCGCCGACGGCCCGCGAGCAAGAAGTTCACCGACCCGACTGACGGCCAACCGACCGCCAGAAAGCCCGAACCCCCGGGGGGACATCATGGATAAGGTCTCAGCATCGGTCGACGCCGATCCCAGCCAGCCACGGCACGAGGAAGAAGTAGCGGCGGGCGGGTCGGCGTTCAGGCTCAATCGGCGGGCGATGTTGCTCACGGGGGCGGTGGGTGCCGCCGCGGCGATTCCGCTCGGCACGCCAGGTCTCGCCGCGGCTAAACCTCTGCCGCGCCGGGGCGCCGGGGCGAGCGCGGCGTCGATCAAGTCGGCCGTCAGTTTTCTGCAGGGTGCGCTCGACGCCTACCGATCGACCGGCGCCCGCGGCATCCAGAGCTATCAGGACGACTCCGGGCTGGCGGACATCGGCTTCACCTACGACAACGCGTTGTGCATCGTCGCGTTGTTGGCCGCCAATGACGTGCGCCGGGCTAAAGCTCTGGGTGATGCGATGGTCTACGCCCAGCTGAACGATCCCGAGTTCACCGACTACCGGCTGCGCCAGGCCTACCACGTGGACGAGTCGGTCCTGGCCGGCGGCGTGGTCAACATCGGTAGCGATTTCGGCCTCACCGGCACCGCCGTCGGAGACATGTCGTGGGCCGGCATCGCGCTGGCGCAACTGGCCCACCGCACCGGCGAGCGCAGCTATCGCGACGCGGCCACCCGCATCGCGGAGTGGATCATCGACTCGGCCTACTCCGAAACGGGGCTGGGTGGGTACACCTTCGGGGAGACCGCCGGGCTGGAGGATCACAAATCCACCGAGCACAACATCGACGTCTACGGCTTCTACGGGCTCATGACCGAGCTGACCAGACGCCCGGTGTGGAACGATCGCGCCGAACACGCCCTGGACTTCGTGAAATCGATGTGGAACGAGGCGGACGGTTTCTTCTGGACCGGGTCCGACGACGGCTCGAGCATCAACAAGAACCCCAGGCAGCTCCCGCTCGATGTCCAGACCTGGTACTGGTTGGCGGTGGGAGACAGGAAATACCGCGGCTGCCTGGATTGGGCGGGCGGCAACCTGGCGAGCACCGACACCCCGCTGCGGCCCAACTCCAGCCTCGGCGGCAACTACGCCGTGACGGGCGTGACCTTCGCATCAGGGGCCTTCCTGGCCGACGCGTCGAAGAACATCGGCGGTGCGGACTACAACCCCAAGCCGGACACCTCCGCGGTGTGGTTCGAGGGCACCGCGCAGCTGGCGCTGGCCATGAACGATCGGCGCAGCCGCACCGATCGCCAGAACGCCGGCCGGATGTTCGACGCCCTCGAATCGGCGCAGGCCGAGCTCGGCCGGCAGCAGACCTTCGGTGGCTCACGCATCGACGGCGGCGTCGTCGCGGCCTCCAGTCCGCTCGATACCGGCTTCGGGTTCGGCTACTACCCGAACCTGCACACCGGCGCGACCGCCTGGTACGTCATGGCGGGCTTGGCCGCTAACCCCTACAGGTTCATGCCATAGCCCTACAGGTTCATGCCGCAGCCCTACAGGTTCATGCCGTAGCCGCGGGTTTCTCCGAGAAGTCACGATCGCAGCGGATGAGGCCTGAGGTGACGTATTACCGCGCTCGGTTTGGTGCTTCGCGCCCGATTTAGGAACCGAGCGGGAAGCGTCAGGCTGAGCCGGCCGGACCTTATACCGAGCGCGGTGGAAGGGCCCCGGTTAAGCGAATGGAGTGATCTTGGGGCGACGCTCTGTGCGGCGGTCGCACTGGGACGCATCGGCGTACCCTGGGGGAGGTGTCCGCCCATTCCACCGCCCATCCGTCCCTGCCCCGTGAGGTCCTCGCGGGTTTGCGTGAGCGCCTGAACGACGTCGACTTTCGAGTCGACGCGGCCAACGAGCGCATCGGGGCCGCCGGGCAGCGGGGGCTGGGGCGAAATACGACGATGGCCGCCGCCGCGGAACTGGGCGACGCCGAGGATCCGGTGAGCGTGTTGACCCGGTTGTGGGTGTTGCAGCAGCCGGTCCGGGCCGGCCTCGTCGAGCAGGCCTTGCCCGGGTTGGCGGCCGAGCTGAGCGATGGTGGCCTGCTTCGCGCCGCGCCGGACGGGCAACTGACGGCCGCCGTGGACGTGCGCCCGTACGCCAGCGACAGCGCCGAGTTGGGCTGGGTGGTCTCCGATCTCACGCCGGGGCTGGACGCGGCTGCCAGCCCCCAGCCATCGAAGGCCCGCACCGATCACGTGTTGGGCGTTTCCTCGGCGTCGACCACGCTCGCGCAACTCACCATCGCCGAACATGTTGAACGAGCGCTGGACCTGGGCACTGGCTCCGGGGTGCAAACGCTGCACCTGCAGGCTCATGCGCGCCGCATCGTGGCCACCGATCTCAACCCGAGGGCGCTCGCGTTGGCGCGATTGACGGCCGGCCTGTCGGGGGTCGAGGCGGACTTTCGCGAGGGTGACCTCTACGAGCCGGTCGTCGATGAGACCTTCGAGCTGATCATCACCAATCCGCCCTACGTGATGTCTCCTCCGGCGGGGCCGCGGTTGACCTATCGCGAGGGCAATCTACCCGGCGACGAACTGGTGGCCACGGTGGTGCGCGGCGGCGCGCGGCGGTTGGCCGAGAACGGCACCTTGCAGGTGCTCGGCAACTGGGCGCACACCGCAGGCCAAGACTGGCAGGACCGCCTCGCCGGTTGGATCGCGCCGACGGGGTGTGACGCCCTGGTCGTGCAACGCGAGGTCCTGGACGTCTTCGAATACATCGAGATCTGGCTCGCCGACGCCGGGCTGGTCGGCTCCCCGCGCTACGCCCAGCGCTATCGCGAGTGGTTGGACTATTTCTCCGCTCTAGGAGTCACCGCCATCGGGATGGGATGGATCAATCTTCGACGCGCCGGGCGCCAGAGGCCCGCGGTGCGGATCGAGGCCTGGCCCCATGCGGTGGCTCAACCGGTGGGCGGGGCGATCGATCGGTACTTCGACCAGGTCGCCGCCGCCGAATGGGATGCGGCGCAGGTGCTGGACTCGCGCTGGCGGTTGGCCCCTGACGTCAGCCAGGAAACGATCGGCGAGCCGGGCGCCGAAGATCCCGAGCACATCGTCTTGCGACAACTAACCGGTTTGCGTCGCGCGATGCGGGTCGACACCGCCACGGCCGCCGTCTTGGGGGCCAGCGATGGTGAGCTCACGCTTGGTCAGCTCGTCGGCGCGGTGGCGCACCTGACCGAGCAGCCGGGCAACGAACTGGCCGCCCGGTTCGGCGAACTCGTGCCGGGGTGGGCCGCCGAGGGCTATCTCGTGCGGGAGAGCTCTAGAGGCGACGGTATGCCGCCGGGCCGCCCCGGGACGGCCGTCGGCCAGTGTACTGACGAGGAAAGCGTTTCACGTCCGGGTTTACGTTAGTATCGACTTTAGGGGCAAGGGTCCGACGCGTCCGGGGCGCGTCGGTTTTTCGGGGAAGGAAAAGACACTTGCCCACATCGGGGCGGGGCCGAATCAACGCATTGGGTCATCGCGTTCAATTGAAGTGGTTACGCGACTAGATCGGGGATTCACCTAGTCGGGTAGCCAAAATCATCGTGATAAGCAGCCGCATTCCCGACCTGTTCTGGAGCGGTCAGAATGGACATCGAAATGGCAGATAGAACGCGTTTAAGCAAGACTCGTCGATTGGAGTACGCGCAGGCCGCCACCCGGGCCTTCGCCAAGGGTGGTGGATATCACGGGGCGACGCTCAACGACATCGCGATCGAAGCCGGGGTGACCCAACCGAGAATCAGTCAGGTGTACGGCCACAAGCTGGACGCCTTCTTGGAGGCCTACGAGTTCGCCACCGAAGCCTTGTTGGAATCGTGGGCCGCTTGCGAGCCCAGGCCAGACCAGCCCGGCTGGGAACGCTCCCTGGGGGAGTGCTACCGAAGCTCCGTGCGGCAGGATCGCGACAAGTTGTTGGTGGTGCAGTACGCGGTCTCGGCGGCGGGCAAGGAACCGCGCGTCGGCGAGGCGGTACGCCAGTTCACCGGCCGGTTGTGGCGCGTGCTCACGGTTGATCGAAAACTGTCCGCCCAGCAGGCGGCGAATGTGCTGGCCCGCGGGTTGCTCCTGCAGTTCAGCCTCGCCACCGACACGATGGACGCCGACGCCGAGGCGACCGGCCTCGGGGGCTTCGCCGCCGCCGTCTTCGACGGCTAAGCCGGCCTCGGGGGCTTCGCCGCCGCCGTCTTCGGCGGCTACGAGGGCGCGCGCTTGGCCTACGATGAGCCCATGAGTATGCCTCGCAAGCCATCGGCTGGCCCGACCCGTTCCCTCGTGGCGACCGCGCCGCGGGGGTTCGTCGGCGCCACGGCGTGCCTGGGGTTGAAGGATGGCGGTGACGATTTTGCTCTCGTGGCCGTCACCCCCGAGGCCGATTGCACGAGCGCGGCGGTATTCACCCAGTCTCGTTTCGCGGGTCCGAGTGTGGAGTTGAGCCGGTCGACGGGGCGTTCGGATTATCGCGCCATCGTCGCCATCTCCAAGAACGCCAATGTGGCCACCGGCGCCCAGGGGATGACCGACGCGCGCCGAGTTCGGGCGCTCGCGGCGAGCCTGGCGCAATGCCGTCCCGAGCAAGTGCTGATCGCCTCGACCGGAGTAATCGGTGTGCCCTACCCGATGGACACCATCGCGGCGAGTCTCGGCGCCATGCCGGCCCTAGCCGATGAGCCCGATTTCGCGGCCGTCGCGGCCGCCATCATGACCACCGACACCCATCCCAAGCTGGTGCAGACCACCGTCGGGGAATGCACCATCTCGGCGGTCGCGAAGGGCGTCGGCATGATCGAACCCGACATGGCCACGCTGTTGAGTTTTTTCTTCACCGACGCAGCGGTGCCGGCCACCGATCTCGACGCCATCTTCCGCCGCGTGGTGGCAGTCAGCTTCAACGCCTTGAGTATCGACACCGACACCTCCACCAGCGACACGGCGGCGATCATCGCCAGCGGTCTTGCCGGGGCGCCGGATCTCGAGGCCTTCGAAACCGTCTTGGCGCAGACCGCCACCAAGCTGGTCAAGATGATCGCCAGCGACGGCGAAGGGGCCTCCAAGCTCATCGAGGTGCGGGTGACCCGCGCCCGCGATGACGCCCAGGCCAAGCTGGTCGCCAAGTCCATCGTGAATTCTCCGCTGGTGAAGACCGCCGTGCACGGGGCCGATCCGAACTGGGGCCGGATCGCGATGGCGATCGGGAAGTGTGCGGGCGAAACCGATATCGAACCCGAGAAGGTTCGCATCGCCTTCGGCGAACAAGAGGTCTACCCGGTGCGGAGCGGCGACGATGCCGCAGCCGGTGAATCGAGAGAGCGGTTGGCGGAGTATCTACACGGCGGCGAGGTCGTCATCGGCGTCGATCTCGGCGTTGCCGTGGGGGAGTTCACCGTCTACGGGTGCGATCTCACCGACGGCTATATCCGCATCAACGCCGACTACACCACCTGATGAGGTTGACGGGCTGAAGGCTGGGTTCAGCCCCCCGAGGGGGTACGCTCGCCCCGTCTGAGCAATACACCCCACCAGCAACACCCAAGAACATAAGGAAAGGTCACCGTGGCAAACCCGCGCCGTCTGGTCATCGTCGAGTCGCCCACCAAGGCGACCAAGATCGCCGGTTTCCTGGGTGACGGTTACATCGTCGAATCCAGTCGTGGACACATTCGCGACCTGCCCACCGGAGCCTCGGAGGTGCCGGCCAAGTACAAGGGTGAGAAGTGGGCGCGCACCGGGGTGGACGTGGAGAACGGCTTCGAACCGCTGTACGTGGTCGCCGCCGAGAAGAAGGCCATGGTGCGCTCGCTGAAGGCCGCGCTCGGTTCGGTCGACGAACTCCTCCTTGCCACCGACGGTGACCGCGAGGGCGAGGCCATCGCCTGGCATCTGCTGCAAGAACTCAAGCCCAAGGTGCCGGCCAAGCGCATGGTGTTCCACGAGATCACCGAGTCCGCGATCAACGAGGCCGTCCGCCACCCCCGAGAACTCGACACCGACCTCGTCGACGCGCAAGAGACTCGCCGGATCCTCGACCGCCTCTACGGTTACGAGGTGTCCCCCGTGCTGTGGAAGAAGGTCATGCCGCGGCTCTCCGCGGGACGCGTGCAGTCGGTCGCCACGCGTCTGGTCGTGGATAAGGAGAAACAGCGGATCGCGTTCTCCTCGGCGGGGTACTGGGACATCGACGCCCGGCTCGACACGCGTCTTCCGAACGCCGGCGAGGCTGGCGAGCCCAACCTCTTCGACGCCCGGCTGACCAGGGTCGGAGCGGCCAAGATTGCCCAGGGGCGCGATTTCGACGCCGACGCCAAGCTGAGCGACGAAGGCCTGCTGCACCTGGACGAAGTGGGAGCCAAGGCCCTCGCCGACCGACTCCAGACCGCGAGCTACACCGTTGCCTCGGTCGAGTCCAAGCCCTATACCCGGCGCCCCTACGCGCCGTTTCGGACCACCACGCTGCAGCAGGAGGCCGGCCGCAAGCTCGGCTTCTCCTCCCAGCGCGCCATGTCGGTGGCCCAAGAGCTGTACGAGGGCGGCTACATCACCTACATGCGTACCGACTCGGTGACCTTGGCCAGCAGCGCCATCGCCGCCGCCCGGACCCAGGTCACCCAACTCTTCGGCGAGCGTTACCTGCCCGCGAGCCCGCGGGTCTACGCCTCAAAGGTGAAGAACGCCCAGGAGGCCCACGAGGCGATCCGGCCGGCGGGGGAAACCTTCGCCACCCCGGCGCAGACGGGGCTGCGCGGAGACGCCTTTCGGCTCTACGAGCTGATCTGGATGCGGACCATCGCTTCCCAGATGGCCGACGCCCAAGGCGAGTCGGTCAGCGTCAGGATCGCCGCCCAGCCCGCGTCCGGCGAGGAGTGCACCTTCGTGGCCAGCGGCCGCACGATCACCTTCCACGGCTTCCTGAAGGCCTACGTGGAGTCGGTCGAGGAGGCGGCGGACAGCCAGAGCGCTAGCAAGCAGAGCGACGACTCCCAGAGCCGGCTGCCCAAGTTGTCCGAGCGGCAATCCCTACGGGCCGACGAGGTGAGCGCCGCCGGGCACGAGACCAAGCCGCCGGCCCGCTACACCGAGCCCTCGTTGGTGGCCAAGCTGGAGGAGTTGGAGATCGGCCGGCCCTCGACGTACGCCTCGATCATCCGGACCATCACCAGCCGCGATTACGTGTTCAAGAAGGGCTCGGCCTTGGTGCCGACCTGGCTGGCGTTCGCCGTGACCCGGCTGCTGGTGGAGCACTTTCCCCGGCTGGTGGACTACAAGTTCACCGCGCAGATGGAGGAGACCCTCGACGAGATCGCCAACGGCTCGGCGCAGCGCGTCGAGGTTCTCACCGACTTCTACTTCGGCGACGACGACGGCGGATCCGATCACGAGGGCCTGCTCAAGCTCGTCAGCGAGTTGGGCGAGATCGACGCCCGGAAACTTTCGACCTTTCCCCTCGGCGACATCGATTCCGGCGTCGTCGTGCGGGTGGGACGCTACGGCACCTACGTCGAGGACGAGCAGGAACGCCGCGCGAACGTCAGCGACGAGCTGCCCCCCGACGAACTGACCGTCGAGCTGGCCAAGGAGCTGCTGGACTCGCCCATGGGGGAGGAGCGGGAACTGGGTATCGACCCGGAAACGCACAACCCGATCGTGGCCAAATCCGGGCGCTTCGGCCCCTACGTCACCGAGGTGCTCGACGAGGACGCGCCCAAGAGCGGGAAGCCGCGGACGGGTTCCTTATTCGCCTCGATGGCCTTGGACACGGTCACCCTGGAGGACGCGCTCAAGCTGATGAGCCTTCCGCGGGTCGTGGGCGTCGACGCCGAGGGCGTCGAGGTGACCGCCCAAAACGGTCGCTACGGCCCCTATCTGAAGAAGGGCACCGACTCGAGGTCGCTCACCAGCGAGGAGCAGATCTTCACCATCACGATGGAACAGGCCGAGGCCATCTACGCCCAACCCAAGCAACGCGGACGGGCCGCGGCCAAGCCCCCGTTGAAGGAGTTGGGCACCGACCCGGTCTCGGGTAACCCGATGGTGGTCAAGGACGGACGCTTCGGGGCCTACGTGACCGACGGCGAATACAACGCCACGCTGCGCCGCGAGGACGCGGTGGAATCCATCACGCCCGAGCGGGGTGCGGAGCTGTTGGCGGAGAAGCGGGCCAAGGGGCCCGCCAAGAAGAAACCTGCTCAGAAAGCACCCGCCAAGAAGGCGCCGGCGAAGAAGGCACCGGCCAAGAAGGCACCGGCCAAGAAGGCAGGCCCTACGAACAAGGCGCCGGCCAAGAGGGCGAGCGCTGCGAAGAGGGCGCCGGCCAAGGCGGCCGCCGACAAGGTGGCGAGGGTCTCGCCCGATTCGAAGTAGCTCGACCGATGGGCAAGAAGAAGCTTCAGACCAAGTCGCGGTTTTTCGACTTGCCCTTCAGCGCGCCCTCCCCGCCGATCAGCAATCCCGAGATCGGCCTGGCCGGAGCCATTCGCCGGGGCTCCGAGCACAGCTACACCATGAACGTCACGCTCTTGGATGCGCCGGATCAGCGGCTGATCAAGGCAGGCATCGTGCTGGCCCATCGCGTCGTCGACGGGCGCGGGGAGTGGTATCTCGACGCCCCGTCCTGGGCGCCTTGGCTGCCCGTCGACGAGATCGAACAGATGGGCGACGCCGAGTTGCCGCAACGGTTCGCCGAACTGGTGTTGCCGTTTCGGCGCTGGGCGACCCTCGGCTTCATGGCCGCGCTCGCCTGTGAGCGCAACGAGTTCGTGTTGCGCGATCGAGACCGTCTGCCCTTGGCGATTATTCGCGACGACAAGGTCAGCGCCGCCCGCTCCGGGTTGACTTTCGCCCGCTACCGCGAGGTGACGCTGCACCCGATCAACCTCAACCGCGAACAACTCGGTTGGCTGACCGAGATGGTGCAACACGCCGGGGGGTCGCGGCTACCGGCCCTGCCGCACGTGCTCCAGCGGTTGGGAGCCACGCGAGGCGGCCCGCGGGTCGGGGCCACACCGATGGAGTGGGACGAGTTCACCGATGTGGAGACCTTCGTCGGCGGACTGATCGGCTCGCGGCACCAGCAGCTCCTAGCCGCCGACCTGATGGTTCGCTCGGGCCGCCTCGAGAAGTGCGATGAGCTGTGCCGGGTTCTGCGCAGGCTGCGCAGCGAGTTGTCGGGCCTGGCCTCGGTCCTCGATCCGATCTGGTTGATGGACGTCGACGCCGAGCTCGGCTGGGCCGATGCGGAGCTGTCGGGCTCCGGACTCGACGGTCGGCGGGTGCTGCAAGGCGAGCGATACCTCCGGCTGTTGGACAGGCTGGTGTTGGCCACTCGGGCTCCCGAGGTGGGACAGGCGGGCGCCAACCCCGCCGCCGAGGTCCTGCGCGCCGTGGTGGAACAGGGCGTCGCCGCCGTGCACGCCATCGTCGCCGAGCTGAGCGAGTCGGGGCCAGCAAGACAGTGGGAGCAGGCCGCGGTTCTCGTGGCCCAACTCGCGGACAGCTGCGAGCTGGCCCTGTTGCTGCTGCCGGACTGGGCGGAGCCCATCCGGGCGAAATGCCAGCGCCTGGGTGAACTCGTGGCCGCCGGGCAGAACCCCGGCCTGGACGAGCTGGGCGCCCGATACGCGCAGCCGGATGCCGCCCCGCCACACCACGCCGCGCCCGATGACACCGCGCCCGATCAAGAGGTGATTGTCGCGCGGGCCTTCGCCGACGGACGCGCGTACGAGAGACGGCGAACCGAGCAGCTGGCGCAGCGTCGGGACGCGCTGGCCGAGCTGCCGAAGCGGGTACGCAAGCTCGACAAGGCGGTGCGGAGTTGAGCAGCCGCGCATCCAACCGGGACAACCACGGACTCTTCGTCGTCTTCGAGGGTGGCGACGCGGTCGGCAAGAGCACCCAGGTGGCGTTGTTGGTGGACGAACTCAGCCGCGCCGGCTGTGAGGTCGTCCGAACCCGGCAACCCGGTGATACCGGGGCGGGACGGCTCATCCGGGCGATCGTGTTAGACCCCGCGACCGGGGATCTCTCCCCCAAGGCCGAGGCGCTGCTGTACGCGGCCGATAAGGCCCACCACGGGCACGAGGTGGTGCGGCCGGCCTTGGCGCGCGGGGCCGTCGTGGTCTGCGATCGCTACGTGGATTCGATGCTGGCCTATCAGGGGGCCGGGCGAGTTCTGGAGCTCGAAGAGGTGGAACGGATCGCGCGCTGGGCCACCGACGACCTCCGGCCAGACCTCACGGTCTTGTTGGATTTGGACCCCGACGAGGCCGTGGCCAAGCTCGCCGAACACGATCGCCTGGAAGCCGCCGGGGCCGAGTTTCACGCCCGAGTGCGGCTGAGATTCGTCGAGCTCGCCAGCCGCGATCCCGAGCGGTACCTGCTGTTGGCGGCCCGCGAGGACCGCGCCGAGATCGCCCGGCAGGTGTTGGCCCGGGTGCGCGAGCTCCTCGCCGCGAAGTCGTCGGCAGATGATGTCTGAGCGCGCAGGCATACTGGCCCAGTGAGCACCACTACCGGCGAGGCGTCCGATCCTCCAACCCCGCTCAGCGGGGTGTGGGCCGAGCTCATCGGGCAGGAGAGGTCGGTGGCGCTGCTGCAACGCGCCGTCGCCGGCCGCGCCCACGCGATGTCGCACGCCTGGTTGATCACGGGGCCGCCCGGTTCGGGGCGCTCGAACGCGGCCAGGGCCTTCGCGGCGGCGCTCCAGTGCGAAGACGGTGGTTGCGGCACCTGTCGAAGCTGTCGCACCACGCTCGGCGGGGCGCATCCCGACGTCACGCTCGTCCGCACCGAGATGCTCTCGATCGGGGTAGACGAGGTCCGCGATCTGGTGCGACGGGCGGCCATGAGCCCCACGCTGGGACGACACCAGGTGTTGATCGTCGAAGACGCCGATCGCGTCACCGAACGCGGGGCCGACGCGCTGCTGAAGAGCATCGAGGAGCCGGCGCCGAAGACGGTGTGGGTGTTGTGTGCTCCCACCGCTGACGACGTCGTCGCTACGATCCGCTCGCGGTGCCGCCTGCTGCACCTGGCGACGCCGACCTCGGCCGCCGTGGCGAAGCTGCTGCAGGTCCGAGACGGCATCGACCCCGCGCTCGCCTTCTACGCCGCCCGGGCCGCGCAGGGCCACATCGGAAGGGCTCGATTGTTGGCCCGCCACGAGGAGATCCGGCAGCGTCGGCACGAGATCTTGCAGATCCCCGGCCGGCTCACCAGCTTGGGGGCATGCCTCGACGCAGCGAGCGATCTGGTCAAGACCGCGGCGGCCGAAGCGGCGAAGGTGACGGCCAAGCAGGACGACGCCGAGCGGGCCGATCTCGAGCAGGCGTTGGGTTTTGGGGCCAAGGGGGCGCGGCCGCGCCACGCTCAAGCCCAGCTCAAGGAACTCGAGGAGCAGCAGAAGGCCCGGCTCAAACGGCTGCAGCGAGACGCGCTGGATCGAGCGCTCACCGAGCTCACCACGTTCTACCGCGATGTGCTGAGCGTGCAGACCCGGAGCGGGGCCGAACTCGTCAACCCCGAACTCGGCGCGCAGATCTCCACCCTCGCCAAACGGGGAACCCCGGAGCAGACCTTGGCCAGGATCGACGCCCTGTTGTCCTGCCGAACGGCGCTGGAGACCAACGTGGCACCCCTGTTGGCGGTGGAGGCGATGCTGATCGGCCTCGTCAAGGGCTAAACGCTGCGAAAAACCGCAGACTTCGGCGACACTCCGAGGCGCGTGGGGCGCTGATGGCCGCTAAGTTTGGGAAGCTGGAGTCTTCACTAGGCCAATTTTGGTCAACGCTGAGCAAAGGATCGACTGATGACGACTAATAATCCTAACGATGACGCGTGGACCGATTCTGCGCCTCAGGAGGAAGACTCCCAGCAGTCGCACGACGGTGGCGACGTGGGCGGTTCGCCATCCACCGCCTCGTTCAAGGTCGTGACCCCTACCGAAGGCGGGTCCGCTGCCGTGACGCGGGAAGAGATCGAGCGCCAGACCGCCGAGATGGCCGCTCGGGACGACGCGCCGAGCCACATCGATTACGGGGCCCTGCTTGGCGCGTCGAGCCACGACGATTCCGCGGAATCGAGCGATCAAGAGGCGGGCACGGTTGGCGACGCTGGGTCCAGCAATCGTGAAGACCTCGGCCACGATCAGGATGGGCACGAGGATCAGGATCGGCACGAGGATCAGGATCGGCACGAGGATCAGGATCGGCACGAGGATCAGGACGATGACGGTGATGATCACGGCCTCGCCGCCCGGCCCGGGCACGAGTTCGAGCAAGGCGATGGCGAGCAAGCGGATCGCAGCCTCGGCGGCCACGACGTCGGCGAGGATCACGAAGACCACGGCCTGAGCGGCGCCCACGCCGCCGCAGAGCAGGAGACTGCCGATCGCAGCCTCGGCGGCCACGACGACGGCGAGGATCACGAAGACCACGGCCTGGACGGCGCCCACCCCGCCGCAGAGCAGGAGCCCCGCGATCACAGCCTTGGCGGCCACGAAGTCGAGGATGACCGGGACGAGCCCAGTCTCGGCGGCCACAGTCCTCACCAGCGGCGCGAGGACGCCGCAGAGGAGCAGACGGTGATCGCGGAACCGCGCGGCCAGGCCTCGCCGACGCTGTACCGGGAGAGCGGCTCCGCCGACTCCGACACCAGCGATTCGGCCACGGCAGTCGCTCCGGCGGCGTCGGCGCCTGTGGTCACTCCCGTGCCACCGCCGGCCCCCGACCGGGCGCAGCAGCGGGCTGAGCGCGATCATGCCCTCGGCAAGCGCGAGAAGCAACAGGGTGCGCAGGAGCAGGCGCCGGCGAAGCCGAGACCCAACACCGACAAGTTCTTCGGCTCGCTGGGGCTCTTCGTGTTGCGGGTGGCGCTGGCCGCAGTCTTTTGTATCTACGGCCTGCAGAAGATCAGGGGCATCGAGGGCGTGCAGGCCACGTTGACGAGCACGGCGCTGCGCGACATCGTGCCCGAGAACTTCATGCTGTTGCTGGCCTGGGCCTTGGCAATCGGCGAGCTGGTTATCGCGGCCGGGTTGTTGTTCGGCTTCCTCACCCGGATCGCCGGATTTGGTGCCGCCCTGGTGGGCGTGGGCGCGCTGGTGTTGGTGCAGTGGTTGACCAACCCGATCTCCCTCGAGCCAGGCGCTGGCTTCCCCGGCGCTGTGGAGCTGATGATGGCCGCGGGTGGGCTGTTGTTCCTCTTCCTCGGTGCGGGCCGGTGGAGCATCGACGGTGCCATTCGCTCCCGTCGGGCCGCCAAGAAGGCGACGCAGCACTAGATCGAGTTCCACCGCAACAGGGCCGTGGGGCGCAGCTGGTGGGGGGGGGCCGGTTTTTGGGGTGGTATATCGAGTAAACACAAACGGAAGGATAGGGTATATTTGTTTTGGGGGGGGGGGGGGCCCGCCG
>JBBSOW010000084.1:0-13291 GCA_038259365.1 Propionibacteriales bacterium
CGAACTCCACGTCCTGGGTCGCCATCGGCTGGCTGTAAAGCTTGTTGTCCGAGCCGACGTAGGTCAGCATCGCGATCCGGACATCCTTGATCAACTCGGCAACCTTCTTGCGCTGATCTTCCGGGGTTGATTCACTCATGTACTCTCCTCAGAATAGATTCGCCAGACGCGGTGGCGGCCATGGCGCACGATTGCGCCCCGCCTTATCGCATCGGGGCGCCCGCACAACACTCTACTCACCTCCATTTTCACGCCCACCGCGCCGATTCCTCCCTCAGGATCTGGGCCACTCGAGTCGGATGGGTCATCGGGAGGAGGTGACTGGCGCGGGCCACGGTCTGCACCCGGGCGCGGGGAGTTTGGGCGGCGTAGCGTCGGGCGTGGACCCGAAGTTGGTCGAACTGGCCGTTGAGCAACAACACCGGACACTCCACCGCGGTCAGCAGCTCGGGGCGGCAGTCGGTGATGACCGCGTCCCACATGGCTTCGATCTGCGCGTACCCCTCCCCGCCGCTGAGCGATTGCGCCACGTCCGGGCTCACGCCCAGCCGGGCCGCGACGCCGTTCGCCACGCGCGCCATCCGATCGGCTCCGATCCTGGGAACGGAGCGGGCGAAACCCCGGTACAGGGCCGCCCCCGGCCCCGTGGGCACGGCGCTGGCGCCGATCATGACCAGGCCCGCCAACGACGCGGACCGATAGCGGGCCGCGTAAACCATGGCCAGGTAGCCCCCGAGGCTGTGGCCCGCGACCACCACCCGTTGCCCCGGCGAGGGCCCGACCACCGCCTCGTCGATGGCCTCCAGCGCCCCTGCGGTGGTGAACTCGGCGTCGCGCCGGACGCCGTGGCCGGGAAGATCGGGCGCGATCAGCTCCATCTCGGGCAGCAGCGCGGGGTAATCGGCCCACTGCCGGTGCGACATCCGCGTGCCGTGAATGAGGACGAGGCGAATAGTCATGCCGGCTCCGCCCCGGGGTCAGCGAGCAGGTTTCTCGCGGTAGAACAGGCCGTAGATCAGCCCGCTCACGAGGCTGATGACGATCGAGCCGAACAGCGCGCTCCAAAACCCGGCCACCTCGAACCCGACGCCGAGCTTGCCCGAGACCCAGGAGACGAGGAGCAGCATGAGGGCGTTGATGACGAGCAGGAACAACCCCAGCGTCAAGATCACCAGGCAGCCCGTCAGCGTCGTGACGATCGGCTTCACCAGGGCGTTCACGACGCCGATCAGGATTGCGACGACGAGCAGCGTCACGGTCTTCGCGGCCGCGTCACTCCCCGCCACGACGATGCCCGGGATGATCCACGCGGCCAACCAGGTGGCGGCGGCGGTGGCCAGAATTCTCACAACGATGCGCACGCCCCCATGATGCCAAGCGAGCACAAGGCCCGCGAGGGGGTAGCGTCGGATTCGTGAGCGATACCTACAGCCTGGCCGGATCCGTCGTCAACCGCGTGGGCTTCGGCGCCATGCAGCTGCCCGGCCCGCACGTGATGGGCCCACCGCGCGATCACGAGGAGGCGATCGCGGTGCTGCGGCGAGCGGTCGAGCTCGGCGTAAACCACATCGACACCGCCCAGTTCTACGGCCCCGCCGTCTCCAACGAGCTGATCCGCGAGGCCCTGCACCCTTATGACTCCGACTTGGCGCTGGTCTCCAAGGTGGGCGCCCGCCGCGACGCGGAGGGCGCCTTCGTCCCCGCCCAATCGGTCGAGCAGCTCCTGGCCGACGCGCGGGAGAATCTCACCGCCTTGGGCACCGATCAGTTGTGCGCAATCAATCTGCGCCTGCTGGGCGAATCCGATGGTCTACCCGCCGATCAGGTCGTCGACCTGGACGAGCAACTGGGCGCCATGACCCGGCTTCGAGCCGAGGGTTCCATCGCGGGCATCGGCCTCTCCAACGCCCGCGCCGACCAGGTACGCCGCGCCCACGACGCCGTCGGCCTGGTGTGCGTGCAGAACCCGTTCAGTTACGTGGACCAGTCCGACGTCGAAACGCTCGACTACTGCGCCCGGCACGAGATCGCCTACGTGCCCTTCTTCCCTCTGGGCTCGGCCTTCCCCGGCATGCCGAAAGTCGTCGAGGACGAGGGCGTCATCGACGCGGCGAAGAGGCACGGCGTCACCCCTGCCCAGATCGGTCTGGCGTGGTTGTGGCGGCGAGCCGACAACGTGCTCCTCATCCCCGGCACCTCCTCGGTGGCCCACCTGGAGGAGAACATCGCCGTCGGCCACCTCGAGCTACCCGCCGGCGACCTCCTGCCTTGAGACCGAAGGCCATACCCACTGAGCGCTAGCGTGGACCCGTGCGTCGCCTTCGCCTAGATCCGTTCCTCCTCGCCATCGTCGGCGCGGCGTTGCTGGCGACGGTTCTACCGGTCCGCGGGGCGGGCGTCGAGGTGTTCGGCGTGCTCACCAAGGTAGCCATCTTCTGCCTGTTCTACCTCTACGGGACCAGGCTGCATCCCCGCGAGGCGCTAGCCGGGCTCAGGCACTGGCGGCTGCACCTCATCATCTTGGCGTTCACCTTCGTGGCGTTCCCCGTGCTCGGGCTGCTGCTGGGTTTCATCCCCGACCGGTTGGTGGCGGCCAGCCTCTATCCGGGATTGCTGTACGTCACCCTCTGCCCCTCCACGGTGCAGTCCTCGGTCAACTTCACCTCCATCGCCAAGGGCAACGTCGCCGGCGCCATCGTCAGCGCCTCGACGTCCAACCTGCTCGGAGTGTTCCTGACCCCGCTGCTGGCGATCGTGCTGCTGAACACGACAGGCGACGCCTCCATCGGCTTCGGCTCGATCGGCAACATCGGGGTGCAGATCCTGCTCCCCTTCGTGCTGGGCCAGCTCACCCAACGCTGGACCGGTGCGTTCGTCACCCGCCACAAGAGGCTCAAGCTGTTCGATCAGGGAGTCATCGTGCTCGTCGTCTACTCCGCGTTTTCCGCTGGCGTGCGCGAGGGCGTCTGGCGGCTCGTCGGGGTGGTCGACATCGTTTCGCTGGTGTTCGTCTGCCTCGTGGTCCTGGCCCTCATGCTGTCCCTGACCTGGTTCAGCGCCCAGCGGTTGGGGTTCGACCGCGCCGACTGCATCGCCATCCAGATGTGCGGCACCAAGAAGTCGTTGGCCACCGGACTCCCGATGGCCACCGTGCTCTTCGCCGGCCAGCCGATCGGCCTGCTCCTCCTGCCGCTCATCATCTTCCACCAGGCCCAGCTCATGGCCTGTTCCGCGCTCGCTTCACGCTACGGCAATCAGCCCAGCACCTCGGAATAGCCCAGCACCTCGGAATGACCCGGCAGCTATCCGTGGTGGCGCCGACTCCCTCAGCGCGCCAGGGCGGCCGCATCGAGTCGGTACCAGCAGGCGTGCTCGGCCAGCTCGGGCCTGCCGAGTTCGATGGCCTTGGCTTCGCTGAACTCGGCCAGGTGGTGCAGCCGCTCGACGGCGCCCGCGATCACCTCGCCCGCCGAGATACCACCGCCGCCGTAGGCTTCGAGCAACCGGTCCAGCCGTTGCGCCCGCTCGGACGCCGCGAACGGCTCGCCGGAATCCGGACGCGAGAGCGGGATCATCCGGTAGGCCAGGTAGGCCACATCCCACACCCGCGGGCCGGGGGCGCAGGTGTCGACGTCGATCACTGCGGCCACGAGCCCCCCACGAAAGACGAGGTTGTAGGTGGCGAAATCGCCGTGGCAGATGACCTCGGCCGGCTCCCTCGAGGGCTTGGACCAGACGGCATCGCGCTGATCGAAGCCGACGGAGGCGTCGTGGATCCGGCGCAGCAGCGATGCCGCTGACACCAACGCTGCGTCGGTCCAAACGTACTCCGGCATCGGGTACTGCGGCACCTCCCCGGCCAGGAACGACAGCCGCTCGCGCCCGTCGGGGGTGAACCCGCGCGGCTCGGGCACCGCGCCCGCCAGGCCCGAATCCATCAGGTGGGCAAGGTAGCGGTGCACGGTGGCAGTCCAGGGCCCGGTCGGGCGAAGGACGGTGTCCCCCAGCCGGCTGACCGAGCTCATGTTTCCACCGGTGAGCTCGACCTCGACCTCGTCTTGGTTACTCAAGCCGGTGCGCCGGCTTCGCCCCCGAGGGCTCCTGCGGCCCGCCCGCCATCGCGTGTCGAGGCGCGTAGTCGGTCTCGAGGTCGGGCGCGTCCACGGGTGAGAGGGGGGTTTGGCCGCGGCCGGCCTCCACATGCTCGGGCGCCACCGGGGCCTGCGGGCCGTCAGCGCTCGGGCTGTCGGCCAGCGTGGTGCGAAGCTCCAGTTGCGGCAGGAACCAGGCCACGGCAAACGCCACGATGGCGATGAATCCGGCGATGAACACCACGTGGGTGATGGAGGCGTCGAAGCCGATGAGGAAGGGCTTCTTGAACACGTCGCTGAGACCGTTGATGAAGCTGGTGTCGTCGATCACCCCGGAGACCGCCCCGTTGCCGGAGAGGATGTCGCGGACGACCGCGTTGTTGGGGGCGCCGATCACCGAGGGATTGCGGGCTGCCTCCTGGAACTCCGGGGTCCGGGCCGCCGCGCCGAAGGCGTTCTTGATGTTCTCGCCGACGGTGCCGAACAGGATCGAGAGGAAGACGGCCGTGCCGAGAGTGCCACCCATCTGGCGGAAGAAGGTGGCCGAGCTGGTGGCCACGCCGATGTCGCGACGCTTGGCCGCGTTCTGGACGGCCAGGGTGAGGGTCTGCATGTTCAACCCCAGCCCGAGTCCGATCAGGGCGACGAAGCCGGCGAACTCCCAATAGCCGGTGTCGTACTCGATGGTCGACATCAAGAACATGCCCGCGGCAAGCAGCGCGGTGCCGATGATCGGGAACATCTTGTACTTGCCGAACTTGCTGGTGAGCTGGCCCGAGAGGATGGAGGCGAACATCATCCCCAGCACCATCGGCAGCAGCTGCAGACCCGATTCTGTGGGCGTCGCCCCCTTGACGATCTGCAGGTACAGCGGCAGCGTCATCATGGCGCCGAACATGGCCATGCCGACGATGAAGCCGAGGATGCTGGCGATGGTGAAGGTCGGAATCCTGAACAGCCGCAGCGGCAGCAACGCCTCGTCACCGGCCCGCCGCTCGAACTGGATGAAGGAGACGATCCCGATGGCGCCCAGCGCGTAGCAGGCCACGGCGGCCAAAGAGGTCCAGCCCCAGGCGCGACCCTGCTCGGCCACCAGGAGCAGCGGCACGAGACCGACCACCAGCGCGAGCGCGCCCTGCCAATCGATGCGATGGTTCTGCTTGACGTGCTCGAGGTTCAAGACCTTGGCCACCACGAACAGGGCGAAGATGCCGATGGGCACGTTGACCAGGAACACCCAGCGCCAACCGGCGACGAACAGGATCTCCGGGGTGCCCGCCAGCAGGCCGCCGATGATCGGCCCGGCCACCGAGGAGGTACCGAACACCGCCAGGAAGTAGCCCTGGTAGCGCGCCCGCTCGCGCGGCGGCACGATGTCGCCGATGATGGCCAGCGCCAGCGTCATCAGGCCGCCCGCCCCCACGCCCTGCACGGCGCGGAACGCCGAGAGCATGAAGATGTTCTGGGAGAATCCCGAGGCGATCGAACCGACCAGGAAGACCGAGATCGCGATCATGAAAAGCGGCTTGCGGCCGAAGATGTCGGACAGCTTGCCGTAGAGCGGCGTCGTGATGGTGGAGGTGATCAGGTAGGCGGTGGTCACCCACGCCTGCAGGGAGAGCCCGTTGAGGTCGTCGGCGATGGTGCGGATCGAGGTGGACACGATCGTCTGGTCCAGCGCGGCCAGGAACATGCCGAGCATCAGCCCGGACATGATCGTCAGGATTTGGCGGTGGGTGAACTCCGGCACGTCCGGATCGCTTTGGACAACCCGGGCTGGACGGGCGGTGGAAGTAGTCATGGGTCAGCCTTCTGACGTGGCGGTATCGGAGCCGATGACGGTGTCCAGCTGTCGAGCAAGCCGGCGATGCAGATCGGCCAGCGTGTCGAGTTCGTCGTCGGAAAAGATGGCGAGGGTGCGACGCCATAACCCGCAGCGCTGCTGGGCGATCTTCTCAAGCAACGCCGAGCCGGCGGGCGTGGGGGAAAGCTGGATGGCCCGGCGATCGTCGGGATCGGTGAGCCGTTCGACGAGTCCATGGTTCACCAGCTGTTCCACCTGGCGGCTCACGGTCGAGGAATCCAGGTACAGGTGCTCGGCCAGCTGAGCGACTCGGCAGGGCGCCAACACGCCGAGGTTCACGAGGATTCCGACGTTGGCGGCGGTCAGCTGGTCGTGGCTCTCGGCCAAGGTGGTGCGCGTGGCGTGTTTGCCCAACCGGAACAGCTCGGTGAGGGCCCGGCCGGCGTCCATGATCCGTTCGTCGGTTCGGCAATTACATGCCTCATGCATTGATTGCGTCACCCATCTATTTAACGTCGCCATTCCGCGGCGCGCAAATCGGGAGTGGGTGCTCGGCTCAGCTCGTCACCCGACGGCCCCGCAGCAACCGGCTCGGGATCGGCCGCGCGAGCAGGTTGCCGAAGCTGGATCCGGCCGCCAGCGACAACGCGGTGAGCAAGGCCAGGAACAGCAGGTTGCCACCGTTGTCCGCGGCGACGCCGGACTGCTGTTGTTCCACCAGGGCGTAGATACCGCGATACAGCAGCAGTCCCGGCAGGAGGGGAATGATGCCGGCCGAGGTGAGCGCCATGACCGGGATGCGCCACCACCGAGCGATGAGCTGAGCGATGAACCCGACGGCGATGCCGCCCACTCCGGCGGCGGCCGCGCTGGTGTCGGCGCCGACCGTGAGCATCGCCCAATACCCGAGGTAGCCGAGTGCCCCAAGCCCACCGCACGCCAGGACCCACGGAAAGCGAAGCTGACTGCCGACGGCGTAGGACATGGAGATGCCCGCCGACGCGAGCACCTTGATCACCAGCAGCGTCTCGTAGCCGCTGCTGGGCGACAAGAAGGCGGGAGCCCCGATCTGCAGGCCAAGCCACAGGGTGGATAACAGCCCCAGCACGATGGCCGTGGTCAGCACGGCCACCTCGAACGTTCGGGCGCCGGCGGTGATGTAGTGGCCGTCGATGGCGTCGCGGGCGGCGGTGACGATGCCCAAACCGGCGAGCAGCGAGACCATCCCCGAGGCGACGACCAGCGAGGGGGAGACCAGATACACCCCGAACACGCCGCCCAGGTTTCGCGACGTCATGAGCAGCAGCGCGATGAGCGTGGGAATGGCGGCGGCGAAAATGGTGATGAAGAACGAGGACAAACCCTTGCCGAACATCCACGCGCTCACGAGATCGATGAGCCCGGTGGCCACTCCGGCCATCGCCATCTCCAGCCAGTTACCGCCCAACAGGGCCGTGACCGTGGCTCCCATCGTGAAAGCCGCCACCAGCAGGACCCACCGCTGGTAGGTCTGGGGGGTGTCCAGGAGCGAATCGAAGCGCTGCCGGGCCTCCTCGATGGTGAGATGTTGGACCACGACGTCGTCGACGAGCGCGACGATGTCGCTGAGTCGCTGATAGTCGGTGAGACGTTCGGAGACCAACCGCATGTCGGTGATCGGATCGTTTTCCACGCTTCGGTGCTGAGTCAGCGTCACCGAGGTGAACGTGACGTTGGCGTGCACCCGCACCCCGGCGCCCTCGGTGATCCGCAGCACGAGATTGGTGGCTTCGGTGGTGGTGGCCCCCGAGGCCAGGGACAGCTCACCGATCCGGGCCGCGAGATCGATGGTCGCCCTGGCCTGCCGGGCGTCGGAATCCTCGACGATCGACTTCAGGTGCTGCAGCCGGGTGGGCCGTCGGCGACTCTTCCACGGCCGCCGCCGCGGGACCGTGGAGTACCCACCGGTGCCGTAGGTGTCCCCGCCCGACGCTGAATCGTGCTGGGCGTCGCCGCCGGGGGGCTGCTGAGCGGCGGAGCCATCCGGTGTCGTCGATCCGGGTGGGGGGTTTGCGGACATGTCAGGGCGCTGCTTTCTATCTGGTCAAACCCCATCTAAACGAGCCAGTGCCCGGATCGCAAAACGATCCGAGCACTGCCGCAATGATAGGGCAAACGACTACTTGCGCGGCGGCTCATTTCCCAGCTCGGCGGCCTCGAGAGCGATCTCTCGATGCAGCACCTTGGATTCCAGGGCCAGGATCCGCCGATGCTCTCCGCTGAGTTCCTTCAGGGTCGCTATGACGGACAACACCATGACCACGCTGAACGGGGCGGCGACGAGGATCGCCATCGTTTGCAACGCGGACAGCCCGTCGGTCAGGTTGCCGGTGCGGGAGCCGACGAACAGCAACACCGCGGCGATGGCGCCCTCCATGACGGCCCAGAACACCCGGCTGATGACGGGCGGATTCGCGTTGCCGCCCGAGGCCAGCATGTCGACCACGAACGAGGCGGAGTCGGAGCTGGTCACGAAGAAGACCACGATGAGGATGAGGAACAACCCCGAGAGGATGGGGCCGCCGGGGAGGATGCTGAGCATCTGGAACAGCGCATCGTTGGTGGAGACGGCTCCCTCGGGATCGATGAAGTTGTTGGTCCCGGTGATCTGCTGCCAGATCGCCGTGCCGCCCATCACGGAGAACCACAGGGCCGTGATCAGGCTCGGTACGAGCATGACGCCGAGAATGAACTCGCGGATGGTGCGGCCGCGCGAGATCCGCGCGATGAAGACGCCGACGAAGGGGGACCAGCTCATCCACCAACCCCAGTAGTAGGTGGTCCAGCCGCCGAGCCAGTCGGCGCCCTTGTCACCTTGGAAGGGCATAGTGCGGAAGCTCAGTTCCAGGAAATTCTGGATGTAGTGGCCGATGTTCTGCACGAACTCGCGCAGCACGAACAACGGCGAGCCCAGCAGGAGCACCAGCAGCATCAGCACGCCGGCCAAGACCAGGTTGCTGTTGGAGAGGATCTTGATGCCGAGATCGAGGCCGCTCACCACCGACAGGGTGGCCAAGGCGGTGATGACGGTCACGAAGAGGATGATCCACCAAATGTTGCCCTCGATGACCCCGAGGAATTCCAAGCCCGCGGTGAACTGGGTAACACCGAAGCCGAGCGAGGTGGCCACCCCGAAGAGGGTGCCGACGATCGCGACGACGTCGATGAGGTCGCCCACCCAGCCCTTGACCTTGTCGCCGAAGAGTGGCTCGAGGATCCAGCGGATGGAGACGCTACGGCCCTTGCGGTGCACGGCGTAGGCCACGGCGAGGCCGATGACGATGTAAATGGCCCAGGCGTGCAGCCCCCAGTGCAGGAACGTCGTGTCGAAGGCCTGGCGGGCGGCCCCGTCGGGGGTAGCGACGTCCGACGCTCCAGGGGGCGTCGTGGAGAAGTGATTCAGCGGCTCGGCGACGCCCCAGAACACCAGGCCGATGCCCATGCCGGCGGCGAACAGCATGGCGAACCAGCTGAACATGCCGTACTGCGGCTTTTCGTCGTCCTTGCCCAGCTTGATGTCGCCGAAGCGGCTGAACGCGGTGAAGACCGAGAACACGACGAAGCCGAACACGATGATCACGTAGTACCAGCCCAGGCCGTTGACGACGGTCTCGTTGGCTGCGGTGAGGACCTTGTTGAGCTGGCTGGGGAAGATGGCCGCGAAGATGACGAAGGCGACGATGAAGGCGGCCGCGGGGATGAACACCCGATTACGCGCGTTCGACCCCGGCTCTGCTGGTTTGGCGGACGAGTCGGACGCCCGTTCGGTAGTGGTAGACAAGAATCCTCCTGGAATCGGCAGCAACCGAGGTGGTGATCGGCAGCAACCGAGGTGGTGATCGGCAGCAACCGAGGTGGTGATCGGCAGCAACCGAGGTGGTGATCGGTAAGGATCCGCGACGGACAACGCAGCCTCGTTCGCGGAAGAGACGTCCCAGCTTCGCAGCCAAATCTTGCGGTAATCTTGCCGCAGCACACTCCAGCGCCTGGAAAGACCCCCGGATGGCCCACGTCTTGCTGATCGAACCAGACCTCGTCGACGGTGCCGCTCTGTCCGCGTCGCTCCAGGCTGGCGGGCACGACGTCAGCCGCGTGGATTCGGCCGAGGCCGGTCTGCACGCGCTCACCACGCTCAACCCGCAGGTCATCTTCGTCTCGATGGAGCTCGGCGTCATCGACCCGCTGTGGTTTGTCAAGACGATGCGACAGACCACCACGGTTCCTGTCGTGGTGCTGTCGGCCGACGAATCCGCCGCCGTCCTGGTCCCGGCCCTGGACGCGGGGGCCGACAACTACCTCATCAAGCCGGTGCAGGACAGGCTGGTGGTGGCCTGGGTGACGGCGCTCCTGCGGCGGGAGGTACGCGATCACGTTGTGCGGCCAGGCGTGCTCACCCTGGACGCCGATCGCGATCTCGCCTTCGACAGCCAAGCTCGGGCCCTGCGACGAGGCGGCGCGATCATCGGGCTGACCCCCGCCGAGTTCCGCATCCTGACCGAGTTGCTTCACACTCCCGGCGTAACCCTGACCCGCGGCGTCCTGCACGCCCGCGTGTGGTCCGACGAGGGACTGAAGATCGTGGAACGGTTGCTCGATTCCCACATCAGCCGGCTGCGACGAAAGCTGGAGATCGACCCCCGAAGGCCCCAACTGCTCAGGACCGTGCGCGGCGAGGGTTACCGGCTCGACGTCGTGGCCTGACGCGGGCGCGTTGGCGAGCACGCGATACTGGCCCCATGGACGAATTCGATGTCATCGTGATCGGCGGCGGTCCCGTCGGAGAGAACGCCGCGGAGTATGCGGTCAAGGGCACCGACTGGACGGTCGCGATCGTCGAGCAGGAGCTGCTCGGCGGCGAGTGCTCCTACTGGGCCTGCATCCCGAGCAAGGCGCTGCTGCGCCCCATCGATGTGTCGCACACCGCCGCGCACCTGCAGGGCGTCTCGACGCCCGAGCTTTCGCGCGAAGAGTTGCTGGCGCGACGCGACTCGTGGGTCTCTGACTACGACGACTCCGGCCAGCAGGAGTGGGCGGAATCCGCCGGGATCAGCGTCGTCCGCGGCCGCGGCCGCCTCGAGGGGGAGCGAGCGGTGAGCGTGCCGGGTGAATCCGGCACTCGAAGTCTCAAGGCTCGCCAGGCGGTGATCCTCGCCACCGGCAGCGTCCCCTTCGTGCCCGGGCCCTACCGCGACCTCCAGGCGTGGGGCTCGCGCGATGCCACCGGCGTCGTCGAGGTGCCCGATCGGTTGGCCATCATCGGCGGCGGCGTGGTGGCTTGCGAGGCAGCGCAGTGGATGTCAGCGTTGGGCGCCAAGGTGAGCATGATCGTCCGCGACGAGCGGTTACTCACCATGTACGACTCGTTCGCCTCCGATCTGGTGGCCGAGGGGCTGCGGACCGTTGGTGTGGAGGTCCTGGTGTCCACCGACGTCGAAGGCGTGAGCCGCGACGGCGCCCGGGCGACGGGGCAGGGCAAGATCCACGGCGGCGCCGTCAGCCTCACCCTGGCGGGCCAGGCCCGCGAGTTCGACGAAATCCTCGTCTCGACCGGTCGCCGCCCGGCCACCGACGACCTGGGGTTGGACACCGTAGGCCTCACCGGAGACGACCTCCTCGCTGAGAACGCCGAGCGCCTGCCGGATTGGCTGTTCAGCGTCGGCGACGTCAACAACGAGGCCCCGCTGACCCACTGGGGCAAGTACCAGGCGCGGATGGTCGGCGCCCGGATCGCCGCTCGGGCCACCGGCGCCACCGTCGCCGATCCGCCGTCGAACGTGCCCGTCCCGCAGGTCGTGTTCACCGACCCGCAGGTCGCCAGCGTCGGGTTGACCGAGGCCAAGGCACGCGCGGAGGACCGCGAGATCCGGGTGCTGCAACAGCCCTACGCCTCGGCGGCCGGCGCGGCGCTAGTGCGCGACGACGCCAAGGGGCAGGTGCAACTCGTCGTCGACGCGGAATCGGACACGCTGCTCGGGGCCACCTTCGTCGGCCCCGAGGTGGCCGAACTCGTGCACGCGGCCACCGTTGCGATCGTCGGCCAGGTGCCCCTGTCGGTCCTGCGGCATGCGGTGCCGAGCTTCCCGACCGCCAGCGAGATCTGGTTGCGGCTGTTGCCGTAACCCCGTGGCACTGTGTGTCACAGTGCGGTAGGCTGCGCTTATGGCCGATCATTACACTTTGAGGCTCGCCCCCGGCACGCGGGAGCGATTGAGTAATCAGGCGCGTAGGTCCGGGCTGGCCGACCGCACGCTGGCCCAGCGCTACCTCGAAGAGGGACTGCGGCACGACGCCCACCCGTTGATCCAATTCCTCGATGGGCCCAGCGGGCGACGCGCCAGCCTGATCGGCCGGGGTCTGGACGTGTGGGAGGTGATCGCGACCGTGAGCGACAATGACGGTTCGCTCACCAACGCCGCAGACTACCTCGAAGTTCACCGTGGTCTCGTCGAGGCGGCCGTGGCCTACTACGGCGAGTACAACACCGAGATCGATGAGGAGATCGAGTTCAACGACGCCGAGTACCAGCGCGGTAGCGCCGCTTGCGACGCCGGCGTACGCGCGCTGCGCGCGTGAAGGCTCTCCTTGATGAACAGCTGTCGCCCCGGATCGCCGTCCTGCTGCGCGAGCGCGGGTGCGACGTCGAAGCGGCGGCGGATCGGAGCGATCTGCTCGGCCGCAGCGATAGGCTGATCCTCGAGATCGCGACCAGTGAGGGCCGGGCCGTGGTCACGAACAACGTCAAAGACTTTCGCCCGCTGGCGGCGGAGCGGCTCGCGCGCGGCCAGTCGCACGCCGGACTGATCTTGCTGCCTTCCTCGCGGACCCGTTCGCGTGCGGCCATCGGCAATCTTGTGGACAGCATCGAGGCCGTGCTTCGCGAACACCCCGGCGGGTTGGACTCGAGCGAGCGTTGGATCGGACCGCTCGCGGCCCCGTAACAACGGTCATTCGTCCCCACGTTCCCGCGGGAACGTCTTGCGGCGAGCGCAGGCTACTCGACGCGCAAAGGCGCGCTAGCCAAAGCTCGCTGTCGGGGGCATCGGCTGGGCCGGCCTCGGGGTTCATGGAGATTCGATCTCACCAGGACATGCGTCGAGGATATCCCGAAGCAAGTGGCTGTTGGGGGCGGCAGGACCGCTCAGTCCGGCGACAGTGGTTGACTTTGCTCACCACGTTCTCCGCGTAGGCTCTCGCTATGGCACGCGCTGCAACTCCGGCGATGGAGATCGACGTGGACGGGCGGACGGTCCGGGTGTCCAATCCGGACCGGGTCTACTTCCCCGAGCTGGGCCTCACCAAGGCCGATCTGGTGGAGTACTACCTCAGCGTGGGCGACGGCATCGTCAACGCGCTGCGC
>JBBSOW010000085.1:0-13267 GCA_038259365.1 Propionibacteriales bacterium
GAGCCCTTGCCGCCGTGGCTGCCGTCCTCGACGAGCTTCTTGGCGTTGTCCCAGGCGCCGCCGGAGTTGGCCAGGAAGACGGCCATGAGCGTGCCGCAGGCGATCGCGCCGGCCAGGTAACCGGCCAGGGCCGGCGCGCCGAGACCGAACCCGACGGCGATGGGTGCGGTGATGGCCAGTAGGCCCGGGGTGGCGAGCTCGCGAAGCGAATCTTTGGTGCAGATGTCGACGACCTTGCCGTACTCGGGCCGCCCCGTGCCCTCCATGATCCCGGGGATCTCGCGGAACTGGCGGCGCACCTCGTACACGACCGCACCGGCGGCGCGGCCCACGGCGCTGATCGCCAGGCCGGAGAACAAGAAGACCACCGAGGCGCCGATGATGACCCCGAAGAGCACCCCGGGTGAGAACACGACCGACTTGGCGATGAACTCGTCGTAGCGCTCGGCCAGCACGCCCCTGACGGCGTCGGTGTAGGACCCGAACAGGGCCGTCGCGGCGAGCACGGCCGTCGCGATCGCGATGCCCTTGGTGATGGCCTTGGTGGTGTTGCCGACGGCGTCCAGCTCGGTCAGGATCTGGGCGCCTTCGCCGTCGACATCGCCCGACATCTCGGCGATGCCCTGGGCGTTATCCGAGACGGGACCAAAGGTGTCCATCGCCACGATCACGCCGACGGTGGTGAGCAGGCCACAACCGGCCAGCGCGATGGCGAACAGCCCGATGACGCCGGCGCCGCCGATGAGGAACGCGCCGAACATGGCGAAGCCGATGACCAGCGCGGTGAGCACGGCCGATTCCAGGCCGAGCGAGATGCCCGACAAGATGACCGTCGCCGCACCGGTAAGCGAGGTGCGGCCCACGTCCTTGACGGGGCGATCCTCGGTGCCGGTGTAGAAGCCGGTGAGCTTCAAGATGACGGCCGCGAGGGCGATCCCGATGAGCACGGAGAATACCGCGACGAAGCGCGGGCTGTCGACGGGGCCGTCGAAGGTCGCGGTGATGTCGAGGTCGTCGAAGGAGCCGGGCAGGTAGATGATCGCGGCGAGGGTGCACAAGACCGCAGACACCCCGGCGGAGAGGAAGAAGGACCGGTTGATGGTCTTCAGCCCGTTCTCGTTCTCCCGCGGCTTGGTCTGATAGACGCCGATGAGCGCGGTGATGACGCCGATGGCCGGCACGATGAGCGGGAAGACCAGCCCCGGCTCGCCGAAGGCGGCCTTGCCCAAGATCAGCGAGGCCACGAGCATGACCGCGTAGGACTCGAAGAGGGCGGCCGCCATGCCGGCGCAGTCGCCGACGTTGTCCCCGACGTTATCGGCGATCGTGGCCGCGTTGCGCGGATCGTCTTCGGGGATGTTGTTCTCGACCTTGCCGACCAGGTCGGCGCCGACGTCGGCGGCCTTGGTGAAGATCCCGCCGCCGACCCGCATGAACATGGCCAGCAGGGCGGCACCGAAGCCGAAGCCTTCGAGGATCGTGGGGGCGTCGCCCTTGAAGATGAGCACGACGAGCGCCGCGCCGAGCAACCCGAAACCGATGGTGGCCATCCCGACCGAAGCGCCGGTGCGGAAGGCGATCTGCATGGCGGCGTCGCGGCGGCCCTCGCGGGCGGCGGACGCGACCCGCAGGTTGGCGCGGACGGCGAGCCACATGCCGAGGTAGCCGATGAGCCCCGAGAAGCCCGCGCCGACGAGGAAGGCAATGGAGCGCGCGACGCGAAGCGTGCCGGCATCGACGGTGCCCTCGTGCACCGGAAGCAGGAACAGCAACCCGAACGCCGCCACCGCGAAAATGCCTAGGGTGCGGAACTGCCTAGCCAAGAACGCGGCGGCGCCCTCCTGGACGGCCGCCGCGATCGCCTTCATGTTCTCGGTGCCCTCGGCAGCGGTCAGCACCTCGCGTCGAAAGACGATCGACATGGCCACGGCCACAGCAGCGATAGCGGCGATGACGACGACGAACGCGATATTGCCGCCGGACAATCCGACTTCCAGCACAACTTGGGGGGGCATTAAGTCCTCCTTGACAGACCCGGGCAAGCGCTCCCGCAACCGTGCAAATCAGCAGCACCGGGGAGGCCTTTTCGCGAAGCATAGCGGTTGGCTCGGCGTCGCACCCATCTGGACGCCTTCGTGCCGCGATCCCTTGGGTGGCGTGGCAGGCTGGCTCGGTGCAGACGTGGTGGGCGGGGAGCTTGGTGGCCGAGCAGGTCGTCTACCGCCACGAGATCGCCAAGCGCGCCGCGGTCTGGGAGGACTTTCCGGCGTGGCTGCAGCCCGAGATCGTGCAGGCTTGCGACCGGCTGGGGGTGCAACGTCTATGGCGCCACCAACGCTTGGCCGCGGATTCGGTGCACGCCGGCCGGCACACCGCCATCGCCACCGGGACGGCGTCGGGAAAGTCGCTGTCCTATCTGGTGCCGGTGTTGGCGGCCACCCTGGCGCCGCCACGAACCGGCTCCCTGGCCACGATGTCGAGCAGGCAGCGGTTGGCGATCTCGGCGGCCCGCGGCCGGGGAACCGCCCTCTATCTGGCTCCGACGAAGGCGCTGGCTCACGACCAGCTTCGCGTGTGCCGTGAGCTCGAGGTCCCGGGTTGGCGTCCGGCCACTCTCGACGGAGACTCGGACCAGGCCGAGCGGGCCTACGCTCGCGAACACGCCCACTACATCTTGACCAACCCGGACATGCTGCACGCCTCGCTGCTGCCCCAACACCGGCGGTGGGCGCCGGTCTTGCGCTCGCTCCGAGTGATCGTGGTGGACGAGTGCCACCGCTACCGCGGCGTCTTCGGCAGCCACGTCTCCGCGGTACTGCGCCGCCTGTTGCGGTTGTGCGCCCACTACGGCGCCCACCCCAACGTGGTCTTCGCCTCGGCGACCACCGCCAACCCGGCCGAGCTGGCGGCCAGCCTGATCGGCGTCACGCCAGACCAGATCTCGGTGGTCGACGAGGACGGTTCACCCAAGGGGGCGGTCACGTTCGCGTTGTTCCAGCCCAGGACCGATCCGGATTCCGAGGCCGCCGCCATGATGGCCGACTTCGTGGCGGCCAACCGCCAAAGCATCACCTTTGTACCGTCTCGTCAGCGCGCCGAGCTGATCGCGGCCCGGGCTCGACACCGATCGGTGAATCCGGAGCGCATCGAGTCCTACCGCAGCGGCTACCTCGCCCAAGACCGCCGCGAGCTGGAGCGGCGGCTCACCGATCGCTCGCTCATGGGGGTGGCGGCCACCAACGCCCTGGAGCTCGGGGTGGACATCTCGGGTCTCGACGCGGTGATCATCGCCGGGTTCCCGGGCACGATGGCCGCGCTGTGGCAACAGGCGGGGCGGGCGGGGCGCGGCGGCGACCGCGACTCGTTGGCGGTGTTGATGGCGCGGCCCGATCCGTTGGACGCCTACCTGTTCGAGCACCCGGAGTTGATCTTCGATCGCCCCCTGGAGGCGACCGTGTTGCATCCGGGTAACCCTTACGTCTTGGCGCCTCACCTGGCGGCCGCCGCCCAGGAGCTGCCGCTCACCGAGGCCGACGAGCGATGGTTCGGGCCCAGCATGCTGGGATTGGCCGAGGAGCTGGCCGAGCAGAAGGTGCTGCGCCGCCGGAGCGTGCCCGCTGGCAAGGCAACAGTGGTTCGAGGATGGTTTTGGCCCCACCCCGAGCGTGCCGTCGACGCCATCGATCTGCGGTCGGCTCGCGGCCGCTCGGTGGACATCGTGGACCAGGCGACCGGACGGGTCATCGGCCACGTCGATCGGTCCGCCGCCGATCGCAGCGTCTTCCCCGGCGCGGTGTATCTGCACCGCGGCGAGACGTGGGTGGTGGACGAGCGAGATTCCGAGGAGGACGTGGCCCTCGTCCGGGCCGACAACCCGCACTACTACACCCAGCCGGAATCCAGCCAAGACGTGCGCGTCCTGCGCACTTTCGAATCCCGTGACTTCTTTGCCGGCCAGCTGCACTGGGGTGAGGTGGAGATCAGCTCGCAGGTGCTGGGCTACCTGCGTCGAGACGAACAGACCCACCGGGTGTGGGACTCCACGCCGCTGGAGATGCCGGTGCGCACCATGCGCACGCACGGCATGTGGTGGACCCTACCCGCCGAGCTCGAGGTGCGGCTGGGCTGGTCGGACATGTTGCTCGGCAGCGCCGCCCACGCCGCCGAACACACCGCCATCGGCCTCCTGCCCGTGTTCGCCCCCTGCGATCGCTGGGACATCGGCGGCCTCTCCACCGCGCGGCATCCCGACACCGGGCTGTGCACCGTCTTCGTCCACGACGGCCAACCCGGCGGGGCCGGGTTCGCCGAACACGGCTTCAAGGTGGCCGAGCCCTGGTGGTTGGCCACCCTGACCCGCCTATCGAGTTGTGAGTGCGAGCAAGGGTGTCCGGCGTGCGTCATCTCCCCCAAGTGCGGCAACGGCAACCAGATGTTGGACAAGGCCGGCGCCGCGGAGTTGTTGGTGCGACTCGGGCTCCATCCGGGCCCCTAGCCAAACCCAGGGGTACTGGCCCACGCCTTGGCGGGCAACCGCTCCACCCGGGCCCCTAGCCAAACCCAGGGGTACTGGCCCACGCCTTGGCGGGCAACCGCTTCGGCAACCCCCGCACCGGCGGTGTCACGAAGAAGCTGACCTGCACCGCTACGACCACCGCCGGCTGCACCCCGCGCGCCGTGCACTCGTCGAGGCGGACCCCGTTGAGGCGGGCAGCCTCCCGAGCTACCGCACAAATCCTCCGGGATTCCTCCCTGGTCACGCCCACGGCCGGTCCGCTAGTCGACGATCCCCCGCCGAACCCGCCCGATCTAGCGGCGGTGGCAGCGCTCAACGCCGCGAGGTCCGCCGAGCCGGCGGCCTTTCGCCACGCGATGAGGTAACCGCCACCGATCGTGAGGACCGTGGCCAGCGAGACGAGCACCGCGATGGCCGCGATCGTCAAGACGGTGCCCGATCCGCGCTCGTCTCGACGCCGTGGCCCGTTCACGGTGCCACCCCGGGTTCCCACACCATCGTGGCCGAGGCGCTCACGGGAACGGCGGGAAGGCGAGACCCCCACGGGCGGGCGGTGAGTTGCACCTTCGCGCTCACGCCGCCCCGGGATCGGTCCAACACAACGGAGGCCCCCGCGGGGAGCCGCGACTCGGCCGCCTGAACGGCGCCGGCGTCGCCACGCGCCGCCTGCCGGGCGATGTCGGTGGCCGAGGACTGGCACCCCAACTGCAGCCCGATCACCGACAGCACCCCGATCAGTAACCCGACGACGATCATCAGCGACCCCACCCCCAAGGCGAGCTCGACAGTGACCATCCCCCGCTCCGTTGTGGCACTGCCGGAGAGGACACCGGGGCGGGCGGGCGGAGGCTGGCCGGCCCGCCCGCCCCGCGGGTCAGGTGAGTCGATCATCCACCCAAACCGGTGGAGGTCCGCAGGATCCACAAGATGATCTGCAGGATGAGGTCGAAGACGCCCTGATCGCTGAACACCTTGATCAGCACCCCACCCAGGGTGGCGGCCGCGACGGTCCCCACCGCGTATTCGGCGGTCGTCATGCCCCGATCGTCGCGCAGTGTCGGCTTCTTCGACGGCTTCCGATCGGCCAGTTCCTGCTTGTGCTCTTCTCGATGAGACATTGCCTGCTTGTGCCCTTCTCGATGAGACATTGCCTGCATGAGTCACTCCTTCTGTGTTGGCCGAGGACATCGTGTCGATCGGCGGCTCTGCTCGCGATAGGCGACCAGGTCCCGCAACGGGGACACCAGGAGTGTGTTGTCTTCTTCTCTCGGCGATACAGCCGAGACCCCAACCTGTGGATAGGGCTTCGGGTGATCGCGGAGCTGTGGATAACTGACTGTTCGCAGGCGCAGTGGGCTTGGGCGACGGCCGCTTCGACCGTGCCGGGTCTGCCCGAGCCGATGACGCGGCCGGATCGGACCGAACCGCGTGGTTCAGTCCGATCCGGTACGGCGCTTCTCGACGCGGACCAAAACTTCACCCACGGAGCCAACGAGCATGCCCGCGCTTCCAATGACGAACAGCCAGATCCCGGCGGTCTGCAGCCGATCGAAGAAGAACAAGACGCTGCCGATGACAAACAGCAGATTGCCCGCGAGGCCGACACCCAGGTGGATCCAGGGGAAATCACGCAGGAACACACCTACCCATCGCCCGGTCGAAACCCGTCGATCCGTGTCCTGATCATCCCCTGCCGTGGCCCGCTTCGGCGTGTCGGTCCCCTTCGCTCCATCCCCATCCGGTCGGTGCGGCATCGTCAGGACTTGCTGTGAGAAACGATGTTCTTGGCGTTGGCGAACAGCTCAGCCCCCATGGCCCTGGCCGAGTTCCGGATGACCGCACCCTCGGCGGGGTCGCCCTTGATCAGGCTGGCGAGGAACCCCTTGGCCTCGTCGAAGGAGATGTGGGCGGGCAGGGGCGGCACGTTGGGGTCGGTGTGCACGTCGAGCAGGACCGGCCGGTCAGCGGTGAAGGCGGAGTCCCAGGCGCCGGCCACCTGATCGGGCCGGTCGACGGTGATGGCCTTCAGCCCCAACACTTCGGCGTAGGCGGCGTAGTCCATGTCTTCCACGAGCTGGGAGGTGTCGTAGCGGGGGTCACCGACCTCGCGCATCTCCCACGACACCTGGTTCAGATCGTTGTTGTGCAACACCATGATGATGAACCGCGGATCCTTCCAACTCTTCCAGTGTCGTTTGACCGTGAGCAGCTCGTTCATGCCGAGCATCTGGAAGGCGCCATCGCCGATCGTGCAAACCACCGGGCGATCCGGATGGGCGAACTTGGCGGCGACGGCGTAGGGCATGGCGGCCAGCATCGAGGCAAGCATGCCCGACAGGTTCCCGCTCATGTTCGCGCCCAGCTTGAGGTGGTGGCCGTACCAGTCGGCGGTCGAGCCGGCGTCGGCGGTAACGATGGCGTTCTCGGGGAGACGCTTGTTGAGCAAGTGGTAGACGTAGCGGGGATTGATCGGATCCGCCTCGGCCATCGCCTCCCGCTCGGTCACCTCGTCCCAGTCCCGCATGCCCTCGATCACCTGTTCTTGCCAACCGCGATCGGTTTGCTCCTGCAGGTGCGGCAACAGCGCCGCGAGGGTGGCCTTGGCGTCACCGGCGAGGTTGACCTCCATCGGGTAGCGCAGGCTGAGGTGCCGGGGCGAGAGGTCGATCTGGACCCCGCGGGCCTGGCCGGTCTCGGGGAGGAACTCGGCGTAGGGGTAGTTGCTGCCGACCATCAGCAGGGTGTCGCAGTCCTGCATCATGTCGTAGCTGGGCCGCGATCCCAGCAGGCCGAGCTGCTGGGTGTGGTACGGCAGGTCACCCGGGACGACGTCTTTGCCCAACAACGCGGTGACGATGCCCGCCCCGAGCCGCTCGGCCACCGCGATCACTTCGTCGGTGGCGCCCCGGGCTCCCTGACCGACGATCATCGCCACCTTGCGGCCCGCGTTGAGCGCCTCGGCCGCACGGCGCAGCTCCGATTCGGGCGGGGTGAGAGCGGTGGAAGCGTGACCGACGCCGGTGCGGGAGACCCAGTGCTCCAACGTGGGGGTGGCCATGTCGGCGTCCTGGATGTCAGCGGGCAGGATCACCACGGTGGGGCAGCGCTGTGCCCCGGCGATCCGGACCGCGCGGTCCACGACGAGCTGGGCCTGCATCGGCGTCGTCACGGTCTGGACGTAGCCGGCGACATCGGTGAAAACCCGCTCCAGGTTGAGCTGCTGTTGGGTATCGCTGCCCAAAGACACCAGACCCTGTTGACCGACGATCGCGACCACCGGTTGGTTGTCCATCTTGGCGTCGTACAGGCCGTTGAGCAGGTGCACCGCACCAGGGCCCGACGTGGCCATGCACACCCCCACCTCGCCGGTGAACTTGGCGTGGGCGCACGCCATGAAGGCGGCGATCTCTTCGTGGGTGGGGCGGATGTAGGTGAAGTCCTTTCCCTCGGACTGCCCGCGTTCCAAGGCGCCGTCCAGCCCGCCGACCCCGTCGCCGGGGAAGCCGTAGAAGCGGTGCAGATCCCATTCGATCAACCGGTCGATCACGAAATCGCTGACGGTATCGCTCATGATGATGTTCCTGTCTTGTCGAGATGAATGGTGCTAACGAACTCGGTAGGGCTCCGCGTGCTCGTGCAGCAGTTCCATACCGTGGCCGGGTAGATGGGGGTGTGGGTGGAGTTGGCCGCCGGCTGGATCCAGGGTGTTGTCGAACATGAGCTGTTCGATTCGAACGTGATCGCTGAAGTACTCCAGGTGGCGCACGTTTTGGGTGGCGACCCCGACGTGAGCGTGCAGATTGGGGGCGCAGTGCGCGGAGACCTGCAACTGGTGGCCAGCGGCGACCGCAGCGATCCGATGCCATTCGGTGTACCCGCCGGCGCGGGTCGCGTCGATCTGGACACAATCCACGGCGTCGGCGGCGCACAGCTTCGCGAAGTAGGTCAGGTCGTAGCCGTACTCCCCGGCCGTGACGTCGGCGTGGACCTGATCGCGGACCTGCCGAAGGCCGGCGAGGTCTTCCGAGCTGACGGGTTCTTCGAACCAGACGACGCCTGCGTCGGCCACCTCCGCCATCAGCCGGATGGCCTGTTTGGGGGTGTAGGCGCCGTTGGCGTCGACGTAGAGTTCGACATCCGCCCCGATCCGAGAGCGGGTCTGCCGGATCCGGGCGATGTCGCGATCGGTGCGCCGCCCCCAGGCTTCGCCGATCTTGATCTTCACCCGGGGAATGTGGTGCTCCCCCACCCAGCCTTCGAGCTGTCGATCGAGCCGGGCGGCGTCGAAGGTGGTGAATCCGCCGCTGCCGTAGATCGGGGCGGCCGGGCGAGCGGCACCCCACAGCCGGGACAGCGAGCAGTCGAGTAGCCGGGCCTTGAGGTCCCACAGCGCGACGTCGACCGCGGAGATGGCGTAGCCGCACAACCCCGCCCGGGTGTTGTTGCGGACCGCGGCCACCATCGCGGCCCAGACGGCGGGCGTGGCCGCGGCGTCCGCGCCGAGCACCACGGGGCGAAGCACGTCGTGGACGACATCGACGATCGCGGGGGCGCCGTAGGTCCAGCCGGTGCCGGTCCGGCCGCCAGCGGTCACGGTGACCACGACGATCGTCGTGGCATCCCAAGAGGCGGTGCCGTCGGCCTCGGGCTGTTCGGTCGGGATCGTGTAGGCGGCGGCGGTCACGCTATCGATCGTGACGCATCCCAGGGAGCCCGGATCAGCGTCCGTGGCGTCGAGCAGGGGCCCGGTCGAGGGGTCGAAGGCCGTCGTGGTCATGATCACTACCTTTGCTGAGGTTGCGGATGTCTAATGCGACGAAGCGGTCACCAGCCGCTGCGCGGCCCGCGCGGAGTTGGCCATGATGGTCAGCCCGGGGTTGGCCGAGCCCTGGGTCGGGAGGACGCTGCCGTCCACAATCAGCAGGTTGGGGACGGCGAAGCTGCGGCAGTCGGCGTCGACGACCCCCTGATGCTCGTCCGTGGCCATCCGTGCCCCGCCGACCAGGTGGGCGTTGCGGTTGAACGTGATCGTTTCGCTGGCCCCGGCCGCGGTGAGAATGTCCTCCATGACCTCCTGGGCTGCGCTCAGCAGTTGTTTGTCGTTCTCGCATTGGCTGTAGGAGAATTGGGCAACGGGCAGCCCGTACCGGTCCTTCTCTGCCGCCAGCGTGACCCGGTTTCTGGCCTGGGGGAGGAATTCACAGAGGGCGCCGAGCACCGACCAGTGCACGTAGTCGCGCATGTAGCGGCGCAGATCTTCGCCCCAGTGACCCTGGCCCGCGACGTGCTCGGCCCACGTGATCGGCAGCGGCGAGACGGTTTGAATGGAGAAACCGCGCTGGTAGGGCTTGGCCGGGTCGGTCTCGTAGAACTGCTCGCTGGAAACCTCGGGAGGCGGCGCCTTGTACATGCGGACCTCCTCGGTGAACCGGCCGGCGGTCTGCGGCGCGCCTTGAACCATCAGGTAGCGTCCCACCTGGTCGAAGTCGTTACACAAACCCTCCGGGAACCGCTTGGACGCGGAGTTGAGAAGCAGCCGCGGTGTCTCGATCGAGTAGCCGGCGAGGAGCACGTGAGCGGCCCGCTGACGGTACTCCTGACCGTTTCTCAGATAGCGGACGCCGGTAGCCCGCCCGGTGCGTTCGTCGACGTCGACGCCGACGACCATGGCGTTCGCGCGGATCTCCGCGCCGTGCGCGAGCGCGTCGGGGACGTGGGTGATCAGCGGGGACGCTTTCGCGTTGACCTTGCAACCCTGCAGGCAGAACCCTCGGTAGATGCAGTGTGGTCGATTGCCGAATCGGCCGTTGGTGATCGCCACCGGGCCGACCCGGGTCTCGATCCCCCTGGCCAAGGCTCCGCGCTGGAAGACTTCGCCGTTGCCGCCCACGGGATGAGCCCGCTGGGGATAGCGGTGTGGATCGCCCCAGGGCCAATCCTGCCCGGCCACCGGCAGTTCGCCCTCGATGGCCTCGTAGTAGGGCTTGAGCTCGTCGTAGCCGATCGGCCAGTCGGCCCCGACCCCATCGACGCTGTCGGTGTGGAAGTCGCTCGGGTGAAAGCGGGGCACGTACCCGGCGTAATGCACCATGGAGCCGCCGACCCCTCGCCCGGAGTTGTTCGACCCCAGGGGCACCGGATTCTCGCCGTCGATGACGCGTGGCTCGGTCCAGTACAGGTGATGCGACCCCGCCTCGTCGGACACCCAGTCTTGGTCGGGATCCCAGAACGGGCCGGCGTCCAACGCCACCACGCTCCAACCGGCCCTGGCCAGCCGTTGCGCCGCGGTGGCGCCGCCCGCCCCGCAGCCCACGATGACGGCGTCGACGACATCGTCGGGCGAGTGCTTGCGCATGTCTTGGCGGAGCTGGTGGTTGGTACGCCCCTGTCCGCTCGGCAGCAGCCACGCCGACTCGTTGCGCTCGCGGACCCGGTCGGCGGCGCCGTCATGAGCCTCGAAGAACGACCGTAGACCGCCCGTGACTCGAGACACCGGGCCCCTGTCCGCGGGGGTCATGACGCCACCCGGGTCGGGTCGATCGGTAGGCGATCGCGCACCTCGTATGGTTCTCGGGCGTCGATCCCCCGGTTCTTGTAGCCGCGCGGGTACGCCGGTCCGGAGAACCCCATCTCGTTCCAGGCCCACGGATGGGCGTAGAACGCGGTGCAGGCGTACCGAGTCCACAGCGACCAGATCCGGTCGGCCCGCATATCGTGCCACGTCCGCTCGGCGGCGTCTTGGACCGCTTGGACCAGCGTGGCTTGCTGTTCGCGTGTGCAGTCGGCGAAAGAGGTGTCGAAACCAGAGCGGGCGTCATCCTCGATCGCCGCGAGCGAGTCTCGCCATGCTTGCCCGTCCTCGGGGAGGTCTGCGTAGTGCCACCCGTCGGTCTGTTCTTCGGTCAGCCGCACATCGATCATTTGCAATACCGGAACTCGCGGGTCTTCATGCTGGCCGAGTAACTGGTCCAACAGAGGCCGCGCAATCCCCTCCTCGGCCAAGGTAAAGAAACGCAGAGGTGCAGGCAACGACAACCGGGCCAACACCACTCCCGCAGTGACCGGATCCCAGTGCTCCACCTGGGCCAACACGTCGAATCCCGGAAACCGGGTCGGTTCATTGCCTGGCGTCGTGCCTACCAGCGCGGGGCTCTTGGGGTCCACCATCACTGTTCCCGCCGCAACACCGACGCCAGCAGGCCCATGCCGCCCACCATCGTCACCAACAGCGGTGCCATCAGCGGCGGCCCCATCTCCATGTTGTAGGTGAAGTTCTTCCATCCGCCGGGCTTCTGGCCGATGCCGCGCGCGTGTAGGTAGGTGCCCTGTAAACCGTTCGCCACGATGATCGCCGACACCACGGGCAGGGTGGTTTTGGCCATCTTGGTGCTCACCGCACCGGCGACCCCGGCCGCCATCCCAACCGGACCGAGCGCGACCGGCAACCACATCAATCGATTCCCGAAGCTGGCCGAATCGTGTTCGAAGAAGATCTCCGCGGTGGCCGTGGCCGCCCCGAGCGCCGTCAACACCGACAACGACCGCTCGAAACGCCCGGTCCGGACGTCGCGCCAGGCCCGTTCCGCCAGACCCGCCCCATCCGAGGCTTCTGTTCTGTTCATGATCAGCCCTTCTCTTGAGCTCGTGCCGTCAGCAGCGACAGCACCCCGAAGACGCCCGCGATCGCACCGCTGGTCAGGGTGGCCCGGCGCGAACTGGGCTCCTTGACGGCGATCAGGACCATGCTGGCGGCGTGCAGGATGTCGACCACGGCTTCCAACCGGTTGAAATGGTGAGGCGCCACCAGTTGCGTCAGCCCCTGGACGAGGTGGCGTGCACCAAGAGCTGTGACCGCTGCCTGTTCCCCGGCGGAGGGGCTGTGTCCCTGGACCGACTCGAAAAGGTCTCGGCCACGCCCCACCAAAACGGTTCCCCAAGCCATGGCGAGCGCGCCAGCCACCCGGGTTGTGGCCTCCATGGGGGCCCTCATCTCGCCAGCCTGCGCATCAGCAGCGTTCCCCCGCCGACCAGCGCCGCGGCTCCCGCGCCGATCAGGGTCTTGTGGTGGTGGGAGAACCAGAGCTGCGGGGCCTGGTTTTTGGCCTGGTCGTCGAAGATCCCGTGGGTCCCGAAGTCCTTGCCGTCGGGGCCGTCGGCCGGCTCGAACAGGTTGGACGGCTGATCCGGGTCCTTGGGCTGCCCGGTCTGCTGGGACTTGAACCCGGTCTTGGCCAGGTAGCGATCCAGCAGCCCAGGGACGAACTTGTTTGCCAGTAGCGTGCCGACCGTACTCGTCCCGACCCAGTATTCGCGCCGCTTGGGATGATCCGCGGCGTAGAGCACCGCCTTGGCCGCGACCTCGGGCTGGTAGATCGGGGGCACTGGCTGGGCGTGGTTGGGCAGCCGCGACAACACCCAGGAGAACTGCGGGGTATTCACCGCCGGCATCTGCACCATCGTCACGTGCACGTTGCTCTTCTCGTGCATGAGCTCGACCCGCAGCGACTCGTGGAAGCCCTGGATGGCGTGCTTGGCGCCGCAGTAGGCCGACTGCAACGGGATGGCCCGGTAGGCCAGGGCCGAGCCCACGTGGACGATCGCCCCCCTGTCCCGGGCCATCATCCGCTTCAGCACCGAACTGGTGCAGTACACGTACCCCAGGTAGCTGACCTCGGTAGCTCGCTTGTACTCGGCCGGTTCGACGTGCCAAAAGCGCGAGAAGACGGCGGTGAAGGCGACGTTCACCCACAC
>JBBSOW010000086.1:0-13185 GCA_038259365.1 Propionibacteriales bacterium
GGCGGGCCCGACTACCCGGTATTGATGGGCGAGTACGCCCACGAGGCCGCCCACTGGGGCTCGACGCCCCTGCAGCCCGGCCTACCCCTAGCCAAGCCGACCCCGCTTTTCGCCAAGCTGGACGAGAAGCTGGGCGAGACCGGGCCGGATTGGGCCCCCATCAGCCAGGACTAGGAGCCGGTTCCAGCTCGGCCCGCATCCGCCGTCTGCGCACCCACGCCGGAGCGACCGCGTCGCCCCGCTTGCGCAACGAAACGAAGAGCCAAGCGCTGACGCCGAGGCAGGCGATGATCGCGACCAGCCCGGCCTCGGCGCCGAAGGTCCCGCCGGTGATGATGTCCGGGCCGGTGAGCGTCGAATCGACGAATCCGCCGGTGGTCGCCCCCGAGACCGGGATGCCCCACAGCGGCCCCTGGGTGAGGTTCCAGGCGGCGTGGAAGCCAATGCACAGCCACAAGGATCGGCTCACGGCGTAGAGCAGGCCCAGCAGCACCCCCGCCTCGATCGCGATGGCCAACCCCGCCCACCACGACGAGTTGGGGTTGGTGACGTGCACGCCGCCGAAGGCGAGGCCGGAGACGGCGACCCCCAGCCAGGTGCCCAGGCCCTCCTCCACGTAGCGAAACAGGATGCCGCGGAACAGGATCTCCTCGGTCACCCCGGCGACGAGGCCGACCGCGAGGACCGGCTGAACCCAGGCGTAGTCGGCGTTGAAGCCCTGTACCCGGAACATGCCCAAGGCGGCCAGGACCCCGAGGATGAGGCTGAACAGCACCAGGCCTGCTGCCAAGCCGACAAACAGCCCGCCGATGCGGCGGGGGGCCAACTCGATGGGCGGGCGGCGCCGCTCGACGAGGATGGCGTGCAACGGGTAGGCGATGGCCAGCGCCGCCACGTAGGCGAGCAGGGACGCGGTCGTGGGATCCATGACCTGCGAGAGGGCGACGGAGCCGCCGACGAGGACGGCGCCCCCCACCACCCCCACCGTAAGGATCAACAACCCGAGGCGCGCCAGCGGATGGAAGAGCTGAGAGCTTCGCGGCGTGAGCGAGCGCGGCGGGGTGTCCCGGGCCAATCCGTCGACGCGGCGCAGGCCTCCGCCGAGGAGAACGCTCGCACTGCGATCGTCGCGCGTGATCGGTTTGATTCGGTTGACCGGCGCGGCCTGGATCTCACTCACCTGGAGATGGTGTCACAGCGCAGCTCAGAGTCGTCATCCTTCTCCGCAGCTGGGCAGCCTCCGCGGGGTGGGGATCGAGGGCGAGGGCCCGGTTCAGGTCCGCCACGGCCGACGCCTCATCTCCGAGGCGCTCGTGGGCGTCGGCCCTGGCCACCCAGAGGTAGTGGTAGCCCGCCAGCTCGGGAGCCAGGGCGTCGAAGTCAGCCAGGGCCCGCCGCGCGTCCCCGCCGGTGCACACGGCGACGGCGCGATTCAACCGGTTGATCGGGCCCGGATCGAAGGTCAGGAGCACGTCGTACCACCGGACGATCTCGGAGAAGTCGGTGTCCTCCCACGTCGGGGCCAAGACGTGGCAGGCCGAGAGGGCGGCCTGGACCTGATACGGCCCCAGCCGTCGCTGGCTCAGGGCGCGGCGCAGCGTGTCCCGGCCGCTGGCCAGGAGCGCGCGATCCCACCGCGAGCGATCCTGCTCGGCCATCAGCACCGCGTTTCCGTCGGCGTCCAGGCGGGCCGGTCGGCGGGCATCGGTCAGGTCCATCAGCGCCGACAGTCCGAGTACCTCGGGGTCGGCCGGGGCCACCCGGGCCACCTGCGCGACCAACCAGCGGGCCTCGTCGCAGACGTCGCCTCGCAGCAACGGGGCCTGATGATCGGTGGCGGCGTGCCCGGCGGTGAAGGTGAGGTAGATGGCGGCCAACACTGGGTCCAGCCGCTGCGACCAGTGCTCGGGGTCGGGGATCTCGAAGGGGACGGCGTTGGCGGCCAGCTTGGTCCGCGCCCGGGTCAGCCGCCGGGTCATGGTGTCCACCGAGACGAGGAACACCTGGGCGATCTGGCGGGTCGAGAGGCCGTTGACCGCGCGGAGTGTCAACGCGACCTGCGCCGGCGGCGAAAGGCTGGGGTGGCAGCAGCCGAACAGCAGCGCGAGTTCCTCGGTCCCCGGTGGCTCGAGACCGGCCTGATCGACGTCTGCTTCCTGGCTTGCGGTTTGGTGGGCGCCCACTTCGGCGGCGTGGGCGGCCTCGGTGCCGCGGCGGCGCAGACGGTCGATCGCCCTGCGCTGCGCGGCCGTCCACAGCCAACCGCCAGGATTGGCGGGCCGCTCGACGCGCCAGGCGTGCACCGCCGCCGCGAAGGCGTCGGCGGTGCAGTCCTCGGCCAGAGCGAGATCGCCGTAGCGCCTCGCTAGGCGGGCGACGATGACGGGCCAGTGCTCGGCAAACGCCGCGGCAACCACCGAGTTGCGCGGTGAGGCAGTTCCTGACCCTTCGCTCCCGTCGAGCGGTGTCACATGGATCCGCTGAGATCCATCACCGGCCGGACCTCGACCGTGCCGTCGCCGGGAACCTTGCGCGCCCACTCCAGCGCGGCTTCGAGGTCGGCCACGTCGATGAGATCGAAGCCACCGAGGATCTCCTTGGTCTCGGCGAAGGGTCCGTCGGTCACGGTGGTGCGCCCACCGGTGGTGCGCAGCGTCGTCGCGGTCTCGGGGGTCTGCAGCGGCGCCCCGGCAACGCTGACCCCGGCCGCCTTCATCTCGGCGTCCAGGTCCATCCACGCCTGGAACTCGCACGCCGCCTCGGGCGAGTCCTCGTTCGGCTGGGTGGCGGAGTCGTACCAGTACTGGAGGAGGAACTGCATGGTGAAAGTCCTTTCGGCTGAGACGGCGCCACGGTGAAGCCGTCACTGAGTCGTCGGGCGAGGGGGGCCTAACCGGACGCGCCCGCCGAGAACGTTTGCGAAAACTTTCCCGGGTCCTGCAAGGGGCGAGTCTGGTCGCTCCTAGACTCCCAGATTGTGACCATCTTGATCGACCCTCCCGGGTGGAGTTTTCGCGGCCGACTGTGGTCCCACCTGGTCAGCGACGTCAGCTTCGCCGAGCTGCACGCCTTCGTCGACGGCCTGGGCATCCCGCGCCGGGCCTTCCAGGGCGATCACTACGACATCCCGCAGGAGCGTTACGAGCAGGTGCTGCTCGCCGGTGCCCAGGAGACCGATACGCGCAGCCTGGTGTTCAGGCTGCGGGCGGCGGGTCTGCGTCGTCCGAAGCCGCGGCAGTTGCGCGGCGAGTACGGTGACTGACGGCACCGGCCAGGGACCACCCGGCGTCGAAGAGGCGCAGGTACGTCTGCGAATCGCGTTCACGGCTGCCACCTCGCGGCCGTGGCCACGGCTTGGGAGGCGCCGAGCGGCTCGAAGCCCAAGGCCATCGCCCGCCGGCGCAGCGCCGGTTCCGCTCGCCACAGGGCGGCGCCACGGTGCAGCAGGATGGGCAGCGGCTTGCGCTTCTCGGCCACGTCTCGACGCAGGCGGCGCACGGCCGTGACGGTGCGGTTACGGTCCAGCCAGATCGGGACGACGCTCAGCCCGGCGGCGCGGATGGGCGCCAGCAGGTCGATCGCGAAGATGCCCTCGGCCACGAAGAGGCGATGCTCACCCAGGGCCAGGGTCTCGCTGCCCGTCCGCCGGCTCGACGAGAGATCGTAGTCCGGCACGTCGGCGACGCCCGTCGAGAGCAGCCGCTCGACGGCCTGCATCGCACCCTGGAGATCCCAGGACCTTACGTCGTCCCAGTCCGGGATGCTGCCCGCGCGCGGCAGGCCCGGGTGGTCGCCGTCGAGATAGAAGTGATCCAGGCTGAGGCGCGGGCAGCCGATGAGCCTCGCCAGCCGGGACTTACCGCTGCCCGAGGCCCCGGCCACGAGGAGCACCGTTTCGTCCCCGTTCACAGGTTGGGACCTGTCACAGGGCCAGCGCGCGCGACATCTCCTCGCGCAGGGTCGCGAGCCGGTCGGCCGCGACCTCCCGGGCGGCGGCCACGTCCACGCTCTCTTCGGCGGAGAACCGCACCTCGAGGTAGCACTTCAGCTTCGGCTCGGTACCCGAGGGCCGCACCACGACGTGGAGGCTGTCCCCGATGAACTCCATCCCGTCGGTGGGGGGCAGTTCTGGCGTCCCGTCGGCGAGATCGACGACCGCGACGTGCTCACCGAGCAACGTGCGCGGCGGATTCTCGCGCAGCCGGGCCATGGCGTCGGCGATGATCGACAGATCGGCGACGCGGAAGGACAGCTGATCGGTGGCGTGCAGGCCGTGGGTCTGCGCGATCTCGTCGAGCCGCTGGGCGAGCGTGAGCCCCTGGGCCCGCAGCTCGGCGGTCAACGCCAGCACCCGCAGCAGCGCAGTGATGCCGTCCTTGTCCGCTACGGCCTGCGGGTCGCAGCAGTATCCGATGGCCTCCTCGTAGCCGAACGCCAGCCCGGGCACCCGGCCGATCCACTTGAACCCCGTCAGCGTCACCCGGGAAGGCTGCCCGTAGCTCGCCGCCATCCGCTGCAGCAGCGTCGAGGACACTACCGAGCAGGCGTAGACCCCCGCCGTGTGGCGCCGCAGCGCGTCGTCGGCCAGGAGCGCGCCCAGTTCGTCCCCGGTCAGCATGCGCCAATGACCGTCGACCGGGGCGGCGACGGCGCAGCGGTCGGCGTCGGGATCGTTGGCGAGGACGACATCGGCCACCAGCCCCTTGGCCAGGGACAGCGCGAGGTCGATCGCGCCGGGCTCCTCCGGGTTGGGAAAGGCGACCGTGGGAAAGTCGGGGTCGGGCTGGAGCTGTTCGGCAACGGGGGTGCCGGCGCTGAAGCCGGCCGCCGCGACGGCCGCGTCGACGACCCGGGCGCCCACCCCGTGCAGGGGCGTGTAGACCCAGCTCAGCTCCCTCGGCGCCTCGGCGGGGATCAGGGTGGCGGCCCGCTCGACGTAGGCCGCGAGCAGCTCGTCGGTGGCGGTGCGGTAGCCGGCGGAGACGTCGATGTCGCGGGCGGGGCTCGCCCGGGCGATCTGTTCGGCGATCTCGCTGTCGGCCGGCGCGACGATCTGGGAGCCGTCGCCGAGGTAGACCTTGTAGCCGTTGTCCTCGGGGGGGTTGTGCGAGGCGGTCACCACGACCGCCGCGGCGCAACCGAAGTGCCGGATGCCGAAGGCGATCACGGGGGTCGGGGTCGGCGCGTCGATGAGGATGGTCTCGAAGCCGGCGCCGCTGAGCACCTCCGCGGTGTCGCGCGCAAAAACGTCGGAGTTGTAGCGGGCGTCGTAGCCCACGATGACTGGCCCGCGGGCGTCGCGTTGGCGCAGGTAGCGCGCCAGGCCGGCGGCGGCGCGGAGCACGACCACCCGGTTCATCCGGGCCGGGCCAGGACCCAACGGGCCACGCAACCCCGCGGTGCCAAATTCCAGGGGTCCAGCGAAGGCACCGTTCAGCTCCGCGATGGCGGCGGCGTCGCCGGATTCGGCGCGGTCCAGCAGGCCGCTCAGCGCGGTCTGGGTGGCGGGATCGACGTCCTCGGCGCGCCAGGTTCGGGCCTGCTCGGCGACCCCAGGATCCAACGTGGGACCCCCACTCATAGCTTGCCCACCAGCTCATGCAGCAGGCCGGCCAGGCGCGGGGCCGCGGCCCGGCCGGCCTCGATGACCTCGCGGTGATCCAAAGGGGTGGGGGAGATGCCGGCGGCGAGGTTGGTGACCAGGGAGATGCCGAGCACCTCCAGGCCCGCCTCGCGGGCGGCGATGGTCTCGAGGGTGGTGGACATGCCGACCAGATCCGCGCCCATCGCCTTGGCCATCCCCACCTCGGCCGGGGTCTCGTACTGGGGGCCGGGGAACTGCATGTAGACCCCCTCGTCCAGGCCCGGATCGACGCCTCGTGCGATCTCGCGCAGCCGCGGGGAGTAGGCGTCGGTCAGGTCGACGAAGGCGGCCCCGCGCAAGGGAGTCGCGCCGGTGAAGTTGATGTGATCGCGGATCAACACCGGGGTGCCCGCGGTCCAGGCGGGATTGAGACCGCCGCAGCCGTTGGTCAGCACCACCACGCCGGCCCCGGCGGCGGCGATGGCGCGGATGCCGTGCACGACGGCGGCGGCGTCCCGGCCCTCGTAGAAGTGCGTGCGGCCGGTGAAGACCGCGGCCACCTTGCCCGCTGCCGCCTCGCCCGCTCCGGTGCGGCAGATCAGCAGTTCACCGCCGTGGCCGGGCACGACCGGGGCCGAGAAACCGGGCAGTTCCTCGAGTGGGCAGGCGGCGATCGGCTCGCCCAGCGCGCCCGCGCCCGAGGACCAGCCCGAGCCCAGAACCAGCGCGAGATCGATGCGATCGACCCCCGCGCGTCGCAGAATCTCGCGTCCGGCCAGCTCGGCCAGAACGCTCGGATCGGGGGTCGAATCGCCCGCTGCGGGGCTCTCTTGGCTCACCGCAGCATCCTTGCACAGCCTCGGCTCCCACCGAGGCCGACGCCGACCTCGCCGGGATCAGTCACGTTGGCGATGCTGCTCGGCCAGGCGTTCCAGATCCGCCAGGTCCTCCACGAGACGGGGTTCCCGGGTCACGACCCGGCCCGAGCGCACGATCTCCCACGCGACGACGCAGAAGACCGCTCCGATGGCGAGCCACATGAGGGCCTGGAAGAGCAGCCCGCTGCCACCGGCGATGACCAAGATGAGGTAGCCGATCAACCCGACGAGCGCTGCCACCGAGCTGATCGAGATGAGGGCCAGATGCCGGCGCCATGATCGTCGGGCGATGAGCGAGAACGCGCAACCGATCGCGAGCACCAGGGCCAGGGGAAGCGGGGACAGCATGAGTTTCGCGTGTTCGGCGGTGGTGGAGTCGCGAAAACCCGTCGTCACCATCCACCAGCTCGCGACGACGGCGAGCAGCCCGAGGACGGCGACGACGACGATGGGCCAGCGGGACGGAGGGTGCACAGCACCGATCCTATTGATTCTGCACGCGGGATTTCGCCCAAACCGGGTTGGTCAGAGCCCCTGAATGCCCCGGATCAGCGAGAGGGTCGCACCGAGCACGGAAATGACGACCACGATCCGGAGCGCCTGAAGGCCGTTGATGCGTCGGGTGAGCAGGTTGCCGAGCAGCAGACCGACCCCGAGCGCGCCGGCGATCAGCGCCCAACCAAGGAGGCTGATCGTCGGCAAGGTCCCTTTGGCGAGCAGCGAGGCGGCCCCGATGATGGCGAAGTGCACCTGCGCCGTTGCGGCAAACTGGCGGTGGGGCCACTTCGTGGCGAGAGCGTAGATCACCAGGCCCGGGCCGCCCACCGCCGCCGTCACGCTCATGAATCCCGAGGCCAGGCCGCCGGCAACGCCAGCGGCCGGTGAATTCGGCAGTTCGAGCTTGCGCAGCAGGATCGTTCCCGCCAACCCGAGTAGCACCAACACGCTGATCGTGATGGCGAGGACCGGCGTCGGGAGGAGGTAGACCGCCACCGCGCCAGGGACGATGCCGACGAGCGCCGCCGGGGTGACCCAGCGAGCGCGCTGCCAATCGACATCGCGATAGACCTGGGTGAGATTGAGCATCGAGGACGCTACCCCGCAGGCGTTCGCCACCAGGATGCCTTGGAAAGGACCCAAGGCCAGAACGAGAAACGGGGCGGCGACGAGCGAGAAGCCCATGCCCGTCGCCCGCTGGCTGAGGGCGCCCAGCAGCACCGCGGCCGTGAGCATCGCCAAGACTCCGGGGTCCGCCACCACCCAGCCCTCCCTCGCTTGCAGCCAACGCCCCTCGACGTTAGCCTGCCCGCTGTCGCAGCGGTGGGGGCGGTTGCCCCGTGACACAATGCCGATATGACCAAGGTAGTGATTATCGGCGGCGGTCCGGGCGGTTACGAGGCGGCGTTGGTGGGCGCCCAGTTCGGCGGCGACGTGACCCTGATCGAGACCGACGGGGTCGGCGGTTCGGCGGTGCTGACGGACTGCGTCCCGTCCAAGACCCTGATCGCCACCGCGGAGGTGATGGCCTCGATCCAGAACTCCTCCGCGCTCGGGCTCACGATCGCCCGCGGTCCCGACGACGACGCGGAGGTCGCGGCCGGGGTCGAGGTGGACCTGGCCGCGGTCAACCAGCGGGTGCGGGAGCTGGCGTTGGCTCAATCCGTCGACATCGGCGCCCGGTTGAAGGCGGACGGCGTGCGCGTCATCAACGGACGCGGCGTGTTCGAGGGCCCCCACACCGTCATCGCGCAGACCACCGAGGGCGAGGAGCGCCTCGAGGCCGACATCGCGCTGATCGCCACCGGTACCTACCCTCGCGTCCTGCCCGGGGCCCAGCCCGACGGCGAACGGATCCTGAACTGGAAGCAGCTCTACCACCTCGACCAGCTGCCGGGGCGGTTGATCGTGGTGGGTTCGGGGGTGACCGGCGCGGAGTTCGCCAACGCCTACGACGCGCTGGGCGTCGACGTGGTGCTCGTGTCGTCTCGCCAGCAGGTGCTCCCGGGGGAGGACCCCGACGCCGCCGAGGTGTTGCAGCAGGTGTTCGAGCGCCGCGGCATGGAGATCATCTCCCAGGCGCGGGCGGTCGGCGCCCAGCGCGAGGGTGACGGGGTCGTCGTCGGGCTCGAGGACGGGCGCACCGTCACCGGCTCGCATTGCCTCCTGGCGGTCGGATCCATGCCGAACACGACCGAGATGGGATTGGACAGGGCCGGCGTCGAGGTGAACGACCGGGGCTACATCCAGGTGGACCGGGTCTCTCGGACGAGCAACCGCTCCATCTACGCCGCCGGCGACTGCACCGGCGTCCTCGCCCTCGCCTCCGTGGCGGCCATGCAGGGTCGGATCGCGATGTGGCATTCCCTGGGCGACGCGGTGCAGCCGCTGGTGCTCTCCACCGTCGCCTCGAACGTGTTCACCGCCCCCGAGATCGCCACCGTCGGGATCACCCAGGCCGACGTGGACAGCGGGAAGTCCCAGGCCGAGGGCGTCAACCTGCCCCTGCGGACCAACCCGCGCGCCAAGATGCAAAACATCACCGACGGTTTCGTCAAGGTGTTCTGCCTGCCCATCACCGGCATCATCGTCGGGGGAGTGGTCGTCGCCCCGCGGGCCAGCGAGCTGATCCACCCGCTGGCGCTGGCGGTGGCGGAGCGGATCACCGTCGACCAGTTCTCCCACGACTTCACCGTCTACCCCTCCCTCAGCGGCTCCCTGGCCGAGGCCGCCCGGCGCCTGCACGGCCACGGCAGCGAGCGGTTCACCCTCTAGCGGGCGGGTCCGACCCATGGGGAAGGTCCGGGGCTCCCATCTGGTGGCGGCGGTCGTCGTGCTGCTCCTGTTCGTCTTCGCCGGGCGCTACGGCTTCCATCGCGACGAGCTGTACTTCATCGAGGGCGGGCGACATCTGGACTGGGCGCAGCCCGACAATCCGATGCTCGTGCCCCTGCTCGCCACGGGCTGGCACGCCGTCACCGGCGGCAGCCTCGCGCTGTTCCGCATCCTCCCGGCCCTCGTCGCCGGGGCAACGGTGTTGCTGGCCGCCGCCACGTCGCGGGCGATCGGCGGCGGCCCGAGGGAGCAGACCCTGACCGCGGCGGTCATGGGGAGCTCCTCGATCCTCTTGGGCGCCGGCCACCTGTTTTCCACTACGACCTTCGATCTGGCCCTCACCACCGCGAGCATCCTGCTTCTCGTGAAGGCCGTGCAGGAACCGCGGCGTCTTCTGCGTTGGATCGCGCTCGGCGTGGTGGCCGGGGTCGACCTGGAGGTCAAGACACTGCCGGCTCTTGTGCTGCTCAGCTGCCTGGCCGGGCTCGCGGCTCTCGGTCCGCGGGGCCTGCTGCGGCGGCGTGGGCCGTGGCTGGCGGGGGCTATCGCTTTCGGGTTAGCGGCGCCCAACCTGGTGTGGCAGGCGGCAAACGGCTGGCCGATGCTCGCGGTGGCGGCCAACATCGCCGGCGGTGGATCGGCCACGTCGGCGGGTCGAGCGCTGGTCCTACCGATGCACCTCCTGCTGGCGGGTCCGCTGGGCGCGGTGGTGCTGATCGCCGGGCTGATCGCGCCCTTCAGGGTGGCCTCGCTGCGGGCCTACCGGTGGGTGCCGGTCGGCTACGCGGTCATGCTGGCGTTGGTGGTGGCGACCGGCGGGAAGCCGTACTACCTCGCCGGCTACTTTGCCGTGGCCTTCGCGCTCGGCGTCGGACCGCTGGCCGGCTTCCTCGGGCGAAGCCGGGTCCGCGCCGTGTTCGCGGCCGGCGTCGCGGTCCTCCTCGTAATGCCGACGGTGGTCTTCGCGCTCCCGGTGGCCCCCGTCGGCTCGCCGGTGTTCCGGGTGGCCGTGAGTGTCAACCCTGACCAGGCGGAAACCGTGGGCTGGGACCCTCTGGTGGCTCGCGTCGAGGAGGCCGGCGAACAACTCGATGCGGCGACGGCTGTGGTCCTGGCCCGCAACTACGGGGAGGCCGGCGCCGTGGATCGGGCGCGCCGCCGAGAACCGCGCGCGCTGCCCCCGGTGTATTCGGGCCACAACGCTTACGGGCGGTGGGGGCCGCCGCCAGAAGGCCGCACCGATGCCGTTGTGTTGGGGCGCTTCAAGGCCGACGAACTCGGGCGCTGGTTCGCCACCTGCGCCCGGCAGCCCGATTTCGAGTCGCCGCCCGGGGTGGACAACGAGGAGGACGGGGCACCGTTGTGGATCTGCCGGGGCCGATCTCAGCCCTGGGCTGAGATCTGGCCGGGTGTCATCCGCCTGGGTTGAGCCGCGAGCTGTACCCGCAGGGCGTCAGCTCTCGAAGGGGGCTTGAACCGCGCTCCGCTCCAGGGTAATCAGCACCGATTTCGATGCCGGCGAATTGGACACGTCGGCGGTCGAGTCGAGCGGCACGAGCACGTTGGTCTCGGGGTAGTAGGCCGCCGCGCAGTCCTTGGCGGTGTCGTAGGACACCACGCGGAACCGGGGCGCTCGACGCTCGAGGTCGTCGTCCCACACGGCGAGCAGATCGACGAACTCGCCGTCGGCGATTCCCAGCTCGGCCAGATCGGCCGGATTGACGAACACCACCCGCCGCCCGCCCAGGATGCCGCGATAACGGTCGTCCTGGCCGTAGATCGTGGTGTTGAACTGATCGTGGGAACGCAGCGTCTGCAGCAGCAACTGACCGGGCGCGGTCTTGGGATAGCTCAATTCGTTGACGGTGAACTCCGCGCGGCCGCTGGGAGTGGCGAAGCGGCGCTCGTCGCGCGGGGGGTGGGGCAGGACGAACCCGCCGGGTTCGTCCAGGCGGGCCTCGAAGTCGGCGAAGCCGGGCACCACCGCGCTGATGCGGCGGCGGACCTCCCGGTAGTCGGCCGTGGCGCCCAGCCAATCGATCTTCGGCACGCTGCGGCCCTGGGCGGCGAACCGATCGGCGAGGCGCTGGCCGAGCTGGGCGACGATCCAGACCTCGCTGCGCACCTGATCCGACGGCGGTGAGACCTTGCCCTGGCTGGCGTGCACCATCGACATCGAATCCTCCACGCTTACCCGCTGGACGCCGTCGGCTTGGATGTCGATGTCGGTGCGACCCAGCGCGGGCAGGATGAGGGCCCGCGATCCGGTGATCACGTGACTGCGGTTGAGCTTGGTGGAGACCTGAACGGTCAGCGAACACCTGCTCAGCGCCTGCTCGGTCACGGCGGTGTCGGGCGTGGCGCGCACGAAGTTGCCGCCCATCGCCATGAAGACCCGCGCCTTGGCATCGCGCATCGCCCGGATGGCGGCGACGGTGTCGTAGCCGTGCTCGCGCGGTGAGGAGAACTCGAACTCGGCGTCCAGGGCGTCGTGAAATTCTTCTGGCATCCGCTCGAAGATGCCCATCGTCCGGTCGCCCTGGACGTTGGAGTGGCCGCGGACGGGGCAGACGCCCGCGCCGGGCTTACCCAGGTTGCCCTGGGCGAGCAGCACGTTGACGATCTCTTGGATGCTCGCCACCGAGTTCTTGTGCTGGGTCAGCCCCATGGCCCAACACACCACGGTGCGGTCCGATTCCAGCAGGCGGCGGCCCAGGCCCTCGATGTCGGATCGGTCGAGGCCCGTGGCGGTCTCGAGCTCGGCCCAGTCCAACGTGCGAAGCCGGTCACGCCAGGCCCCGAACCCGGACGTGTGGGTGTCGATGAAGTCATGATCGAAGACCCGCGTCAGCCCGGCGGTGCGCTTTCCGGCCTCCTCGGCCTCGAGCAGCGCCTTGCCCAGGCCGCTGAACAGGGCGAGATCGCCGCCGAGCCGGATCTGCAGGAAGTCGTCGGCCAGCTTCGTGCCGGGACCGACGAGCCCGCGCGGGGTTTGTGGGTTCTTGAAGTTGATCAAGCCCGCCTCGGGTAGCGGGTTGACGGCCACGATGACCGCACCGTTGCCCTTGGCCGTCTCCAAGGAACCGAGCATCCGGGGGTGATTGGTGCCCGGATTCTGCCCGGCGATGATGATCAACGAGGCATTCTCGACGTCGGTGAGCGTGACCGAGCCCTTGCCGATCCCGATGCTGTTCGCCAGCGCCCAGCCCGAGGACTCGTGACACATGTTGGAACAGTCGGGCAGGTTATTGGTGCCCAGGCCGCGGACCATCAACTGATACAAGAAGGCGGCCTCGTTGGAGGTGCGGCCCGAGGTATAGAAGATCGCCTCGTCGGGATCCTCCAGCGCGCACAGCTCGTCGGCGATGAGGTCCAAAGCGGCCTCCCACTCGATGGGACGGTAGTGCTCTGCGCCGTCCTCCAGCACCATGGGGTGGACGATCCGCCCCTGCTGGCCCAGCCAGTAGTCGTCGCGGGTGGCCAGTTCGCTGACCGGGTGCGCCGCGAAGAACTCCGGGCCCACGCGACGTTTGGTCGCCTCCTCGGCGACGGCCTTGGCGCCGTTCTCGCAGAACTCGGCCAGCTTGCGGTGCTCGGGGTCGGGATCGGGCCACGCGCAGCCCATGCAGTCGAAGCCGTCGGTCTGGTTGAGCTTGGCCAACAGCTTCGCCGAACGAGCGACGCCCATCCGCTGGAGGGAGTGGCTCAACGAGTGCGCGACGCCGGGGATCCCGGCCGCCTTACGCTTGGGTTCGGTGACGCTGAGCCGCGCCTCGTCGATGCCGTGCTCGGGAGCATTCGTCGGGCTGATACGCCTATGTTGCTTCGCCATCGCCTGCCTCAATCGTTGGGGGGATTCGCTGGCCCCAGGATAGATCCTGCGGGCCACTA
>JBBSOW010000087.1:0-12994 GCA_038259365.1 Propionibacteriales bacterium
CTCGTGACGATAGCCAACGAGTCTGAAAACACCTGACCCGTCGGTACCATGAGCGGCATCACGGCCTTGCTCACCCGCGTGATAGCGATCGCCCGATCTAGCGGGTCAAGCGCCTCGAGCAGCTCACCACGGCGTCTCCAGTACTTCCACCAGTCCGCCTTAGCTACCGACGCACTCGCCTGCATTCGCTCCGGCTTGACCAACTTCTCCAGCTGGGCGAACGGGATCGGGTAGGACGACGCTCGGTCCTCGGTCCAGTCGTGGAAGTTGATCACCCAGCGGCTCGCGGACGCATCCGGGCGAGAGTTCAGATCCTTCCCGTTGAGGTAGGGAAAGAGGACGTCGGCGTTGCGCGGGTCGGCCCCGATCAGGGTGCGCGCGCGCTCAGGAGGCATCGTGAAGCCCATGCCGAGGACGATCGAACCTTGAAAGGCAGTGTCGCCATTTGCCCGCAAGCGGTGAGGAGTTCCGGACGCGCGGGTACCGGCGTCCAGCGCTGGCGTGATGCTGTTCACCGCAACGCGATCGAGCGTCGGGTGAACCCCCAGCCCTCGTCGGGACGTCCAGACCGCGCTGTACTCCAAAACGGCCGAGCGCGACGGCCACGGCTCGCTCTTGATCGCCGCCTTAATCGTGACCCCGTCGGTCGTGAGTTGATCGAGCCCGACCTCCCGGGTGTCGCCCTGCGCCAGGGTGTTGGTGGCGATCAGGCCGGCCTGGCCGCGCGGGTTCAGCAGCTCGTGGGCGCGGAGCACGAAGTAGGCGACCAGATCGGCGTTCCCCCGGACCGACCGGCCGATGCCGTGCAGCAGGTAGTCGCGGTAGGCGGTGCCCATCGCTCCGGTGATCTTCTTGCCGCCAAGAAAGGGCGGGTTTCCGACGATCGCGTCGAAGCCCCCGCTCCCACCGGTAAAGACCTCGGGGAACCGCAGCGGCCAGTGGAAGGGATCGCGAGGGTCGGCGCTCTCGACGTGATCGGTGTTAAGCCAACCCCGAACGTCTTCACGCGCATCGGCCACCACGCTCGATCCGGCGGGCTGGCCGACGAGCTCGCCGGCCACAACCTCCAGGCCCTTCGACGCCACCCGCAGACCCCGCTGCCCGCCGCCGGCGTGGGCCAGGGAGGTCGAGACCACCAGATCGGCCAGCAGATCGACCCGCCACCGCATCCGCTCGACGCCGGCCAGCGCGTCGCGCTTGGTGTCCAGCTGGTCCAGCGTCTCCCCGGGCAGGTCGGCCACCCGCTGCCGCTCCGCGGCCAGATCGGCCAACAGCGTGCGCACGCCCGCCGTCGGATCGATCACCCAGCGGCCGTGGATCTCCCGGCCCGCGGCCGCGTCGAGGTGCAGGGCCTCCAACTGCTCCAGGCTGGCCAGGCCGAGCAGCGAATCCCCCGCCATCAGCCGATCGTCGAGGAACGAGAAGGGCCGCTGGGGATCCATGGACACCAGCCACAGCGACAGCTTGGCCATCTCCACGGCCATCGGGTTGACGTCGACGCCGTAGAGGCAGTGTTCGACGATCAGCCGACGGGCCCGGGTGACGATCTCCGGGACCGCCCCGTCGACCTGCAACACCGCCCCCTCGGCCCCCGCCCGCTCGAGATGGTCGAGGGCATCTCGATCACCCTCCCGCGCCCAGGCCTCGATCAAGCGATCGGCCAGGAAGCGGCAGGCTGCTACCAGGAACGCCCCGGACCCCATGGCGATGTCGGCCACCCTGAGCTGCAGGATGTCCTCCGCCGAGGCCGGAACCCAGTCCCTTTCCTCGGTGGTGTCGAGCGGGCCGGGGGTGCCGTACACCAGCGGCAGCAGCGCGGTCTCGGTGATCTCTTTGGCCAGCTCGCTCGGCGTGTAGTGGGTGCCGCTCTGGGCGCGCGCCGAGCTGGCCGTGGCGTACAGCGAGCCCGCGGGGATCACCGTCGGCAATCCCCGCAGGTCGTGGCGAAGCAGGGCGAAGAGCGGCAGTATCCGTTCGGCCAGGGACTGGTTGCCCTCGGTTACGGCGAGCAGTCGCTGCAGGCGGCGGGTCCGCTCCTTGCCGTCGACCGGAGCCAACAGGCCCGTCACCTTCTTGAGCGATCCGATGCCCGAGGCGCGGTAGCGCTCGACCAGCTCCCCCGCGAGCGCGGAACGATCGACGACGCCGGTCTCGTAGTCAGTGCGGCTCCCCAGCAGGGCCTCCAGCTCGGGCAGCGGCACCTCGGCCTCCAGGCCGCTCTTGCCGATCAACCCCAGGGTCCACTGCTCGGCCCGCATTGCGTCGAAGGCGAGCAGCCCTTCGTACACGTAGCCGATCTGTTCGACCTCCAGGGTGCGAAAGGAGACCTTGCGCCGCTCGGACTTGATCACCACGTACTGCACGGAGCGCAGCACGTGCAGCAGCGTGCGATCATCCACCGCGACCCGGCCCAGCCACGGGTGAACGGCCGGATCGAACAACGAGCCGTCGTAGGCCGGCAGGTTCAGCCGAGCTGTCTTTACGCCCCGATAGACCGCCCCCGAGGTGGCCAGCAACTGCAGCCAGGCCCCGGAGCGATAGTGCAGCGCCTCCTCGCCCGCCTCCTGGGCGTCGACCTCCAGCCGTTCGCACAGGTTCGAGACGCCGTACCCCTGCGCGTACACCGGATTGTCGGCCGGCAACAGGCCGCGTTCCTCGGCGAAGAGGAGGAAGACCAACCGCATCAGCACCCGAACGCTGCCGCTGTACACCTCCGCCGGCCGGATCGCTCTCAAACCGGGCCTGCCGAACGCCCGCCTCGCTGGCGTCCCAGCGCCCCATCGACTCGACCAACTGCTCGACCGCCAGGCGAACCTGGACGCCCAGGGTCTCGGTGATCTCCTCCTGCGCGTTGAGGCTTTCCCGCAGCAGAGCGTCGAGGCCCTCACCCTCGGGCGCCGCCGCGAACCGGGCCTGACCCAACAACGAGACGAAGGCCCGCACCACCACCCTGTCGGCGGATTCGCTCCACGTCGCGGTGTCGAACGTCACGGTGCTGGTCACCCCGCCGCGCGGCGCCCACACGAGACACCACAGCCTGCCGCTGGTCACCAGGGCGAAGGGCACGTCGAGCGCCCGGCACGCCAGCGCCGCCCGATCCACCGGCGTCGCCGCCCAATCGTCCGTCGTGATCCGTCCGCGAGGATCGGTGCCGCCCGGCACCAGGTAGCCCAGCACATGCGGCTGGGGCTGCCCAAGGCCGGAACGATCATCGATTGGGTCGGGCAGCAAGGCGAAGTCACAGGTGACGCGGGTGCCGCGCTCGGGCTGCGTCCAGTCCCAACCGGTCGGCGCCCAGGTGGCCGGATCTTCCCAGCTCAACAACTCGGCGACGACGAACTCGACCCAAGCCCGCGGTTTTCGGTCCGCGTACTCGTGGACGTCGCGTAGTTGCCCCATCGTCTCCGAGGAGACGGCGTCGAGGGTGGGCCAGACCCGGTTGAGCACCGGCGAGGTGAGGAACGGACCCTCGATCTCCACCAGCGACATCCAGTCGCGGCGCTGCGCGGCGCCATCGACTCTCGGCGGCCCGGCTCGGCGGAACGGCGGGCTCACCGGTCGGCCTCGGGAAGTACGAACACGACGGCCAACGGGAAGGTATGTTCGGTCAGGTTGCGATATCTGGCGTCGATCCCCCCCGCCTCGGCGGCCTCCTCAACCGGCAGCGCGGCGAGCCGCTCGGCGGCGGCTTCTCGGTCCCGTTGGCGCTGGTTGGCCTCCGCCGCCTCGGTCAGCGGCAGCTCGTCCTGAGCACCCACATCCAAGGTCTCGGTCAGCGTCGCCGTGAAGCGCTGGAAGTTGAGCCGGTTACGAGACACCTCGCCCTCTCGGCGACGATCGAGGGCCCGCCGCACCTGCTCGCCGCGCGTCCGGACCCGCCACTCCAGGGCGCCGATCAGCCCCGCCTCGGTTCCCGGCCAGGCGGCGCGGACCTGCTGCTCGGCCGTCGCGCTCGGCTGGGGGCGATCGGCTTCCAGCGCCTCGGCGACGATGTCGCCCAGCAGGCGCAGCGACTCCACGCGGGCGAAGCGTCCGCCGGGGCGGATCCAGCCGCCAGCGTGCACCACCTCCTCGTGCAGCCGCACCGCGTCGCCGCCGATGACGAGGAACCGCGCGTAGGCCACGGCGAGGGGTTCGGTCAGGCCAGGATGCCGGCCGACGACGACGGACGTGCGAGACAGCTGCACCTGGTCCGAGGCGGCAGCTGCGGTGAGCAGTCGGGTGGACATGGCGACCAGCGGATGGTTGAGGTGGGCGTAGACCACGTCTTCCCGCCGCTCCCGAGCGATCGCCGGGTCGAAGGTGACCGGCCGCAGTTCGTCGGGGCGAAGCGGGTGGGCCAACCGGTCGGTGGCCTTCACCCAGTTGCCGGTCAGCGGTGGCACCGCCCAAACCGGATCGGGATCCACCGCGCGTGCCAGCGGCGCCTGCCGGGCCAGCCGGAGCCCGGTGCCGACCAGCCGACGAACGCGCTCGGGGGTGATGTCGAGGTCCGCGACGGTGTTGTCCAGCTGGGTGCGAAGCCGGGCCACCTGCTCGCGGACGCCGGCATCGGAGGCCAACCCGGGGGCGCCGCCCGGCGCGGGATCCTCCAGCAGCTTGCGATCTACCGGCTGCCCGAGCATCGCCCGCTGGACGGCGGTGGCCAGCACCGGATTGGCCGAACCGAGATCGGACTCGACCTGGGTGATCTTGATCGCGATCCTGGACAGGAAGTCGGCGTCGGCGTCGAAGCCGTGCCCGCCGCGGCGCCACCCGGTGGATACGAAGTGACGGACCTCGGGAGTCTCGCGCTGCCCGTAGCGGTCGATCCGGCCGATCCGTTGTTCCAACCGGTTGGGGTTGAAGGGGATGTCGTAGTTGATCATGCGATGGCAGTGCCAGTGGAGATCGATCCCCTCGGCCGCCGCGTCCGTGGCGATCAGGATCCTGATCTTGGTCTCCGGGGTGGTCCCGGGGGCGGACTGGAACCGCTGACGCAACTGCTCGCGGTCACCTGCATCCATGCCGCCGTGCAGCAGCCCGACCCGGTGATCTTGGGCCAGGCCTTCGCGCCGCAGCAGCTCCAGCAGCCAGTTCTGGGTGTCCCGGTACTCGGTGAAGACCACGACCCGCTCGTTCAGCCAGAGGTCCTCGGCCAGGCACACGCTGCGAAGGTAGGCGATCAGGGCGCCCGCCTTGGTATCGGGCCGGTGGGCGTACGGCGCCGCCCAGTCGCCCATCTGGGCGAGCAAGCCTTGAGCGTCGGCCGAGCGCGCGTCCCCGACCCCGGAGGTCGCGCGGCGCAGCGCGGCGTCCTCTTCCTCTCGGCGATCCTCGTCGTCCAGGGTGTCGCGTTCGTCGGCGCAAACCAGGAAGCCGTCGGCCCAGCCGTCGTCATCCTCATCGGGCCACTGGTCGGGGTTGTCGTCGAAGGCGGTATCGCCGTGAGAGGAGGCCGGGGCAAGGGAACGGGCCAGGCTGGCCTGCACCACCGCCACCGTGGCGGCGAAGGCGGCGGGCGAGGAGTAGAGCCGCTTCTTCAACAGCAACGCGACCACATCACCGCGTTTGCCGTTCCGGGCGGCTCGGCGCTCCGAGCGCCGGGCCGCCACGAACCGGGTCAGCAGATCGTAGGCTCGCCGATCCTCGTCGGTGTACTCGACCTCGATGTAGGCGGACTTTCGCTTCAGAAAGGTCGCGCCCGCTCCGGTCTTGACGTCGCGCTTGAGGCGCCGAATCACGGTTTCGCGCTGGCTGACGCGATCGGGCTGCACGCCGCGGGCGAATCGTTGGTTATCGACCAGGGCCAACAGCGCGGTGAACGACTCGGAATAGCCGTTGTGCGGGGTGGCCGACAGGAACAGCCGGTGCTCGCAATGTGGGGCCAGGCTGCGGATGAGCTTGGTCTGCTGCGAATCCACGGCGTAGCGCTGCTTCGGTGCCGCCGGCGCGACGTGGTGGGCCTCGTCGAGAATTAGCAGGTCGATGGACCGGTGGCGGGGGTCGATGTCGGCCGGCAGAAACTCGTTCAACAACCGTTGGGCGCGATTGGTCCGCAGCCAGGGCAGCGAGACGATCATCAGCTGGTGGCTGCGGAACGGGTTGGCCGCCGAGCCGCGCACCCGGCGCAGCCGCGCGCACTCTTCCGCGTCGATGACGGTGAAGTCGAGCCCGAACTTTTCGTCCATTTCGTCTCGCCACTTGCTCGTCAGACCTGCCGGTGCCACGACCAGGATCTTGCGCGCGCGGTGCCGGAGCAGCAGCTCAAGCGCGACCAGCCCGGCCTCGATGGTCTTACCGAGGCCCACGTCGTCGGCCAGCAGCAGGTTGACGCGGGGGGCCACCAGGGCGCGGGCGAGCGGCTCCAGTTGATAGTCCTCGATGAAGGCACCGGCGCGAAACGGGGCTTGCAGATGGTAGACGTCGGCGGACGTGCCGCTCGACCAACGGGCCGCGTCCAGGAACGCGGCCATGGTGGCGGGGGGGTCAAAATCCACCGGCTGCGGCAGGGCCCCCGCATCGATCACCTCGGCGTCCACCTCGACGTCCCAGACGACGTGGAGGCCCTCGCCGTAGCGGCCATCCTCGATGCTGCTCAGCTCGATGAGCGGTTCGGGACCCGCCTCGACGTCGCCAACAATCCACCGCTGTCCGCGGACGCGCACCAGCGCGCCAGGTATGGGAGAGCTCACCCGAGGTCCCGCTGCCACTGGGCCAACCCGATGACCAGGCTTTGGGCCACCCAGTCGGCAAACTGACCCTGCAACCTCTTCTTGCTCTCGTCGGTCTCGGCATCGGCGGTGGTGGCGATGAAGTAGTCCTCGCATACCTTGACCGTGTGGGCCTTTTCGGTCTCCGGGTCGGTCGTGATGAGTCCGCACACGGCGGCCAGGCTACCGAGGCTCGATCCGATCGCGCTGGTCGCGATCAGCAGGGTGGCCGTTGGGCCGTTGCGGCGGGGTCGAACCACCATCCGTACCCAGCGCGAGCCGCGCGTGAGGTCGGCGAAATAGCCGCTGTTGCGCGCCAGCTCGATCCTCGGCCAGCGGTAGGCCTGTGCCTTCTCGGCCGTGTTGATGTCTACCTTCACCGTGATGTCGGGCAAAACCTCCCGCAGCGAGTCGAGGATTTGTAGCGTGGTCTGGTCTGCGGCCCGCTCCGCCACCGTGATCAGCAGATCGGCCACGTCGTCCAGGGTGGACGCCTGGGGGGCGGAACCCTGCGCCACGAGCTTGTCTTTCAGCCCCGAGAGCACATCGCCCATGTGGGTGCTCAACGGTTGCTGAGTGGCCTGGCTCGCTCCAAGCGCCATCACGAACGCTCGGCTCTGCCAGCTCGCGAAGAGTCTGATCAGGACGTTCAGCGCGCCGTCGTCCGCCTTCTCCAAGGCGTCGATGTAGGACGCTCGATCGTCGCGCAGCACCACGAGCGGGTGCCAATGCTCCTTGATGAAGACGATGCTCGCGAGGAGGCGAGCCACCCGGCCATTGCCGTCCTGGAAGGGATGGATCTGGGTGAAACGGTGGTGCAGCCAGGCCGCCAACACCTCCGGCGCCACCCCGATCGACTCGTACTGAACGTACAAGTCGATCAGCCGGTCCATCTCCGAGGCGACCTGCTCCGGGGGGCAGTAGGAGTGGACGATCCCGTCGGGCCGCGTCGGGTTGTTGGGCACCGTTTTCCATTCGCCGCGGGCCAACTCGACTTCGCGCAGCCCGCCGAACTGATCCATCGCCGTAGTGGTGGGCTGGTGCCGGGTCAAGAGCACGTGAATTTCCTTCACCACCGAGGTCGAGAGCGGCCGCTGACGCTTCACCACATCGAAGATGTAGTCGATGGCTTCGCGCTGATCGCGGAGGATCGCGATTACCAGCTGGGGGTCGCGATTGGTGTCCGCGTGACTGAGCAGGGATGTGCTGAAACCCTCCGCGATCAGGGTCTCCGTGACACCGCGATCCAAGGCGTACAGACCCTCGATGACGCCCGTTTCGACCGCCATCCTGTTCTTCATCTGCTCGACCAGCCTGGTCTCGGCGCCCTGATCCTTCAGAAACTGACGCTCGGCCGACCACTGCGTGGCCAGCGCGGCGAGACGTGGAGAGCGTTGCCTGGAAACGTCTAACGGGAGCCCGGCGATACCGAGCCAACGTCCGGGGGCGGTCATTACCGGAGCATAACAAGAGATCCCGCTGGCGAACGGATTCCGGCTTCCGGCGCGGATGAACTCAACATCGCGCCCGCAACCCACGGTAGCCTCGCCGGGGTGAGCCTTCAGCACCAGCGACTTGTTGCCGCCGTGTCCGACTGGTTCGCCGGAGCCGCCCGACCGCTGCCGTGGCGCGACCCCGATACCTCCGCGTGGGCGGTGCTGGTCAGCGAGTTCATGGCCCAACAGACCCCCGTCGCGCGGGTCGTCGAGCCCTGGCACGCCTGGATGCGGCGATGGCCGACCCCGGCCGCGCTGGCGGCCGCCACCCCGGGTGAAGCCGTGCGAGCGTGGGGCCGGCTCGGCTACCCGCGGCGAGCGCTCCGGCTCCATGCGGCGGCCACGGCCATCACCGAGCAGCACAATGGCTCGGTACCGGGCACCCTCGAAGAGTTGCGAGACCTGCCGGGAGTCGGGGAGTACACCGCCGCGGCCGTCGTGGCGTTCGCGTTCGATGGCCGCTCCGTCGTGCTCGATACCAACGTGCGCCGGGTCCTAGCCAGGGCCGTGCAAGGCACGCCCTACCCCAGCCCGAGCATCACGGTCGCCGAACGTCGCCTCGGGGGCGAGGTCGCACCCCAAGACGCCCGCCTCGCGGCGCGGTGGGCGGCGGCCTCGATGGAGCTGGGCGCGCTGATCTGCACGTCCAAGAACCCCCGATGTGGGGTGTGTCCCATCGCCAAGCAGTGCCGCTGGCTAGCGGCGGGGCGACCGGCCAGTGACCAATCCAGGCCGAAGACCCAGGGGTACGCGGGCACCGATCGTCAATGCCGCGGCGCCCTTCTCGAGGTGCTGCGCCTCGCCGACGGGGTGGTCGCCGAGGTGGACCTGATCCCCGCCTGGCCCGATCCGGAGCAGCGCCAGCGGGCTTTACGGTCGCTCCTCGACGATGGCCTGGCCAGCACCGTTTCCGGGACCGATCAAATCTCCTTGCCCGGCTGACCACTCGTGCGAGAATGTTGAGGCCTAGCACCCGACCCAGCGAGGGATGATGTCCGAACCGCAAGGCCACTACGGTTACGAGCCGAGCCAGCCCAATCCCTACGTGCGACAACCGGTGAACCCCTACGATCAGCCGCCGCCCGCCGCCTACTACCCGCAGCAGCTCCCCTACGGTTATCCGCCCGCCCTGCCCGATCATCCGCAGTCCGTGGCGGTTTTCGTGCTCGGTCTGATCTCCTTCTTCGTCGGCGGCCTGACCGCGCCGTTCGCACTGGTGATGGGGCGCAACGCCCGACGCGAAATCTCGGGGTCACCGGGCCGCTACAAGGACGGCGGGCTGCTGACGGCCGGGTGGGTGATGGGCATCATCGGGACCGCCTACCTGGGGCTGATGATTCTGATCGTGATCGCCTACGTCGCCTTCTTCGCCTTCGCCTTCTCGATGATGGGCTCGATACCCTAGCGCCGGACGTCCCGGGGATGAACGATCCGCCCCGATTGGACCACCGTGCGGTTGCCCGACGTCGTCCACAGCAGTGCCGGGTTCTCGAACGGGTTACCGCCCAGGACGACCAGGTCACCTTGACACCCGGCACCGATCCGTCCCAGGTCCGCTCGGCCCAGCAGCGTGGCGTTGACCGACGTGGCCGAGCGGAGCACCTCCGACACCCCGTCGGCCTCGACCTGCAGCCGGAATCCCTGGAGCTGCTCGTCCTCCAGGTCTCCCATCAGATCGGTCCCGAACCCGATCGGGACGCCGGCCGCACGGGCAATCTCGAGCGCCTCCTGCCCGGCCAGGAGCACCTCCTCGTTCTTATCCCGAGACACCTGCGCCATGCCCAGTTCGGCGCCACGTCTTTTCATCGCGTCGTAGGCGGCCAGGGTGGGGACCAGGAACGCGTCGTGGGACTTCATCGCCGCCGCCGAGGTGGCGTCCAGCAGATTGCCGTGCTCGATGGACCGCACGCCGTTGGCGACCGAGTGGACGATGGCCTCCGGCGAGTAGGCGTGGGCGGCGACGTAGCTGCCGCGACGGTCCGCCTCGTCGCAGACAGCCCGGATCTCCTCGGCGGAATACTGCGGGATGCGAAGCGGATCGGCCGGCGAGACCACCCCTCCGGAGGTCATCACCTTGATGGCGTGCGCGCCCTGGTGGAAGCGCGAGCGCACCGCCCGGCGCAGCGCGTCCACACCATCGACGATCTCCGCGAGGTGACCGCCGCACGCACACAGGTCCTGTCCCGCTGGCCGCGGGTCTCCGTGGCCACCGGTCTGGGTGAGGGCCGGGCCGGTGTAGAGGTAGCGCGGGGACGAGATGATTCCCTCGGCGATGGCGCGGCCGAGGCCGGCATCCCCGCCGGCCACGTCGCGCACCGTGGTGAAGCCGCGCTCCAGGGCTGCGCGCAGCCGCCGGGTGGCCATCAACGCGATGTAACTGAGCGGGCTGCTTTCCAGTTCAAGCATGTCGATACCCGCCGCGTAGGCGTGGAAGTGCGCGTCGATGAAGCCCGGCACCACGACCGAACCCCGAGCGTCGAGGACCGCTTCGCCGCCGGAATCCGTGCTCCCGACGTCGACGATCACGCCGTCGACGATCAGGATCGAGCCTTCGCGCAGCTCTTCGGAGACACCATCGAAGACGACGGCGTTGTCTATGCGTAGCGTCCTCGACGACCCTCGAAGTTGCGTCTCAGCCATGGCGCAGTTCTCCGTCGATTCGCCGGTTCAGTCCCCACGGGTTGCCCTCTTGCAGGGCCGGTGGCAGCAGCGCGTCGGGCAGGTCCTGGTAGGCCACTGGGCGCTGGAAGCGGTAGATCGCCGCGGACCCGACCGACGTGACCCGGGAATCGGTCGTGGCCGGGAAAGGACCTCCGTGCACCATCGCGTGGTTCACCTCGACGCCGGTGGGCCAGCCGTTGAAGATGATTCTGCCGACCGTCTCCTCCAACACCGGAACCAGCTTCGCGGCCTGTTCGTGGTCAGACTCCGTGGCGTGGACCGTGCCGGTCAGTTGGCCCTCAAGGGTGGCGAGCACCGTAAGGAGATCGTTCAGATCGGCGTAGCGCACGATCACCGAGGCCGCGCCGAACACCTCATGGCTCAGTTCATTATGATCGGCGAAGTGGGCCAGGGTCGTCGAGAACAGGGCCGGCGGCTTCGCCTGGTCGCTCTCGCCCGCCGTTCCCTGGGCGAGGACGTCGATTCCATCAGAGAGCTCGTGCACGCCGGACTCGTAGGCGGCGGCAATGCCGGCGGTGAGCATCGTCTGGCCCGTCGCCGACTCGACCGCCTCCGCCGCCGCTTCTACGAAGGCGTCCCCGTCCTTGCCGTCCGGCACGAACAGCAGACCCGGTCCGGTGCAGAACTGACCGGCCCCCATCGTCAACGACCCGACGAAAGACTCCCCGAGCCCAGAGGCGTTCTCGGCCAACGCGCCGGGCAGCAGGAACACGGGGTTGATCGACGACATCTCGGCGTACACCGGGATGGGCCGTGGCCGCTCGGCGGCCGTGCGAGCCAGCGCCAGCCCGCCGGAGCGAGAACCAGTGAAGCCGACCGCCTGGATGCGGGGGTCGGAGACCAGCGCCTGACCGATGGCGTTTCCCTCGCCGAACACCAAGGAGAAAACGCCCGAGGGCAGTCCACAGTCGCTCACGGCCTGAGAGACGGCCCTACCCACCAGTTCGGCGGTTCCAGGGTGCGCGTTGTGACCCTTGACGACAACCGGGCACCCGGCGGCCAGCGCCGACGCGGTGTCACCGCCGGCGGTGGAGAAGGCCAGCGGGAAGTTGCTGGCGCCGAAGACCGCCACCGGCCCGAGCGGAACCTGGCGGGATCGGAGGTCGGGCGCGGGCAGCGGTTCGCGATCGGGCTGGGCCGGGTCGATGCGGGCGTCTTGATGGTCTCCCAGCCGCAGCACCTGGGCGAACAGCCGCAACTGCCCGGTGGTGCGGCCTCTTTCGCCGTTCAGGCGGGCCTCGGGTAACCCGGTCTCGGCCACCCCGCGGGCGGTCAACTCCTCGGCCAGGCCCTCGATGTTCTCGGCGATGCCTTCCAGGAACTGCGCCCGTTCCTCGGGGGTGGTGCGGCGGTAGGCGGTGAACGCCTCCGCCGCGGCTCGGGTGGCCTGTTCGAGCTGGTCTGGCGAGACCAGACCGAACTGCGGATCCAGTTCCTCGCCGGTGGCGGCGTCGACGGCGCGCAGCGACCCATCGGTTCCCGCCACGGGGGCGCTGGCGATCAGGGATTGTCCTTGCACGGTCATCGGTAGTCCTTCGCTTGTCGGGTGCCCAGTACGCTGAGTGGTTCTGAGTGGAACGGCCAAGCCTATGCAATGTGTAACATTGCACACAATCTTCCTGGCCGGACGGCTGCGGGATGTGGGCAAGGAGAAGGGGACCGGCAAGGTGACCAAGTGCGTGGTGGTGGGCGCCGGCATCGTCGGCGCCGCCTGCGCATTCAACATGGCCAAGGCGGGTCTCGACGTCACGGTCGTCGACCGGAAGCCGCCGGGCTCGGGCACCACCAGCCGCGGAGAGGGCAACCTGTTGCTGTCGGACAAGGCGCCCGGCCCGGAGCTGCGGCTGATGCAGCTCAGCCGAGCCCTCTGGCTCGAGGTGGGCGACGAACTCGGCCGAGACGCCATCGAGCTCGACGAGAAGGGTGGGCTCGTGGTGGCGGGCAGCCGATCCGCCCTCGAGGAGCTGCGCACCTTCGGCCACGCCCAGAGCGCGGCCGGCATTCAGTGCGAAGAACCGTCCGACCTCGCTCGTCTCGAGCCTCATCTCAACCCCGCGATAGCCGGTGGAATCTTCTACCCTCATGACATGCAGCTGCAACCGGTGCTGGCTACCGCACACCTGC
>JBBSOW010000088.1:0-12919 GCA_038259365.1 Propionibacteriales bacterium
CAGTACTTCCTGGAGAAGCACTTCTCCGAAGACCCCCAGGCAAGCGCAGGCGGTCTCGGCCCATGGTTCCGGCGGAACCTGCTTTCCATGAGGTCAAAAATGTCGGGCACCTCGCAAGAGAAAGCGGAAAATCATGGCTGAATTAGCGCTCAAAGCAGAATCGGTGCATAAATCCTTCGGCACCGTGAAGGTGCTCGAAGGGATCAACTGGGAGGTCAAGCCTGGAGAGGTGACCTGCCTGCTCGGTCCCTCGGGCTCGGGCAAATCGACGTTGCTACGCTGCATCAACCACCTGGAGAAGATCAACTCCGGACGCCTGTCGGTGTTCGGGGAACTGGTCGGCTACCGAGAGCACAAGGACCGGCTGTACGAGCTGAAGGACAAAGAGGTATGCCGTAAGCGCGCCGAGATCGGGATGGTGTTCCAAAGCTTCAACCTCTTTCAACACATGACGGTGCTGGAGAACTTGATCGAGGCCCCGCTGCGGGTCCTCGGCGAACCCAAGAAGGTGGTCATCGAGCGGGCCCGGGAGCTGTTGTCCAAGGTCGGACTCTCTGGCCGCGAGAAGAGCCACCCCCGGCAACTCTCCGGCGGCCAGCAACAACGCGTGGCCATCGCCCGGGCGTTGACCATGCAGCCGAGACTGATGTTGTTCGACGAACCCACCTCCGCCCTCGACCCGGAGTTGGTGGGGGAGGTGCTCAAGGTGATGCGGGATCTCGCCGAGACCGGGATGACGATGATCTCGGTTACCCACGAGATGGGTTTCGCCCGCGAGGTTGCCGACACCGTCGTCTTCATGGATGGGGGCGTCATCGTCGAATCTGGTCCGCCCGAACAGGTCTTGGGCGATCCGCAACACGAACGGACGCAAAGCTTCCTCACCAACGTGCTCTAGCGGAGAAGTTTGATTCCACGTCAACGAGGAAGAATAGATGCGCATCGTCTCGGCCCGGCTCCACCACATCCTCTTGCCGCTGCGCGAGCCGTTCGTGATTAGCTACGCCTCGTGGACGGCGATGCCGTCGATCATCCTCGAGATGGAGACAGACGATGGGCGCACCGGATGGGGGGAAGCCGTCCCCGATGAGATCGTCACCGGGGAGACCGCAGCGGCGGCGATGCAGGTCCTGCAGCATCTGTTGCTGCCGTTGATCATCGGGCGTGACCCCCACGACCTGGAGGACCTGCACCACGTGATGGCCTCGCGCTTGGGCGGCAACACCTCGGCCAAGGCCGCCATCGACATCGCCTGCCACGATCTGATCGCTCAAGCGGCCAGTGTCCCCGTGTACGACCTTGTGGGCGGCCGCGCACACGAGGTCTTGACCTACCCTCGCGTCATCTCCATCGGCGCGCCCGACGAGATGGCCGCCCAGGCCGAGCGGGCCGTCGACGCAGGCTACGCGTCGATCAAGATCAAGGTCGGGGCGGGCGACCGCGAGCGGGACGTTGCCCGCATCCGAGCGGTCTGCGAGGCCGTGGAGCATCGAGTGCCGGTCCGCGTCGACGTGAACCAGGGGTGGGGTGCCGCGGGCACGGCGATCGGGGCCGTGACTCAGCTCGGCGGCCTCGGTATCTGCTGGATCGAGGAGCCGATCGCGATGGGTGATCTGCGGGGCCTCGCCGAGGTGCGTGCCCACTCGGCGGTGCCGATCATGGCCGACGAGTCCTGCCAGGGCATGGCGTCGCTGCTGGAGATCGTCCGCCTACGCGCCGCCGATCTGATCAATCTGAAACTGATGAAGACCGCGGGGCTCTACCGGGCGCTGCAGATGGCCTCGGTCGCCCAGGCAGCCGGGCTTGATGCGCAAGTGGGTTCGATGGTGGAATCCTCCGTCGCTTCATCGGCCGGATACCACCTGGCGATGGCGCGGCGCTCCATCCGCTCCCAGGAGCTTACCGGCCCGTTGCTGTTCACCACTGATGTCGGAGACCTGCACTACGAGCTCCCCCAGGTACACCTGAGCGGACAACCCGGTCTGGGTCTGCGCATCGACCGGGACGCCCTCGCCAGTCTCACAACGGGTGCGGTAGAAGTGGTGGGATAGATCCACCAGCAATCACCAGGAGAAGTCATCAAACGACTAGAGGAACTCTCGTACCAGCAGACGAGGCTGGGTGAGCTGTCGCTGCGGCGTCGGCTCGAGCCGGTGACGGGGACGCGGGTGTACGAGGTCAAGCTGGGCGAGGAGTTCCTCATGTCGAGCCTGTTCACCGAGGCAGAGGTTGCCCTGGCGGACTTGGCCCTCGGCCGGCTCAACGAAACCGAGGACCTGTCAGTTCTCGTCGGTGGCCTGGGCCTCGGCTACACCGCAGTTGCCGCCCTTAGGCACAAGAACGTCACCCGGCTGACCGTCATCGAGGCGCTGGAACCGGTCATCGCCTGGCACCGCCAGCACCTTCTGCCGGTCTCGCAGGAACTCGTCGGGGACAACCGAGCGACCCTCGTCGCACACGACTTCTTCGCCATGGTCGCGGCGGGTGCCGACACCACCTACGACGCCGTGCTCTTGGACATCGATCACGCCCCCGACATCGTGCTGCACGAGAGCCACCAAGGCTTCTACTTCGAGGAGGGGCTGACCCGGATGCGCGAGTTCGTCGCGCCAAGCGGAGTCTTCGGGCTCTGGTCGGACAACCCTCCAGACGACGCTTTCACCGGCCGCCTCGAAGCCGTCTTCGCACGAGCCGAGACCGAGATCGTCACCTTCGAAAACCCCCTGACCGGCGGCACGTCGGCCAACACCGTCTACCTGGCCTTCCGCTGATCCCTGCGGACGCAAACGGTGCCGCCGGATCTCATCGATCCGACGGCACCGCCGCGTCAACCAGGTGAAACTCACACCGGGCATACCCGATCAGACGAGGCTGATCTCCTTGAGGTATTCCTTGGCGACCTCTTGGGCGCGCTTGCCGTCGACGTCGACCTCGGCGTTCAGCTCGGCCATCTTCTCCTCGGTGAGACCCTCGAAGATCTTGTTGGCCACCTCGTCGTAGACCTCAGAATGCGCGGAGTACACGGCATCCTTCATGGTGTAGGAGGCGTTGTAGAGGATGAAGACACCCGGATCCTTGACGAGCTCCAGGTTCAGGGCGGTGATCCGGCCGTCGGTGGTGAAGACCTCGCCGAAGTCGCACTTGCCGTCCGAGGTCTCGGTGTAGATCAGGCCGGTGTCCAGGATCTGCTGCTGGCTCTGCGGGATCTTATATCCGGTGGCCTTTTCGAAGAGGATCAGGCCGTCGGGTCGGTCGGGGAACTCGGTCTCCAGGCACACCTTGGCGCTCTTGTTCTTCTTCAGGTAATCGGCCATGCCCTGAAGGTCGAAGCCGCCCTCCTTCTTGGCGAGGTCACCGTTGGCCGCGAAGCCGTAGGTGTCGTTAAAGGGGGACTGGCCCACCCACTTGATCTTGTTCTCGGCCAGATCCTTCTCGGAGGTGACCTTGAAGAGCTCGGCGGGGTCTTGGCTGGGGTCCTCCTGCTTCAGGTGAACCGTCCAACCGGTGCCGTTGTATTCGGGGTAGACGTCGATGTCGCCGGACATGAGCGCACTGCGGTTGACCTCGGTGCCACCCAGGTTCGTCTTGTTGTCCACCGACGCTCCCTCCTTCTCCACCGCCTGGGCGAACATCTCGCCCAAGAGGATGTTCTCGGTGAAGTCCTTGGAGCCGACGGCGAGCGAGACACCGTCCAGACGCTTGTCGGACTTGCCTCCGCCTCCCTCGTCGCCGCCACCGCTGCTCCCGCAAGCGGTGAGGGCCAAGCTGAGGATCGCGCCCATGGTCATGGCTGTCAGTTTCATGCTCTTGTGCATTAAGTTTTCCTTCACTTGGGAACTCGGTCCGCCCCGCCGGAACCGTCTGCCAATCAACGACCGAGAACATATTCCACGGTGGATCGGCGGAGGCTCGCAAAACCGGGACCGGCTAAAGAATACAACGCGATGGCCGATTCGAGCGGATTCAGGTGACAGTTCGATAACGCTTGGCCTCAGGCAATCCCGCGCGGCTTGAGCACCTTTTCCGCCACGGCACCGATCCAGTCGAAAGTCAGGGCGATCAGGGCGACCAGCACGCTGCCGACGATCAACACAGGGTCCTGGTTGAGTTTCAGGCCCGAGTTGATCGTGATTCCGAGCCCTCCGCCGCCGATGAGGAAGGCCAAGGTGGCCATGCCGATGTTGAGGATGACGGCGGTGCGGATACCGGCCACGATCACGGGGACGGCCAGAGGCAGCTCGATCTGCTTCAGCACCCTCATCTTGGTCATTCCCATGCCGCGTCCGGCCTCGATCACCGATTGATCCACCGCCTCCAGGCCGACCATGGTGTTGCGCAGGACCGGCAGCAGGGCGTAGAGCGCCAGCGCCAGGATCACCGTTCGCGGCCCCTGCCCGAAGAAGGTCAAGAAGATGATCAGCAGCCCGTACGCCGGCAGGGCCTGACCCGAGGTCGCCACCGAGATGATGTAGGGGGCCACCCGCTTCAGCGCGGGGCGGGTCAAGATGATCCCTGCCGGGATGGCGACCACGACCACGAGCAGGGTCGAGAGGAACGCGATGTAGAGGTGCCGCTGGATCTGCGGTACCAGCTTCGGCATGAATTCCAGCGCCGAACGCTGCTGGATCGGGGCGTTGGCGAGGTCCAGGCTCTGGTAGTAGAGGTAGAGGAAGAGCCCCAGTACCGCGATCAGGATGGGCGCGATGAACAGGCCGATATTGTTCACCACCGTCGGCGGTACTTTTCGGCCCCGATCGGAAGCCTCGGTATCGGGGGTATCGGTATCGGGAGTATCTGTATCGGGGGTGTCGGTGGCGGAATCGACGGCGCCACGCGATTTGGTGTCGCTCACTCGAGACCACCCCCGAGCTCGTCGTAGTGCAGGCGGGCCTCGTGCTGTGCGTTGCGGATCGCCTTGTTCAGGTCGGTCATCGAGACCACGCCCTGAAACCGGCCCTGGTCGTCGACCACGAGGCTGAGCCCGGCGGCGCTCTGCACCATGAACTCCAGGGCCTGGAACAAGGTGTTGTCCAGCCTCAGGCTCTCGCCGACCTCTTCCCCGCCGGTGTCGTACCCCGAGGCCCCCTCCGCGAAGTCCTCGGCGCGCAGCCAACGGCTTGGGGCTCCGCGGTCGTCGACGAGCACGAGCCATTCCTTACCGGACTCGGCCAGTTTGGCCCGACCGACCTCGGGCGAGTCCTCGGCCGAGATGTAGGGGTAGCCGGTGAAGGTCACCGTGCTGACCTTGAGGAAGTTCAGCCCCTTGATGGTCGAGCCTTGCCCGATGAAGTCGTTGACGAAGTCGTCGACCGGGTAGGCCAGGATCCGCTCCGGGGTGTCGAACTGGCGGATCCTGCTGCGCTCCCCCAGGATCGCGATCCGGTCGCCCATCTTGATGGCCTCGTCGATGTCGTGGGTGACGAACACGATGGTCTTGTGCAGCTTGCCTTGAACCCGCAGGAACTCGTTCTGCAACCGGTCGCGGGCGATCGGATCGATCGCCCCGAACGGCTCGTCCATCAACATGATGTCGGGATCCGCGCCCAGCGCCCGGGCGACCCCGATGCGTTGGGCCTGGCCGCCGGAGAGTTCCTTGGGAAAGCGGTCTCGGTACTGGTCGGGGTCCAGACCCATGGTGGACAGCAGTGTCTCGGTGCGCTCGCGGATCCTCTTCTTGTCCCAGCCCAGCATCTTCGGCACGGTGGCGATGTTCTGAGCGATCGTCTGGTGCGGGAACAGCCCGATCTGCTGGATGACGTAGCCCATCCGCGTGCGCAGCTTGTCCGGGTTCACCTTGGTGACGTCCTCGCCGTCGAGGAGGATCCGGCCGTTGCTCGGCTCGATCATCCGGTTGATGAGCCGCAAGGTGGTGCTCTTGCCGCAACCCGAGGGCCCGACGAGGACGACGATCTCGCCCTCGTGGATATCCATGGTGAGATCTTCGACCGCAGGGATCTTGGTGCCGGGGTAGGTCTTGCCTACCTTGTCCAGGTGGATCTTCGGTTGGGAGTTCATCTGTTCCTCTCGTGGAATCAGGTGTTATGAGCTGGTGTTCAGTGGCGCAGGCCGCGCGGAGTCGTGAGGCGTTGGACCATCGAGAAGGCGAAGTCGAGGAACAGGCCGAGGAGCACCGTGAAGATCACGCCGGTGTAGACCGATTCCACCGAGTTCGGCAGGCCCAGCCTGGTCAACCCGCGCTGGATGAAGTTCCCCAGACCACCGCCGCCGACGAGGACCGCGATCGCGGCGATGCTGACGACCAGCAGGCTCGAGACCCGGACGCCGGTCATGATGATCGGCCACGCCAACGGCAGGCGCACCTTGATCAGCTGCCGCGTGCGGTTCATCCCCATGCCCCTGGCCGCCTCGACGACCGCGGGGTTGACCGAATCCAGGCCGGTCACGGTGTTGCGGAGAATGGGAAGCTGGGCGTAGAAGAACAGCGCCACCATGGCGGGGGTGTTGCCCGTGCCGAAGATGGGGATCAGCAACGCGAAGAAGGCCAGCGACGGGATCGTCAGAAAGATCCCGGCGATGGACAACACGACGGGCCGGGCGATGGCGCTGCGTTGGATGGCGATGCCGAGCAGAACCGCCACCACGGCGGCTGCGGCGAGGACGATGAGCGTGATACGAGCGTGATTGAGGGTCTCCTCCAAGATGTAGCCGATGTTGTTGGAGACGTAGGTGAACCAGTTGCTGAGAGCTTCCATGCCGATGACCCTTCCGGAAATAGGCGCGGTAGCGACAGTAATGGAAACTACGCTCAAGCGAGAAGCGTTAGACCCCCAGATGGCGCAAACGTAATCAACTTGTACTAAGCTCAAATCCGGCCAAGCGGCCGCTGCGGATGTAGCTCAATGGTAGAGCCCCAGTCTTCCAAACTGGCCACGCGAGTTCGATTCTCGTCATCCGCTCCACTGCTTCTCCCAACACCCTCCCGTTACCGTTTCGCCGCGTCCAGGCACCCCCGCACCGCGCGAGCAATGGCCTGGGGACGGTCGATCATCATCAGGTGTTTGCTCGTCTCGACGACGATCTGGCGACCCCCGAGCTGATCGGCGAGCCGCCGCTGCCGGCGCAACCCGTCGGGCTCCCCCGTCGTCTCGGCCGAGAGCACGATCACCGGACGATCCGGCATCGGGTGCGCGGCGCGGACCCGCAGCAGGTCCCAGGCCTGGCGGCGGTAGGCGATGGCCTCGCCCAGGCTCATGGCGAGCGCGTCGGGAGAGTCGTAGGCGAGCCGGATCCGCTCCCGGCCCAGGATCTTGGCCGGCACGTGGCTTTGGGCGGACGCCCCGCGCCGGTACAGGATGCTGGCCAGGCCGTGTAGCGGCCTAGGATGAATGAGGACGTGGATGAGCCGGGCCGACCAGGGGGCCGACGGCCTCGGTCTGCGGTCGAGCCACTCCGCGCTGCCGTCGACGATGACGAGCCCCGCCACCCGATCGGGGTGCTGACGCGCCAAGGCCTCGGCGTGAAAGGAGGCCATCGAGTGGGCTACGACGACGACCGGGGAGCCGATCACGTCGGTGAGCTCGGCCAGGGTGGCAACCTCGGCGGCCAGGGTGGGGATCTGCTGCGGCCACGGGGTACCGCCCAGGCCGGGACGGTTCAGGGCCGTGACGTTCAGCTCGGCGAGATCGCGGCCGACATCGCGCCAGAAGACGGCATCGACGCCGCATCCCCCGAGCAGCAACACCCGGCCCGCGTCCGGGGGCCCCGGCCACTGGTAGATCTGCACCTCGCGCCCGCCCGCGTCGAGGCGACGACTCGCCAGCACTGGCCCCTGTCCGACCACCATGTTCGTGCCTCCTCAGGCCTCGCCCCACAGTAGTCAGCGCGAACAATCCAGCGGGCGCCTTGGGCTGGGGCCGGGTCAGCCGTCAACGTCGGTGGAGAGCCAGGCGAGCACCTCGGCGGTGGGCTCCTCCACGAGCAGCCGGCGCGTCCACGACTGCACGAGGAACCCGACGCGCTGTCGCTGGCCCGAGATTGCCCTCCCGGAGCCGCCGAGAAAAAGGTTCGGGTTCGCGGCCTCGGCGAGGCGCAGGGCGGCGACGCGCTGAGCGATCTCGAGGGCCCCCAGCCCGCTCGGTCGGCCCGGCATCCCCGCCCCCAGCTCGGCGACGGCCGTCCTCGCGAGGTCGTCGATCGGGGTGGCCACCGGGGCCCCGACGACGGCCAGCTCCAGCGCGGTGGCGGCGTCGCGGACCTCGCCGGCGAGCCTGGCCAACACGGCGCGGCCGGCCTCGGGATCGGTCCCGGAGGTGAGCTGGGCCACCATCAGGTGCAGGGCCGCGACCCCGCACCCCGGGCGCGCGGGCAGCGCCCGAAAGGCGTCGACGGCGCGCTGGAGGTGATCCGTCCGCCCCGTCCGGGCGAAGGCCGAGCCCCACAGCACGATGCTCCAGGGATCGTCCGGCGGGGCCATCTCGAGGGCCCGATCGATGGCGTCCTCGGCGTCGCCTCCGCCGAGCGAGCTGCGCTGCAGCACCACCGCGCTCGCCGGATCGAGGCACGCGACGCCCTGGCGACGTTCGGCCCCATCGAGCACCGACGAGGCGGCCTGGTGCAGGACATCCGCCAGGGGCGGCGCCCACGCCGCGTCGAGGACGATCGTGCCGGGTGCCCCCGTCAGCACCAGGCGGCGGGCCCCGACGCCGCCGACCGGCAGCACCTCCACGACGTCCTCATCCTCCGCCACCGAGGTGTCCTTGGGCACGGACAACGCGAAATCCGGCGTGCTGAGCAGCAGCGGTTCCCCAGCCGCGAACTCCAGCGGCGGCAACCACGAGGGCAGATCCTCGGTCAGCTGATCGGGGCGCAGCCATTCCCCGCGCAACGAGACCACCTCGCGCGAGTTCGGCGCCACCCGAAGCGGTCCAAGCTCTCCTGCCGCGCCGACGCCTTCGTGATCGCCCTCGACGAGGAGTTCACGCAGGGTGCCCCGCTGAACGCTGAAGACCAGGCTCTGCACTCCTCGGGTGCTGAGCAGCGCGAGCCGGCCCAGGGCCCCCGAAGCCCAGCACCAGCCCGAGAATCCCGAAGCCGGCGCGGCCCCGATCCGGATCCGGATCCGCTCCAGCAGCAGCGGGGCGGCAGACTGGTTGACGACCAGCACCCGGACAGACCAGGTTCGCTCGAAGTTGTGCCGCACGGTGACGGTCTGGCCGTCGCCGAGGGTCCATACCGACTCGATCTCGTCCTCGTCGACGCGGTGCAGGGCTTCAGCGTCGACGCCGCTCACGTGGACGTCGAAGCCGGTGAGAACATTCGATCCACCGCGCTCCAGCCCGACGATCCGGCCGCGATCCACCGTGAGCGTGGAGGTGCCCCACCGAATCTCACGGGAGGCCGGCTCAGCCACGGCGCTGACAGCGACCGCACCAGAACAGGTTGCGCCCCTCCACCACCATGGTCTTGACCAGGGAGCCGCAGACCCAGCAGGGCAGGTCGTGGCGGCGGTAGACGTAGACCTCGCCGCCGTGATCGTCGACGCGGGGATCGCGGCCCATGACCTCCGGCGTGTGTTCCTCGCGGACGGTGTCGATGCGGTTCTCGACGACGCCGAGTGGCATCAACCAGACCAGGTCTCGCCAGATCGCGAGCCAGGACTTGCGGGCGAGCTGCCTGCCGGCGCGGAACGGGTTGATCCGCTGGCGAAACAGCACCTCGGCGCGGTAGACGTTGCCCACCCCGGCGAGGACGCTCTGATCCATCAGCAGGGCGGCGATGGGCCGGTCGCTGCGCTGGATCTTCTTCCAGGCCCGCTCGGGATCGGCGTCGGTACGCAGCGGATCCGGGCCCAGCCTGGCCTGCTGGGCGGCCACCTCCGCGCCGGTGCGCAGCACGCAAACCTGGGGGCCGCGCAGGTCGGCGGCGATCTCGGCGTTGGCCAACCGCAGCCGCACCGCTCCGCGCGGCGGCGCCAGCGCGGCGAAGGAGAACTTGCCGATCAGGCCGAGGTGGACGTGCAGCCAGGCGTCGCCGTCGAATTCGCCGAACAGGTGCTTGCCGTAGGCGCTGAACGCGAGCGCCTCGCGGCCGGTCAGCAGCGCCGCCGATTCGGCGAACCGGCCCTGCGGGCTCGAGACCTGCGGGACGCTCCCGCCGAACTCGCGATCCAGCTCCAGCGCGAGCCGGTGCAGCGTGTGGCCCTCGGGCATCGGCCCTCCCTAACGGTGACGACGGTTGAGCTGTCTCGCGCGGAACATCGCGCTTAGAATGGCGTGCGTGAGTCACGATAGCCGCGAGTCGACCCCGCGCGACAGCGGTCGCGAACCGTTCCCGCGCGAGTTCGGCCGCGACGGGGTGAGCGGCCTGGTCACCCTCGACCGCGCCATGCGGGCCCGGGATGTCTCGCGGCCCAGCGAGCAGGATTTCGCCGACGCGCACGCCATCGTCGAGCAGCTGATAGCCCGGGCCGACGGGCGCACCGGCCGCGGCCGATCCTGAGCTCATCGGCGAACTTGCCGGGGCTGACTATCTTCGCCACGTGGCCACCCGACGATCTTTGCTAGGCACCGCCGGCATCTTGGCGCTGGCGGCGTGCTCGACGCCGGGAGGCGTGGAGCCGAATCCGACGCGCGAGCGGGCCGGCTGCGTCGGTACGCAGGCGCTGACGGCCGTCCGGAGCCTCGGCGGGGCGGAGCTGATCTACGCGGCCGGCAACGACCCCGATCACGCCGGCCCCAGCCGCTTCTTCATCGACGACGGGTTCCGCGCCCAGCTACTCGCCTGGCAGGAGTTCTGGAACGCCAACTCCGGGCTCGAGCCGGCCGACCAACTCTGGACCTACGGGGCCTGGATCGACGGGCGGGGACGGTGCGATTCCTGGCACCATTCGGGCCGGGCGCTGGACCTGTCCCGACTACGGCGAGGCGGCCAAGACCAGGTCAGCCTGCGCTACGACGCGTTCGAGGGCCACAACGCCAGCGAACCGAGCACCGCCGAAGACGCCGAGCGGTCGGCGCGCCGGCTCCGCGAGTACTGGCGCCTCGCCGCCAGCCTGCACATGCACTTCGCCTACGTGCTCACCTACCTCTTCGACGGCGAGCACCGCAACCACATCCACGTCGACAACGGCCGCAGCGGGGGCGAGCTGTCGCGGTTCTCCTCCCGTTCACGGGTTCAGGTGCAGGCCGTCCAGGCGATCTGCACCCACGTCTGGGACACCCCGGTCGCGCTCAGCGGGCGGTGGGATCGCGCCACCTCGAGGGCGAGCGCCGCCGTGCTGGAGCGCATCGGGCGGCGCGGCGACGTCGGCGACGGCCAGGAACGCTGGCAGGCGTTCCTGACCGCCAGCGTCCGGCCGCGCTAGGCGTGCGACGAGCTAGGACTCGGTCAGTCGAAGATGGGCTCGACGGTGCGGGTCCGCTTGAGCTCGAAGAAACCGTCGTAGGCGGTGACGAGGGCGACCCCGTCGAAGAGCTTGCCCGCCTCCTCGCCCTTGGGGGCCGGGGAGACGACCGGCCCGAACAGTGCCTTGCCGTTGATGTGGATGACCGGCGTGCCGACCTCGTCGCCGACGGGGTCCATGCCCTCGTGGTGGGATCGGCGCAGGGCCTCATCGTTGGCGTCGGTCTCCCCGGCGTCGGCCAGCTCGGTGGGCAGATCGACGTCGGCCAGCGCGGCCTCGATGACGGCTCTGCCGTTTTCTTCGCCGTTGTTGTGGATGCGGGTGCCGATGGCGGTGTAGAACTCTCTCAGCTTCTCCGAACCGGCCCGCTCCTCGATGGCGAGCGCGACGCGAGCCGGCGCCCACGCCTTCGTCATCTTCTCGGCGTAGTCCGGATCCAGATCACGGCCCTCGTTCAGCACCCCCAGGCTCATGACGTGGAAGGTGGTCCGCACCTCGCGCACCTTCTCCGCCTCCAGCATCCAGCGAGAGGTCATCCAGGCCCACGGACACGTCGGGTCAAACCAGAAATCAACAGTTGTCATGGGTTTTATCCTATGCGGCGCCCCGTACCGGCCGCCTAGTCGCGGCGGACCGGCATCGAGTACGGTGCAGTAGCGGGTGGGTTATCCCCCGCCCGCACGCACGATCGAGCCCTCGGCGGCCCGCCTCAGCGGACAGCGTCCGCCGACGCCCGCCATCAACGTCACCGAAAGCAGGATCTGTGTTTCCGCACAACATCACCCGAGACGAAGCCCAGCGCCGTTCCTCGCAACTCAGCACCGACAGCTACCGCGTCCTCGTCGACCTCGGCGGCACCGATCCCGAGGGCAATCCCCTCGCCGAGCCGCAGGCCACCTTCGTCTCCACCTCCACCGTGCGCTTTCACACCAGCGCGGGCGTGGAGTCCTACATCGACCTCATCGCCGATTCGGTCTACTCCGCCAGCCTCGATGGCCAGGCCCTCGACGCGGCGAGCTTCGCGAACTCCCGCGTCGGCTTCCGGGCCGAGGCCGGCGCCCACGAGCTCACCGTCGTCGGCTTGTGCCGGTTCAGCCGCAGCGGCCAGGGCCTGCACCGCTTCGTCGATCCGGCCGATGGCAAGGTGTACCTCTACACCCAGTTCGAGGTCTCCGACGCCCGGCGGATGTACGCCTGCTTCGAGCAGCCCGACCTCAAGGCCACCTTCGAGTTCGAGGTGATCGCCCCGCGCCACTGGGAGGTCGCGTCCAACTCCCCCGCCGCCGAACCCGAGCCGATCCGCGGCGACATGGCCCGCTGGAGCTTCGCCCCGACGCTGCGGATCTCGACCTACATCACCGCGCTCATCGCCGGCGAATATCACCGCGAACACTCCCGCTTCACCGCCGCCGGTGGCGAGGTGCCGATGTCGCTGCTGTGCCGCCAATCGGTCAAGGCGCACCTCGACGCCGACCGGATCCTGCGCACCACCCACGAGGGCTTCCGGGTCTTCGAGGAGCACTTCGGCATGGCCTATCCCTTCGGCAGCTACGATCA
>JBBSOW010000089.1:0-12904 GCA_038259365.1 Propionibacteriales bacterium
CTCCGGCCGCGACATCTGCTTGAGCTGACCGAAGTAGGTCATCACGTCGATGACCGGTTCCTTGCGGTAGAGGCCGCGCTCCTCCGGGAGGTAACCCAAGGTGGCTCCGGTCCGCGGGCTGAACCGTTTTCCGTCGATGAGAAGCGTGCCGGAGGTGGGGGTGTAGATGTCGAGCAGGGCGCGAACCGTCGTGGTCTTGCCGCAGCCGTTGGAGCCGAGCAGGCCGAACGTCTCCCCCTGGCTCACCTCGAACGACAGGTCCTCGATCACCCGGGTCTTGCCGAAGGACATGGAGAATTCTTGGACGTCGATGACGGGATGGGTGCTCACCGTTAAATCCCGGCCACGAGGGCTGCCGCGGCGTCGTAGGCCTGGCGAACCTGGGGCGTCGGTTCGGCCTCGTAGGTCTCTATGCGGGTGGTGTTCCACGAGGGGGGCCGATCGGTCCCGGAGAGCACCCAGGCCGCCTGCTGGGCGGCCCCGTTGGCGACGTACTCGCCGGGCTCTGGCACGTCGACGGGCACACCGAGGACCATCGGAGCGATCTCGCATACCGCCTTCGATCGGGCCGCCCCGCCGACCAGCGTGACCCGATCCACCGCGACGCCCTGGGCTCGCACCGCGTCGGCACCGACGCCCATCAGGCACAACATCCCCTCGACGGCGGCCCGGGCCAGGTTTTCCCGGGTCATGGAGGACAGCGTCATGCCGAGCAGCGAACCGGTGGCGTCGGGGAGGTTGGGGGTGCGCTCACCGTCCAGGTGGGGGACGTGAACCAGCCCGCCCGCGCCCGGCTCGGCTGCGAGGGCCAACTCGCTGAACTCGTCAAAGCCCACTCCCAGCAGGGTGGCGGTGGCTTGCAGGATGCGCGAGGCGTTGAGGGTGCAGGCCAGCGGCAAGAAGACACCGGTGGCGTCGGCGAATCCGGTGACCATGCCGCTGGGGTCCTGGGTGGCGGTGTCCGAAACGGCCGCGACGACGCCGGACGTCCCCAGCGATAGTGAGGTTTCCCCGGGCAACAGACCGAGCCCCAGGGCGGCTCCGGCGTTGTCGCCCATGCCGGGGCCAAGCGCGATGTCGTCCCCGAACTTGTCGCTGGCGTGCCCGACGCCCTCGTTCGGCCCGGCCACGCGGGGCAACACGATGTGGGCGACGTCGTCCTCGCTGCGCCGCAGGGCCAGGGCCAACAGATCGCGGCGGTAGGCGTTGGCGACGGCGTCGAAGTAGCCGGTGCCAGAGGCGTCGGATCGATCCGTCGCCAGGGTGTCCAGGCCCCCGGAGCCCGAGATCCGCCAGGTCAGCCAATCGTGCGGCAGGCAGATGGCGGCGATCCGCCGGGCGTTCTCGGGCTCGTGATCGGTCAGCCAACGCAGCTTGGTGATGGTGAACGACGCCACGGGGACGGAGCCGACGGCCTCGGCCCAAGCCCGTCGCCCGGCTTCGGGATCGCCGTCGCCGAGCTCGGACACGAGGTCCTCGGCGGCCTGCGCGGATCGGGTGTCGTTCCACAACAGCGCGTCGCGGATGACCGCGCCGTCAACGTCCAGGCACACCATGCCGTGCTGTTGACCGCCCACCGCCAGCGCCGCGACGCCGTCGAGGCCACCGGCCCGCTCTAGCGCCTGATCGACCGCGTCCAGCCAGGCGCTGGGCGCCACCTCGGAGCCGTCGGGATGCTTGGCCTGACCCTCGCGGACCAGCTCGCCGGTCTCGGCATCGCGGATGACGACCTTGCAGGACTGGGTGGAGCTGTCGATCCCGGCGACCAGAGCCATAATTCTCCTCAGGTGTGGCGAACGTCTGTCCCAACATTATGGAGGTACTGGCAGACCCCGGCCTTGCTCAGGTGGCTCAGCCGGTGGGTTTTGGATGGCGAACGACGACGACGGGGCAAACGGCGTGAGACATGACCGAGGAGCTGACCGAGCCCAACAGAAGGCCGGTGAACCCCCCGTGCCCCCTGGACCCGACGACCAGAAGTTCGGCATCAGCCGAGCGCTCGACCAACACGGCGGCCGAGTGGCCTTTGAGCACCGACTTCGTGCAGCCCTGTTCGTCGATACCGGCCTCGACCAGGGCCTCGTGGAGGCGACGCTCGGCGGGCTCGGAGTATGCGGAACTCTTGTCGTCGAAGAAGATCTCGTCCAACTCGGTGGGAAACTGCCAGGTGGTGACGGCTTCGAGATGATAACCGGTGAGTTCGGCCTGTCTGGCGGCCCAGCGGAGCGCATCCACCGAGGCGGGCGAGCCGTCCACGCCGACCACGATCAGGGGGTTCTTCGCCATAAGAGTTCTCCTATCGGGTAGAAATATCGACGCTACGGGATCGTTCGTGCACCAAGTGAGCGGGGTCGCGGGCAACCCTGGGATTGTCCGCGACCCCGATAGGATCCGTGCGTGAGCACATACGCCGAGCTAGGACTGCCCCTGATCCACGCCGGAAAGGTGCGCGAGCTCTACCAGCTGCCCGCCGACGACGGCACGCGCGGCCCGATCCTGATGGTCGCCACCGACAACATCTCCGCGTTCGATTTCGTCCTGAACAGCCCTATCCCGGACAAGGGCGCCATTTTGACCCAGCTCTCGCTGTGGTGGTTCGCCCAACTCGGAGTGCCTCATCACGTCCTCTCGGCCGACGTTCCCGAGGCCGTCGCCGGCCGGGCGGTGGTCTGCGAACCGCTGGAGATGGTGCCGGTGGAGTGCGTCGCCCGCGGTTACCTGACCGGCTCGGGTTGGCTGGAGTATCAGCAGAACCGGGAGGTGTGCGGGGTCGAGCTGCCCGTGGGGCTGCTGGACGGGTCGCGGCTGGACGAGGCCATCTTCACCCCCGCCACGAAGGCGGCGTTGGGCGAACACGACGAGAACGTCGACTTCGACACCATGCTGGAGACCACCGGCGACGAGCGGGGCCACGAGCTCCGCGAGCAGACCCTGGCCCTGTACCACCGCGCCGAGGAGATCGCGCGCGAGCGAGGCCTGATCCTGGCCGACACCAAGTTCGAGTTTGGCGTGCGCAGCCGTGACGGAGGGGACGAGTTGGTGCTGGCCGACGAGGTGCTGACCCCCGATTCCTCGCGGTTCTGGGAGGCCGCGACCTGGGCTCCGGGCGAGAACCTGCAGTCCTTCGACAAGCAGTACGTGCGCAACTGGTTGCTGCACGAATCCGGCTGGGACCGCGGCAGCGACACCGCGCCGCCGCCGCTTCCCGCCGAGATCGTCGAGGCCACCCGGCAGCGCTACGTCGAGGCTTACGAGCGTCTCACGGGCACTCGTTGGTGAGCGCGGCGCTCGATCGGTAAGGTTCGGAGCATGGCCCGAGTTGTTGTTGACGTGATGCCCAAGCCCGAGATCCTCGATCCGCAGGGCAAGGCCGTCACCGGCGCGCTGGCCCGGCTCGGCTTCGGCGATCTAGCCGTGCGCCAGGGCAAGCGGTTCGAGATCGACTTCGATGGCGAGGCCACCGCCGAACGCCTCGACGAGGTCCGTCAGGCCGCCGAGAAGCTGCTGGCCAACACGGTCATCGAGGCGTTCGACGTGCGAGTCGAGCGGCAGTGACCGCGATCGCTTCCTCAACCCGGACGGGGTTCAAGGTCGGTGTCGTCACCTTCCCCGGGTCGCTGGACGACCACGACGCCCTGCGCGCGGTCCGCCTCGGCGGCGCGGAGGCCGTCCCGCTGTGGCACGCCTCGCAGGATCTGCGCGGCGTCGACGCCGTCATCCTGCCCGGCGGATTCTCCTACGGGGACTACCTACGCTGTGGGGCCATCGCCCGCTTCTCCCCGCTCATGGACGACATCATCTCGGCCGCGAACGCCGGCCTGCCCGTTCTGGGCATCTGCAACGGCTTCCAGGTCCTGTGCGAGGCGCACCTGCTGCCCGGCGCGCTCATCCAGAACGACCGGCGCACGTTCTACTGCCGGGACCAAAAGCTGCGGGTCGTCACCCGGGACACCGTGTGGACCAACCGTTTCGACACGGGCCAAGAGATCACCATCGTGCTGAAGAACGGCGAGGGCCGCTACATCGCCGACGAGGCCACGCTGGATCGTCTCGAGGGTGAGGATCGGGTGGTCTTTCGCTACCTCGAGGGCAACCCCAACGGCTCGCTGCGCGACATCGCGGGCGTGACCAACGCCGGCGGCAACGTCGTCGGCCTGATGCCCCACCCCGAGCACAACATGGAGGAGCTGACCTCGCCGTCGCTGGACGGCCGCGGCTTCTTCGACAGCGTGCTGGCCTTCCTCGCGCTGGCCTGACCTAGGAGAACCCATGGCGAAAAAGATCGACACCCTGCTCATCCTGGGCGCGAGCGGAGACCTCACCGCCCGGCTCTTGCTGCCCGGTCTCGCCGAGCTGCTCGTCGGCAGCCACGGGCGTCCACTCGAACTCATCGGAGTCGGCAGCGACGATCTCGACACCGAGTCTTGGCGAAAGCGCGTGCGCGCCTCATTCGCCGATGGCGGGAGCAGCGGCCAGATCCTCGACGACACGATCGCCAACACCACATACCTGTCCGCCGATGTGACCGATGCGCAGCAGCTGCAACGCGTCATCGACGCCTGCCACGGCACCCCCGCGGTGTATTTCGCCCTGCCCCCGGCGATCACCGAGAAGGCCTGCGAAACCCTGCGTAGCGTGAACTATCCCGAGGGCCTGACCCTGGTGATGGAGAAGCCGTTCGGCTCGGATGAGAAGTCGGCGAAGGCGCTCAACGAGTTGGTGGCCACGCTGGTGCCCGAGGAGCAGGTGCACCGCGTCGATCATTTCCTGGGCCGCTCGGACGTGTTGAACCTGCTCGGCACCCGGTTCGGCAACCGCATCTTCGAGCCGCTGTGGAGCAACGAGCACGTGGCCGGGATCGAGATCGTCTACGACGAGGACCTGACGCTGGAAGGCCGGGCGGGGTACTACGATCGCGCCGGCGCCCTGGTGGACATGATCCAATCCCACCTGCTGCAGGTGATGGCGGTGCTGATGATGGAGCCACCGGCCACCATCGGGGAGCGGGACCTGCGCGACAGCAAGGCCCAGCTGCTTCGGGCCACCCACATCTATCACTCCGCGAACCGGTCCAGCCGCCGAGCCCGTTACACCGCCGGCCGGATCGGCGACCGCGAGGTGCCGAGCTATGTGGACGAGTCCGGCGTCGATCCCCAGCACGGCACCGAGACGCTGGCCGAGATCACCCTCGAGGTGCGCACCTGGCGGTGGGCCGGGGTGCCGGTCACGCTGCGCTCGGGCAAGTCGCTGGGCGCGGCCCGCAAGCAGGTCATCGTCACCTTCAAAGACGTGCCCCATTTCCCCGCCGGACTCGGCGGCGAGCTGCGCCCCGACCGGTTGGTGTTCGGCCTCAAGCCCGCCAACCTGGCCCTCGATCTCATGGTCAACGGGGAGGGCGATCCGTTCGTCGTCGATCCCGTCAGCCTCGAGACCGACCTCAACCCCGGCGAGCTGGACGCCTACGGGGAGGTCCTCGAAGGGGTGCTCGACGGTGACCCGACGCTCTCGGTGCGCGGCGACACCGCGGAGGAATGCTGGCGGATCGTCGCGCCGGTGCTGCGAGCGTGGCGGGCGGACGAGGTGGCCATGGACGGCTACCCGGCCGGCAGCGACGGCCCGCCCGACTGGGCCGCACCGCCGACCCGCCCGCGCTGAGGAGTGGTGGCCCTCGGCCCCGTTCGGCCGATGCGCGGGCTTCGCGACGCGGTGCCCGAGACGGTAACTTGTAGCCGTGGCCGACACCCTGACCGATGCCCAAGGCACGCCCGAGCTGGAGCAGCCCTGGGCTGATCTTGGACTCAAAAGCGATGAATACGCGAGCATCCGGGAGATCCTGGGCCGCCGGCCCACCTCGTGCGAGCTGGCAATGTATTCGGTGATGTGGTCCGAGCACTGCTCCTACAAGTCCTCCAAGGTGCACCTGCGCAAGTTCGGCGAGCTGCCCGCCGAGACCCCGCTGGGCAAGCTGCTGGCCGGGATCGGCGAGAACGCCGGCGTGCTCGACATCGGCCAGGGCTACGCGGTCACGTTCAAGATCGAATCCCACAACCACCCCAGCTTCGTCGAGCCCTACCAGGGGGCCGCGACGGGCGTGGGTGGCATCGTCCGCGACATCCTGGCCATGGGGGCGCGACCCATCGGGGTGCTGGATCCGCTGCGCTTCGGCCCGCTCGACGCCCCCGACACCTCCCGGGTGATGCCGGGGATCGTCGCCGGGGTGGGAGGCTACGGCAACTGCCTCGGCCTGCCCAACATCGGTGGCGAGGTGGTCTTCGATAAGACCTATGCCGGCAACCCCCTGGTGAACGCCCTGTGTGTCGGGGTGCTGCGGCACGAGGATCTGCACCTGGCCCACGCCAGCGGGGTGGGCAATCGGGTGATCCTGTACGGCGCCGCCACCGGCGGCGACGGCATCGGCGGGGTCTCGGTCCTCGCCAGCGAGACCTTCGACGCGGCCGACGCGAGCGGTGGAGGCGGTCCCGCCAAACGGCCCAGCGTCCAGGTGGGCGATCCCTTCATGGAGAAGCTGCTCATCGAGTGCACCCTGGAGCTGTTCGCGGCCGGGGTCGTGGCGGGCATCCAGGACCTCGGCGGCGCCGGTCTGTCGTGCGCGACCTCGGAGCTGGCCAGCGCCGGCGACGGCGGCATGCACGTCGATCTCGATCTGGTCCCGCTGCGCGATTCCACGCTGGCCCCCGAAGAAATCCTGATGAGCGAATCCCAAGAGCGGATGATGGCCGTCGTCGAGCCCGAACGCGTGGACGAGTTCATGGCCATCTGCGCCAAGTGGGACGTGTTGGCCGCGGTGATCGGCGAGGTCACCGACGGTGATCACCTGGTGATCGACTGGCACGGGGAGACCGTGGTGGACGTGCCGCCGCGCACCGTCGCGCACGACGGCCCCGTATACCACCGGCCGTTCTCGCGTCCGGGTTGGATCGACGAAGTCCAGGCCGACGGCGTCGGCGAGCTGGCCCGGCCCGGCTCCGGTGACGAGCTGCGCGAGACGGTGTTGAAGCTGGCCGGCTCGCCCAACCTGTGCGACAAATCCTGGGTCACCGAGCAGTACGACCGCTACGTGCGCGGCAACTCGGTCCTGGCCCAGCCAGAGGATGCGGGCATGCTGCGCATCGACGAGGGCACGTTCCTCGGCGTCGCCCTGGCCACCGATTGCAACGGCAGGTTCTGCTACCTCGATCCCCGCGAGGGGGCCAAACTGGCGCTGGCCGAGGCCTACCGCAACGTCGCCGTGAGCGGGGCGACGCCGGTCGCGGTGAGCGATTGCCTGAACTTCGGCTCTCCGGAGGACCCGGCGGTGATGTGGCAGTTCGTCGAGGCCATCGAGGGGCTCGTCGAGGGTTGCCGCGAGCTGGGCCTGCCCGTCACCGGCGGCAACGTCAGCTTCTACAACCAGACCGGCACCACCGCGATCCTGCCCACCCCGACGGTGGGCATGCTCGGCGTGATCGACGACGTCCGCCTGCGGGTGCCCTCGGGCTTCGCCCGCGAGAACGAGTCGCTGTATCTGCTGGGGGAGACCCGCGACGAACTGGCCGGGTCCGCCTGGGCCGAGGTCGTTCACGATCATCTCGGCGGCTGGCCACCGATCGTCGATCTTGATCATGAAAAACGCCTCGCCTTGGCCCTGGTCACCGCGAGTCGGCGCAAGCTGTTCACCTCGGCGCACGACCTCGCCGACGGCGGGCTCAGCCAGGCGCTCGTGGAATCCTGCCTGCGGCACGGGATCGGCGCCCGCGTGTGGCTGCCCGAGGACGCCGACGCGGCCGCCTACCTGTTTTCCGAGAGCGCTGGCCGCGTGTTGGTCTCGCTGCCACCGGATCGGGCCGGAGAGCTGACCAGCCTGTGCGACGAGCACGGCCTCCCGCTCACGCAGCTGGGCATCACCGAGGGCGGCGAGCTCGTCGTCGACCAACAGTTCTCGCTTACGCTCTCCGAACTGAGCGAGGTCTGGCGGGCGCCCATGCGCGTGGCGATGGCGTGAGTCAAAAGGTTCCGAGGGATTAGCGCCCCGTCTATGACGATGACATCTGGTTGAAAGCGAGGCTTACACGGGCACGACGCCCAAGGCCACTTTCGCAAGGTTGATGTCGATGAGTCCCTGGAGCCTTCCGCCGAGGTGGGTCTGGCCATCGAGTTCGACGATGAAAGTGTTGCGTTGGTCGTCTGAGGTCATATTTCGCAGGGTGTTGTCGCCGCGGATCCCGAGCCTGCGCATCGCCACCATAACAGCCCCCATCCCTTCCAACTCGGCGTCGTTGAAGCGCTGGTAATCGCCTTGCGAGCTGTGATTGGTGAGTTCGACGATGAGCGTATTACGCATGTCCTCAGCCGACATAGCGTTCAGCTCATGGTGAGTGCGAAAACCACCGAGGAGGAGTACGCCGCGGATCCAGGATCCGATCTGACCGGGAACTTGACCGCGGGTCGCCAGATCGCTGCCGAGCCCGATCCTGACCAGGTCCAGGTTGTCGAATCTCTGCAACTCCCGGCCGAGGCGGGTCTGGCCGTCGAGTTCGACGATGAGGGTGTTGCGCTGATCGTCCGACGTCATCGTGCTCAGCTCGGCGTCGTTGCGCAGATGGGCCTCACGGAGGAAGACCATGACGGCCCCCATTCCGGCGAGGGTGTCATCGTCGAAACGCTGATAGTCGGACTGGTTACTGTGTTTGCCCATCTCGACTATCAGGGTGTTGCGCATGTCGTCGTTCGACATGGCGTTGAGTTCATGGTGGGTGCGCAAACGCCCGGCCAACAAAACTCCCCGGATCGGGAACCGCGTCTGCGCGCCTGCCCGCAGCAGCACGTCGACGTACTCGTGCGCAGGATCGACGTACGCCAGCCGTAAGGCGAAGTCTCCGGCGGCGCAAGCCCAATCGGTGTGCTCGTCCGCCATCGTCAGCGACGCCGCGCCCTCGTAGCGCACCCGGCCGTCCGGATTCAGCGAATGGATGACGAGGGCGGGTGTCACGACCTGGTCGTAGCCAACGCCACCGCGTCGGAGTTCGACGAGGAATGTCCGCCCCTCACCCGTGTGAGAGGGAAAGGCGATCAGCACCGGAAGAGGTCCGGGTGGCTGCCGCAGCTGGTAGTTGAGCGCGTAGAGCCGGCGTGTGACGGGTTCGTGGGCGTAGGCGGCGTCGAGCTGCACAACGGAGGGGCTATTGCGGAAGGTCGGCTCGCGGTACAACTGAGCCGCCGCGAGCGACGGGCCGACGACGCGGTTGGCTCCCGAGCCGATATAGGTCTCGTTGTTCGACGTCATGATGGCACCGTCTGGAAGACGCGGATCGCTCGGCCGCAGGAACTCCGGCACGCCACGGGCGCTCATCACCGAATAGGGCGACGCGTACTCGCGCCCGTCGGCGTCAATCTCGTGGCTCAGACCGTAACTGTGGCCCAGTTCTTGACAGGCCGCGTCGAAGGCCGTGAGATTGTCCACCACCGTGACGGGAATGATCTTGGTCGTCCCGTCTCTCAGGGTCACTTGGCTGCCGCCACCGCCGAACGTGTCGGTGGGCTGAGCGAACCAGATCATCAAAATATCGGTGTTGTCCCAATCCGGGGTCAGCGTGTCCGTCGCCGCCTTGATCACCGCGTCCTTGAGCGCACTCCTTTGCGTCGCATTGTCTCGGGCGACGTCCGGTCTTGGGTCACGCACCACCAACGGAGGATAAAGAGTGTGCTCCAGTGAGAAGAGCCCTCGCGAGGACGTCCACCAGAAATCGCCGAGACTAAACGGGATTAGCGGTGTCATCCAGTTCTGCATCTGTTGGTCCGACCAAACGCTCGTCGGATCGGTATTGGTGACAAAACGCACCCGCAATATGCTGATCATGAGTTCTCCACCGCCTATGTCTCAAGACAGACGAGATCTGTCTTTCCCTAGCAAGAAGGAGTCGTCCGCTAGCCGTTTAATACGGCGAACGTCATTGTGGGCGTAGTCAGTTCGTCGGGTAGAGCTTCCCAGGCTTGGGTTTGCCGAGCAGCTCGCTCACGGTGACGAACGTGTAGCCCTTCTTGGTGAGCTGCTGGTAGATCCGCGGGGCCGCGTCGACCGTCCAAGGATGGGTGTCGTGCAGCAGCACGATCTGGTTGCGGCTGGCCTCGCGGATGACGATGTCGGCGACCTTCTTGGCCGGCTTCTTCTCCCAGTCGAGCGGGCTGGTGTCCCAGTTGATCACCGCGAGCCCCTGCTTGCCCGCGATCTTGTCGACGCTGGTGGACCGGGAGCCGTACGGTGGCCGCATGAGCGTCGGGTATTGGCCGGTGATCTTGTGGATCCGCTTCTGGGTGTCCGACAGCTCGGTCTTCACCTGAGCCGACGAGATCTGGGTCAGCGCCGGATGCCGCCTCGTGTGGTTGCCGATCTCCATGCCCTGGGCCACCTCGTCCTTCACCACCTCGGGCATCGCCGACGCGCTGGGGCCGATGAGAAAGAAGGTGGCCCTGGCGTCGTACTTGGCCATCGTCTTCAACAGCTTGGGCGTGTACTCCGACGGGCCGTCGTCGTAGGTCAGCGCGATGCACTTCTCCCTCTTGCAATCCACCTTTTCCGGCGTGGGCGTCGGCGTGGCGGATGCGGTCGCGGGCGTCGGCGACCCCTCCACCGCGCTGGACACAGGGGCGCTCGCGGCCGGAGGGGCGGGGCTGTCGGTTGGGTCGGCGTCGGCGCTGGGGCTCTGGGCCGAGCACGCCGAGACGGAGGCTGCCATCGCTATGGCGGCCAGGAGCGGGGTGATCCTCTTGAGGTTGGCGTTCAGCACGCCCCGAGGCTACTCGCTATGGGGCGCGATATCGTCGAAGCATGGCCCAGGTAGAGAACCCGACAGCACCCTCCGGCGACGCCGAGGCGGTGGCCGCGCTGCTGGCCTCCGTCGAGGAGAAGATGCCGCTGACGCTGGAAAGGCTCGCCGAACACGTGGCGATCCCCTCGATCAGCGCCGATCCCGAGCGCGCCCAGGACATGACACGCAGCGCGGAATGGGTGGCCGATCAGTTGCGGGAACTCGACTGCCCGGACGTGCAGATCATCACCGAGGGCGGCCAGCCCGCCGTCATCGGCCGCTTCCCCGCCCCCGATGGCAAGCCGACGGTCTGCCTCTACGCTCACCACGACGTCCAGCCCACCGGTGACGAGGCGCTCTGGACCGATCCGCCGTTCGAGATCGGCGCGCGCGACGGCCGCTGGTTCGGGCGCGGGGTGACCGACGACAAGGCGGGCATCGCCTGCCACCTGGCGGCGCTCCGGGCCTTCGACGGCCGACCTCCGGTGGGGGTCACCCTGTTCAGCGAGGGCGAGGAGGAGGTCGGTTCACCCTCGCTCGCTACGGTCCTCTCCAAGCACCGCGAGCTGCTCGATTCGGATGTCTTCGTCATCGCCGATTCGGGTAACTGGGACGTCGGTCAGCCGTCCTTCACCACCACCCTGCGCGGTCTCGCCGATTGCGTCGTGGAGGTCTCCACGCTGGATCACGCGCTGCACTCGGGGCAGTTCGGCGGCGTCGCGCCCGACGCGCTCACCGCGCTGTGTCGGCTGCTCGCTACCCTGCACGACGATGCGGGCAACGTCGCCATCGAGGGCCTCACGTGCAAACCCGGACCCGACCTGGAGTATCCCGCGGACCGGCTCGCGGCCGAATCGGGCATTCTGCCGGGGGTTGACTACCTCGGCGACGGACCCGCCGTCGAGCGGCTGTGGACTCGTCCCGCGGTCTCGGTGATCGCCCTCGACGCGACCCCGGTGAGCAAGGCCTCGAACACCCTCGCACCCACCGCGCGCGCCAAGGTGAGCCTGCGGGTGGCCCCTGGGGACGATGCCGAGCGCGCCCTGGGCCTGTTGACCCGACACTTCGAAACGCACGCTCCGTGGGGTGCCCACGTCAAGGTGACCGCTGGCGACACCGGGCAACCCTCCACGATCCCGTTCGAGGGGCCCATCGCCGACGCGGCGGCGGCGGCGTTCGAGCGCGCGTACGGGGTGGCGCCCAACTTCGTCGGCCAGGGCGGCTCGATCCCTATGGTCGCCGAGTTTCAGGAGGCGTTCCCCGATGCGACGGTCTTGGTCACCGCACTGTGCGATCCCGATTCGCGGATGCACGGCATTGATGAATCGCTCAACCTCAACGATTTCGCCCACGCCTGCCAGGCCGAGGCCCTGTGGTTGCATCAGCTCGCAAAGCTCTAGCTTTCACGAAGTGGGCGGGACTCCTTCAGACAGCTTCCACCCAATCGGCGTCTGCTAGTTCTATGAGGTCGACATCGTCCTCGTAGCCCGGTGGATCCTCGATGAGGATGGAGCCGGGAGGCGGGGGACCAAAGTCGGAGTCGTGTTCGGGGACGACCATGTCGAAAACACGGTTTTCGGATGCGGCAATCTGGCGCTGAGCCGTCCGCTCGGTGTACCCGTGGGCGACCCGATAGTGGAAGCCGAAGGGGGATCGCCACTCGTAGGTGCCTGGTTCGGGTTGGCTGAGTTGCCAGCCGCCAAAGGTTTTGGCCCGGTGTTCGCGCCGTCCAAGGGGGCCCAGGTTGGACGGCCGGGTCTGGCCCGGTGGGCCGCTGGCCCGGTAGGGGATGGTGTGGTCGAGGTCGGCGTGGACCGAGCGGGTGGTGGAGAACGGGAACACCGAGAAGGGTTCGCGGATGTGGAGTTGGGTGCGGATCCGGTCGGCGATCTCGTAGGCGTCGGCGGCCGGGTCGCCGGCCAGGTCGAGCACCGGCAACAACCGCACCCGGTCATGGGCCAACAACTCGCGGACCTGGTCCAGGAGCAGCGGCCCGATCGTGTCCTCGCGGGCCACGCCTTTCCCCAAGACGCGCCCCGAGCCGAGCCCCGTCTCGCCATCCCCTCCACCGCCGAGGGATTCGCGGGCCACCCCGCGCC
>JBBSOW010000090.1:0-12652 GCA_038259365.1 Propionibacteriales bacterium
ACCCCGGAATACAACCACGGGGTACCTGCCGCCTTGAAGAACGCGGTGGACGTTTTGGGTGGCGAGTGGGCCAACAAGGGGATCGCCTTCGTCGGCTACGGCGCGGATCACGGGGTGCGAGCGGTCGAGCAGTGGCGGGTCATCACCGCCAACCTCAAGCTCCGCGCCGCTCGAGCCCAGCTCGCGCTGGGCCTTTTCACCGACTGGGCGCCCGAGGGGTTCGCCCCAGGCGAGCGCCGCGCGCAAGAGCTGACGGGCGTGCTCGACGAACTGGTTCCGCTGACCGAAGCGGTTGCCACCCTGCGGAGGAGCTAGGGACGCGCCGGGCTCGTGGCGGGTCCGGGTTTACAGCGTCCGTAGCTCACCTTCGATGTTGGACCGGGCCTTGTCCTCCCACGTGGTCCGCCCGATGTCGGTCCGGTAGATCTGGGGACGGGACAGGAACGCCCGGAGCACCTGAGCGCGGCCAGCTCGCCAACGTTCGTCGTCGAAGCGTGCGTATTCGAGCCTGATGTCGGCGACGGACTCGCGGTAGCGCTCGGGAGTTGCCCCCAGGATGGCCAGGTCGGCGTCGTTGAGGATTTGGCCCGGGAGATCGCCCGCGGCGGGATCGTGCTCGATGGTCAGCAGGATCAACCGCTCGACCTCCCGAACAAGTGCGGGGTGCGTGTTCGCCCTCGAGAGCCAGGCCCGGCTGAACTCGGCCGATCGTTGTTCGTCTCGCCCGGGCTCACCGTCGTAGACGACGTCGTGAAACCAGCCCGCCAGCCCCTCTGCCTCTCCGGCGCCGAGCGCGTCGAGGGCGTCGAGGCATTCGGTGAGGTGGCGCAGATCGTGATAGCGGCGTTGCGGCTCGCCCCATCGTTCCAGCAACCACGCGAGCATCTCCTCGTCTCCGCCGATCTCGGATCGCCAGCGATCGGCCAGGCCCGATCGCAGGGCGGCCACGCTCAACGCGCTCAAAACAACCCGATCAGCCAGTGAGCGAGCCCGGCGGCGGCGCAGGCGGACAGCACGCTCGCCAACGTCCCGATGATGAACCGCTCGGCGGCGCCGGTGCTGGGAGCCTTGAGTTCGGGATAGCGGGCGAGCGCCTTGACCACCATGACGACGGCGATGCCGTCGGGATAGTGCGCCACGACGGTGGCGTAGACGGCAAGCCGCTCGAGTACCCCGATCCATTCACCACCCCGCAGTTTCTCCGCGGCGGCGAAGAGCGTGTTGTTCTCGCTCGAGGTATCGGCCCGGGCGAACACCGCCTGCACGAGCTTGCCGCCCAGCCCTACCGCCGCCGCACCCAGCAGGGCGACGATGGCGACCTTGGCGACGATCAACAACACCGGAGTCACGAGCGTCCTCCCAGCAGTCCGGTCAGCAGACGACGGGCCAGGGCCGCCCCCCGATCGGTCTCGATCAGGTAGGAGCGCCCGAGCCGCTGGCTTACCGCCGATTGACTGATGCCCAGGACGGTTGCCGCGCTGGCGTTCGAGTGCTCGGTCGCAAGCAAGTCCACGAGTTCCCATCCCTCCTCGCTGCGCCGCTGCCACAGCGCCCGCAACATCCACAGGGCGGCCTCGGTGTCGTGTGCCAGCATCAACAGATCACGGTACGGCAGAGTGCTGACACAAACTTCGCCCTTCACCTCATCGGCCAATCGAAGCGCCAATCCGGTGGGGGAGCGGTGGGCGTCGCCGATGGCGGTGCGAGCGGCCACATAGGCCGGGCCGCGGGCCTCGCGCGTCGATTCCGGCAGGGGTTCCTCGACGCGCCCGATCCCGATGCCGATGCGCCAATCACCGAGTCGCGTCAGAGTTTGAATGACCCCGACGAGGTCAGCGGGGTCAACGAGCAGCCCCTGGATCTCGTCCCCCGCCGTCCGCTCGAAGGCGAGCAACCCCGCGACGGGTTTGAGTCGGTCCAAAGCCAGCGGCACTCGGTCCGGGTTGGAGCGGCTACGGCGCTGATCCGCCGTGACGCCTATCCGTAAGCCTGAACGCTTCATTCCAACATAATAAGCCTTTGGCCTTAAGTCTGCACCGATACGGGCAACTACCAGCGTTAGGGCGACGCGGTCTCCGGGGACTCCTTCCCCCAAAAATCTATGTACCCTTGCGGTTAGGTACCCATCAGGGTAGCTTTATCGGATGGATGCTGTGTGGCACGCCCTAGGCGATCGAAGCCGGCGGACGATGCTGGGGATTCTGCGGGATCACTCGGCGACGGCCGGCGAGTTGGCCGACGCGCTGCCAATCGCGCGGCCCGGGGTCTCTCGCCACCTAAGGGTGCTCCGGGAAAGCGGGCTGGTCGACGTCCAACGGGAGTCGCAGCGAAGGATCTACAGCCTGCGCCCCGAGGCGCTGGTCGAGGTGGACAAGTGGCTGGAGGACTACCGCGCCCTTTGGCAGAACCGGCTCGGCGCTCTGCATACGGAAATTTCACGAGGAAAGAGGGCCCAGAGATGAGAACCAACGGCTCCATGCGGGCGCTCGACGGCACCCGCGGGGCGGTGCGGGCGGAGGACATGTACGCCACCGACATCGAAGACCTGTGGACGGCCTGTACGACACCCGAGCGACTATCGCGCTGGATCGCCGAGGTGTCCGGCGATCTGCGCGTGGGCGAGACGGTGCGCGCCGTATTCACGAGCACGTGGAGCGGGTCGGTGCGTATCGAGGTCTGCGACGCGCCGCACCACCTGCTGCTCACGACAGAACCGGGCACCACCGAGGAGACCGAGATCGAGGCCTGGCTCACCGCGGAGGGGTCGCGAACCGGACTGGTGATCGAGGAGCGAGGCCTCCCGCTCGATCAGCTCCATTTCTACGGAGCCGGCTGGCAGGTCCACCTGGAGGATCTGGGGCGTTCGGTGGCCAGCGGCGGCCCCGTCCACGACGGCGGTTGGTCAGGGCAGACGGCCGCCCCCGCTTGGCAGGCGCGCTGGACCGAGCTCACTCCCGCCTACCAGCGTGTGGTGATCACCTGATGTCCGGCAGGATCAGATTGGACGGGACCACGGTGAACGCGCCCGACGCTCTCGCTTTAGCGCAGTTCTATGCCGACATCACCGACGGTGAGGCCAGGGGGACCTCCCAGTGGGCGGCGGTCGTCGGCCCCAACGGGTGCCTCGCCTTCCAGCAGACCGCGGACAATCGATCGCCGACGTGCTCGGACGGCGCAGTGCCCATGCAGCTGCATCTCGAATTCTTTGTCGACTTCTTTGTCGACGACCTCGAGGCAACGGGGCCGCGGGTGTTGGCCGCCGGGGCCACGCTTCTCGACTTCCAGCCGAACCGCGATCACTGCCTTGTGTACGCCGATCCGGCGGGCCATCCCTTCTGCCTGTCCACGTGGGAGTTTCAACAGCTAGCCGGTTCCATCTGATAGCCATAACGGCATGATGATCCGCTCTCGTTCGCTGGATCTCCACCGCCCGATCCGCGATGACCTGAACGCCCTTCACACCCTGAGCAGCGACCCGCGCGTGTGGTCACACTTTCCCTCGTTGCGGCACACCCAGATCGCGACAACCAGGGAGATGTGGCAGCGGTGGATCGAAGACTGGGCTCGCGACGGGCTGGGGACGTGGGTTCTTCGCCGGATCTGCGAGCCGGGCGTCGTCGGCTACGGCGGGTGCGGCAAGCGCGGAGGCGGGGCGTTTTGGAACCTGGGCTACCGCATCTCCGCGGACGAACACGGCCAGGGTTACGCCACGAAGGTCGCGGCCGGCCAGAAACGAGGCTGTTAGTGTATCGGGAGTGATACACTACAGTCATGTCCGGTGACAACACACTTGCGCAGGTCCTCGAATCCGCAGCCAGACTGCAGGAGATCGTGCCAGATACCGTTCTGGTCGGCGGAGCGGCGGCCGCCTACTACGCCGGCCACCGGCAGTCCTTTGATCACGACCATGTGCTTGGCGACCTAGCCGGGCGCTATGCCGCGATAGTGGAAGCGGTGGAAGCAAGCGACGGCTGGGTGACCAGTGTTCGGGCCAGCTCTCCTCCGCTCACCCTTCTTGGCTCCCTGGACGGGGTCGAGGCAGGGCTACGCCAACTGCGCCGCACTCGGCCGCTCGAGGTCGAGCAGGTGACTGTGGGCAAACGACGGCTACGGGTGCCGACGCTGCCCGAGTGCCTCCGCGTCAAGGCGTTCCTGATCGTGCAGCGAAACCAGGTGCGCGACTATGTGGACACCGTCGCGCTCGCCGACCGGCTCGGCGGCGAGGAGGCCGTGGCGACGCTGACCGCCATCGGCGACTACTACACCGACCGTTCTGGTACTTCGGATGGGGTCCTCACCGCGCTGGTTCAGCGGCTCAGCGAGCCGTCCCCCCGCGATCGACGCGTGACCGCTCAGCTGGCGGACTATAAGGGTTTGAAAAAAAGGTGGCACGACTGGCGCGACGTTGAGGCGGACTGCGCTCGGCTGGCTGACGCTATCCTGGGGCGTTTGGACCAGCCGTGACCGTCCGCTTCCGCAATGTCGACGCCAAGCCTGGCGATCCCGTCGAGACGTGGCCCTACGAGGCGATCGTGACCGCGATCGAGCGCGGGACGATATCGGATTGGCTACCGCTGACCGGCGCCATCAGAAGCGACCCGTGGGGGCCGGTGTCAAGACAGGTCGAGGACTACCTGTCCTACGAGCATCCCTACGGCGTGGGACCCCTGCTCTCTCGCGCGATAGCCCGCGCCCGTGGAGCCGCGCACGAGCGAGCCCGGACGGCCGTGGCCGAGGAGGTGACACGGTTGATCGCCCGTTCCGGTCTGACGACCGCGCAGTTGGCGAGCCGGATCGGGACCTCGCGATCCCGGCTGTCGACGTACCGGACCGGCTCGGTGGCGCCGTCGGCCACGCTGCTGTATCGGCTCCGGGAGACGGTGTCGCGCCTCACAGAGGGGACCGACTAGCCCCGAACCGGGGAAGAGGTCGAGACGATCTGTCCTCCCGCGGCTCCGGCTCCGGGACCGAGTTCGATCACCCAGTCGGCGGTGGCCAGCGCAACGGGATCGTGCTCGGCCAGCACCACGGTGTGCCCTGCGTCGACGAGGCCCTGGAGCTGGCGCAGCAACCGGTGGACGTCGGCCGGATGCAGACCGGTCGTCGGCTCGTCGAGCAGGTACAAGGTGGGCGTACGGCGGCGTTGTTGTAGCTCGGTGGCCAGCTTGATCCGCTGCGCCTCGCCGCCGGAGAGTTCGGTGGCGGGTTGGCCAAGGCGCAGGTAGTCCAAGCCGAGATCGAACAGGGCCTGCAGGGCTCGTCGCACGGGCTCCTCGTCGGCAAAGATCGGCAGCGCGTCGGCGACGGTGAGGGCCAAGACGTCGGAGATGCTGTGACCGCGCCAGGAGACCTCGAGCGTCTCCTCTTTATAGCGCGCCCCGTGGCAGGCGGGGCACGTCGAATAGGTGCCGGGGAGAAAGAGCAGTTCGACGGCGACCGATCCCTCGCCCTGGCAGGTCGGGCAGCGGCCGGCGGCCACGTTGAAGCTGAACCGCCCCACCGTGTAACCGCGCTCGCGAGCCAGGGGAGTACGGGCGAACAGCTTGCGGACGTGATCGAACAGCCCGGTGTAGGTCGCCAGGTTGGAGCGCGGGGTGCGCCCGATCGGACGCTGGGTGATCCGCACCAACCGCGTCGGGATGCGCTGTCCGCGCGCCTGCACGACGGGCTCGGCGACGTCGGACTCGTTTTCCCCGGATCCCTCGTCCGCACCCTCCGCGTCCTCGTCGGTGTCCTCGTCGGGACGGGTCGCGACCTCGGCGAGCCGATCACCCACGACGTCGTGGATCGCGTCCAGCAGACTGGACTTGCCCGCACCGGAGATTCCGGTGAGGACGGTGAGCAGGCCGAGGGGCACGACAACGTCCACGTCGCGCAGCGTGTGTCGGGTGAGGTGGGAAAGCGTCACTTCGCCGACGCGCGTGCGCGGGCACAACTCGTCGCGCACCTCGTCCACGTGCACCGGGTCGTTCAGGTAGTCCGCCGTGATCGATCCCTCGACGCCGGCCAGCTCCGCCACAGACCCCGAATGCAACACCAGGCCCCCGTTGGTTCCCGCACCGGGCCCGACATCGACGACCCAATCGCAGGCCTGGACCACCGACATGTCGTGCTCCACCACCAAGACGCTGTTGCCCGCGGCCACGAGGCCCCGCAGGGCCACCAGGAGCGCCTCGGTGTCGCGGGGGTGGAGGCCCGCCGAGGGCTCGTCGAGCACGTAGACGACGCCGAACAGGCCGCTGCGCACCGCGGTCGCCACCCGCAGCCGCTGCAGCTCGCCCGCCGACACCGACCCGCTGGGGCGCCCCAGATCGAGGTGACCGATGCCCAGATCGATGAGCACCTGCAGCCGCTGGGTCAGATCGCGCAGCAGCATCCGCTCGGCCTCGTCCGTGGCGGTCCCTCCGGACGCGCCCAGCTCGTCCAGCCGACCTGAGAGCAGGGGCATGAGGGCCTGCACCGACATGGCGGCGGCCTCGTCGATGGCCAGGCCCTGCCAGCTCACGGCTAGCGCTTCGGGGCGCAACCGGCGGCCGCGGCAGAGCGGGCAGAGCGAGCTTTCGACGTGCCGCATGGCGCGTGCCCGCAGCGACGCGCTGCGGGTCTCGGACAGGGTGCGCAGGACGTAGCGCTGGGCACTGGAGAACTGGCCCTGGTAGGGGCGGTGGACCCTGCCAGCCTCGCGCACGGGCTCGACGACGACGACCGGCTCGTCGTCGCTGAACATGAGGAAGTCGCGATCGGCCTGGGGGAGGGTGCGCCAGGGGGCGTGCACGTCGTAACCGAGGGTGGCGACGATGTCGCGATAGTTCTTGCCCTGCCAGGCCCCTGGCCAGGCCGAGATGGCCCCCTCGGCGATGCTGAGGTCGGGATCGGGGACCATCGAGGCCTCGGTGGGTTCGTAGACCTTGCCGAGCCCAGAACACGACCGGCAGGCGCCGAGGGCGGTGTTCACCGAGAAGTGGTCTGAGTCCATCCGGTCGATCCCGGCGGGGTAGTCCCCGCACCGGGAGAACAGCATGCGCAGGGAGCTGCCGGTGGTGGTGATGGTGCCGACGCTGGAGCGGCTGCTGGCGCCGCCGCGCTGTTGTTGCACGGCGACGGCGGGCGGCAGGCCGGTGATGTCGCGCACCTGCGGATCCAGCGCGGTGTGGATGAGGCGGCGGGCAAAGGGCGCCACGGAATCGAAGTAGCGTCGCTGCGCCTCGCCGTGGATGGTGCCGAACGCCAACGAGGACTTGCCCGAACCGGAGATTCCGGTAAACGCCACCAGCGCGTCGCGCGGCACCTCGACGTCGACGTCCTGGAGGTTGTGCAACCGGGCGCCGTGCACGCAGATCTTGCCGTCGGGAGTGCTCACCCGCCTAGCCTAGGGCTAGGCCTTGCCTGCCCCAGCACGCGGAGCGCTCGTCGGACCCGAGTTAGCGGTTGGCGCGAATAGTGGCCGCCTGGGCTGAGGCATGGACGCGATGGGTGGGGCGTACCTCGATGTCGACAAACCCGGCTCCACCGAGCGCTGCCACGAGTTCGGCTTGGGTGAGCGCGCCGGCGATGCACCCGGTCCAGGCGGCCATGTCCGCCTTCGTGGCCGTATCCATGTCGTCGTCGGCAACTACATCGGAGAAGGCAAGCCGCCCGCCCGGGCGAAGTACCCGGGCGACCTCGGCGAGCACCACGCCCTTGTCGGCGGCCAGGTTGAGGACGCAGTTGGAGATGGCGATATCCACCGTCGCATCGGGCAGCGGGATCGCCTCCAGGTAGCCCTGCACGAACTCGACGTTCGTGGCGCCCGCGGCTGCAGCCTTGGCACGCGCGAGTTCGAGCATCTCGGCGGTCATGTCCAGGCCGATCACCCGGCCCCGCTCGCCGACGCGTCGCGCCGCGAGGAACACGTCACCACCCGCTCCGGAACCGAGATCCAGCACGGTTTCGCCCGCGTGGAGGTCGGCAACCTCGGTCGGTACGCCGCAACCGAGCGAACCGCTCAACTCGGCGGCGTCGGCACCGTAGAGGCCGGCCCCGAAAACGACGTTGCCGTCGGCGTCGCGGTCCTCCTCGGCCGCGTTGTCACAGCAGTTCGTAGCAGCGCTGGTGGCAGTCGCCGCCTTGGTGTAACGCTCCCGCACGATCTCGCGGATGTCGTTAGCTGTGTTGGTCATGACGTACCTTCCAATTGGGCTGGCGATGGGCTGGCCGAAGGCCAAGGCTGCGACGAGTTCGCCGGGGCCAGGGGCCACGCTGGAGATCGACACACGCCTATATTAATATTCATCGATATAATCCACAAGAGTGCCGGGCGCCGCTGCGCGAAGCAGGGGGAGTGCGATGGTGTGATCTCCGCCGAGGACCGCGATGTCCGCCTGCTGGACCTCGCCTGGTCTCGGCAGCAGCGCGAAGGTGGCGATCCCGGCGTACCGGGCGTTCCTACAGGGGTCTTCGAGTTCGTCCTAGCTCGATACTCGCAACCCGGGTCGTGAACCGTCAGCGCGGGCGACGCTCTGTCACTGACGCTGGTCCGTTACGTCGATGACGGTCAATGCGGACTCCAGGCCGGCGAAGTCCTCACCGTTTCGGGTCAGCAGCGTCAAACCGTGTCGTGCCGCGGTCGCGGCGATCTGCAAGTCCATCCGGCGTGGCCGCGGATTGCGGCCAATCCTGCGCACAAGCTCGGCCAAAGCCCCGTAGTACTCGGCGGTGGTTACGTCGAACGAGAGCACCGCGAACTGGTCCAGAGCCCGCTGCACACGTTGACGCCGATGCAGTTGCGTGAGCGGATCGGCAGGTGCCGTCACGCCGTATTGAAGTTCGCCGATGGTCACGGCCGACAGCGCGACCTCGTCCGCAACCTCGGCCACCCGCGCCGTTGGGAAGTCAATCACTACTGACGTATCCAGAAGGGCGCGACGTACTTGGCGCGTACTCAACGCCTCTGCCGGTCGAATGGATCGGTCAGGTCGTCCGAAACGAAAATCTCGTCGGCGGCGGCCATATCGTTCCGCCACGCCACCGGGTCTGGCGCGGGATCGGCGGCAAAAGCCTCGGCCAGTTCGTCGACCGGCACGAACCGACGCCTACCATCGGCACGTTGGTGTGGCACCACGTCAGCGACCGGACGACCGTTGACAGTCACGACGAAGGACTCGCCGGCGGCGACCCTGCGCATCACCGCGGCGTTCTCGTTTCGCAACTCCGACTGCTGTATTTCCGTGCTCATAGCGTAACTATAGCGCTTAGATAGCATCTAGGTGCGTTCTAGTGCGCAGCCGGACTACCGATTCGGAGTGTGCTGAAAACCGAGGTTCCGAGCATCAGCTCGCTTGGCTTGTCCATCCACCGTGTCGCCATATTTTGGCGCTATATTCGATTGCATGGCCAACCAGACCAGCACGATCCGGGTGACGCGCACGACGCGCGACCTCCTTGCTCAGCAGGCCAAGGAGCGTGGGGTATCGCTGGCTGCCTTCCTCGCCGAGATTGCCGACGAACGACGACGCGAAGCGATCTGGCGATCTGAGCGCGAGGCGAGCCTCGTCGACGCAGAAAACCTAGCAGCGCAGCCCGAGATCGAGGCCTGGGACGCCACCCTCGAAGACGGCCTTGACTGACAACCCGCGTCGGGGTGAGATCTGGCTCGTGGCGTTGGGCTCCGGCCGGCCCGGCGAACCGGGGAAGACCCGCCCCGCGGTCGTGGTTTCCGTCAACGAGTTGATCTCGGGGGTGGCTGAAGAGCTCATCGTTGTGGTGCCGTTGTCCAGTTCGCTGGCGCCCTCGGCGCTGCGCGTTGAGGTGGAACCCACCACCGGTCTTGAGCGGGAAAGCCGTGCCGTTTGCAGGGCGGTCAGATCGGTCGCGTCCTCGCGGTTAGTCCGCCGACTCGGCAGCCTCGATGGAGAAACCATGGAGCGGCTCGAGCAGGCGCTTGCCCTCATCCTCGGGTTGAACGGCGGGCCCGCGAGCGGATAGAAATCCTTGCAGGCTAGACCCAACTCTTCTTGGGTTCGACGTCGTCGGGGAGGGTGGCGGAGGAAAACGGCAAGCAGGGGGCGTGGCAAACCCTTACTGGTAGCTAACGGAACGTGGTCCCTCGATCGCTTTGCGACCGTGACGAGCCGGTGGGCACCTAGTATTGCCAGCGAGGTGATCCACCAGCCATGACGTCTGCTCGGGACCGTGAGTTCGCGGAGTTCGTGAAGCGCGAGAGCGCGACAATGCTGGGTTGCGCTTACCTATGCCACGGGCAGGAAACCCTCGCTCGCGACGCGGTGGAATCCGCCATCGCGTCGGCCTACGCCACCTGGAAGGGACCGCGAGCGGCCCGTCTCGACACTCTTCGGCTTATCGGTCGGCCCGGCGCCTCGAACCTCCACCTGCCGTGGCGCTCGAAGCACGGCGTCGACCTCATCGACGTCACGCCAAGCCGCCCTACGCCGCAACCCATGCTGGTGCGGGAGCTCGACGAACTGCCCGACGAGGCTCGGCGGGTGCTGGTCCTCTCGCTCATCGGTGGACTCACCGTCTCCCAGCTGGCGGACGTGGTGGGACTAGGAGAGGAGGAGGTGCAAGGCCGCCTCGACGAAGCGAAGGAGCACCTGCACTCGCGGAGCGCGGTGTACGGCTCGAGGGGGACGTTGACCGACGCTCTGCACCGCGCCGTGCCATCCGGACTGCGCGATAACCCGCCTCGGCCCGAAACCGATCGCGCCCACGGGCGTTACCTACTCAAAGCCAAGCGTCGACGGGGTCTGGCGCTAGCGGCCGCTGCGGTGGCGGCGATAATCCTCGCCGTCCAGGGCGCCGGGTCCTTTCGGGACAAAACCGATATCGGTTCCGAGCCACCGGCGCCGGTTGCGTCGATCGTCCCCCGGACTGCCCCCACTTTCGCGCCACTGCCCCCGGAGGGAAAGGCGCCCTGCAATACGTTGACCGTCGCGTGCCGAGATTTCATCACCAACGCGTGGATGTATGACATCTTCGACGTCGCCATGGACTACGTCGACCCAGCGGGTACCTATTTCACGATCGTCGGATACGACGAGGACGCAGACGCTTCCTGGTTGGGCGGCGGGGTCGGTGGCGCCCTCGGTGTGCACGTGACGAGCCTCGAGGGGGGCACACAGATCTATGTACAGATCGCCAGCTCACGCGAGTTCGCCGTGCGGTGCGGAGCGCGAACCGATCAATCCTGCGTCAGGCAGAGATTCATGAGCGGCAACTGGTACACGCTGACTGAAACCTCGAGCGCCGTCGAGGGCATCGAGGCGCAGTTCACCCCCTACGACGAGGTGATCACCATCGTCGCCAGTGACAGCGGGGAGGGGAAAGCCCTGCCTATCGATCGGGGGCAGTTGATGGAGATGATCGAGGATCCGCGGCTACGGCTGCCGGCGACCTAAGCCGCCGCCCCGGTTGGGGATCGTGTCTCCAACTCGGTGACAAAGAAGGCCCGCAAGCTCGCCGCGGGCCGAGTCGCCGGGTCATTGCCATGGCAGGGTGGTCAACCATGAGGGGATATCCAGAGCCGCCCGCCGTCGGTGACGAGGTAGAGACGCTCATCGGGTCGTTGGAACGACAGCGGGCCACCTTCGCCTACAAGTGTGGAGGCCTCACCGACGAGCAGGCGCGTCAGACACTGGGTGGCTCCCGGGTGTCGATCGGGGGATTGCTCAAACACCTGGCCTACATGGAAGACCTCAACTTCACCCATCAGATGGCCGGGGATGCTCTCCCAGATCCTTGGGTGGACATGGACCCTACCGATCGCGGCGAGCGGGTTTGGCGGTCCGCCGCGCAAGACGACGCGAGCACTGTGAAGGCCTTGTGGAAAGACGCAGTCGACAGATCTCGTGGCGCCGTAGCGGACGCCGTGCGATCGCAGGGGCTCGGCCACACCTATGAGGTTCGGCCCGGTGTTAGCTGCAGTCTTCGGCGACTCGTCGTCGACTTCATCGAGGAGTACGCTCGCCACACCGGACACGCGGACCTGCTCCGTGAATCGATCGATGGTCGCGTCGGCGAGGATCCACCGGGCAACCCCTATCTCTATACCTTGTTTCGATAGCCTGGGCTGTGGACCTCACCGTCGACTGACGCGCCGGGTGGTATCTGGTGAAGAATGAGGGAGACTCGCGTGCTGGCTTTCGGCTCGACCCAATCTTGGCGGCCCGATCAGTTCCAAAGCGTGAACTGACGTCCGATGTCCAGCATTCTCGAGCTGAGGATACGGTTCCCCATCGATGATGGCGTGCTGTCGGAGTTGCACGCGCGGGCATTCTCGCATCCGCGTCCGCCGCCTCCAGTCACCGTGCAACCCTGGCGTCACCGCCTCGAGTGCTACAGCGTGACGTGGGTCGGCGCCTTCGCCGACAAAGCACTCGTGGGGTTTGTCCACGCCTGCTGGGACGGTGGAAACCATGCCTTCTTGCTCGACGCGATCGTGGCGCCGCAGCACCGGCGGCGTGGGCTTGGCAGGCAGCTGGTTCGGGTATTGATCGAAGAGGTGAAGGAGGCAGGCTGCGAATGGTTGCACGTCGACTTCGAGCCAGAACTCGCCGCGTTCTACCAACGGGTTGGCTTTGATTCGACGTCTGCGGGACTGCTGAGGCTTACTCCGTGACCGCAGGGACCAGCGAACGGTTCGCCATGGCCTGGGTGC
>JBBSOW010000091.1:0-12520 GCA_038259365.1 Propionibacteriales bacterium
TAACGCGAAGCGCCACCGTCGAAATCTTGGCTCACCCGATCGCTCAGGCTGGCCGAATCGCCCTTACGATGCATGCGCGGTTGCCTTGTTTTTGTGGGGATCGGGGAGAACCAATGCCACACCTGCCGCTATGGACAGGCATGGGAAGTGATTCACTGGCATCAGCCAACCATATGCGGCGGCCACAGCACGAACGACGCTCGGCCGCAGAACCGAGGGATGACAATGCCGTTGACCGTGGGAGTGCCAACCGAGATCAAGGATAACGAGAATCGGGTGGCGGTGCAGCCCGACGGAGTGGCCGAGCTGGTCCACCACGGGCACACGGTGCTCGTCCAGGCCGGGGCCGGTGAGGGGTCACGATTCAGCGACGAGGAGTTCGCCGAGTCAGGAGCCACGCTCGTCGCCGACGCGGACGGGGTGTTCGAGGCGGCCGACCTGATCGTCAAGGTCAAGGAGCCCGTGGAGGCCGAATACCACCGGTTCAAGCGCGGCCAGCAGCTGTTCACCTACCTGCACGCCGCCGCCGACCGGCAGCTCACCGAGTTCTTGTTGGAACGCGAGATCGATTCCATCGCCTACGAGACCGTGCAGACCGCCGACGGCCGGTTGCCGCTGCTGACCCCGATGAGCGAGGTCGCAGGGCGGATGGCCGTGCAGGCGGCGGCCCACGCTTTGGAGAGCCCGGCCGGCGGGTCGGGCGTCTTGCTAGGCGGTGTGCCCGGCACGCCGGCGGCCAAGGTCACCATCATCGGCGGCGGGGTCTCCGGGCTGGAGGCGGCGAAGATCGCGGTCGGGATGCGGGCGATCGTCCGGGTGTTCGATACCGACCCCTCGCGGTTGGCCTACCTGTCGGACATCTTCGAGGGTCGCGTCGATTTGGTCGTGCCCAACCGCGCCCGGCTGGCCGAGTACGTCGCCGAATCGGACGTGGTGATCGGGGCGGTGCTGGAGGCGGGCACGAAGGCGCCCAAGCTGGTGACGCGGCAGATGCTGGCCACCATGCGTCCGGGCAGCGTCGTCGTCGATATCTCGATCGATCAGGGTGGCTGCTTCGAGACCAGCAGGCCCACGACGCACTCGGACCCGACCTACGTCGAGGAGGGGGTCGTGCACTACTGCGTGGCCAACATTCCCGGGGCGGTCGCCCGCACCTCGACGCTGGCGCTCACCTCGGCCACGCTGCCCTACCTCGTCACGGTGGCCGAACACGGCGTCCGCGGCGCGATACGGGAAAGTGAGCCGCTGGCGAAGGGGGCCACCAGCCTCGGCGGCCTGCTCGTCAGCGAGCCGGTGGCCAGCGCTCACGACCTCGATTTCACCGAGTTGAGCGCGGCGCTGTAGGGATCGACGGAACGACTTCTCGCAGACGCTAGGCGGAGCCGATCACCTGGCGTTGGGCACCCAGCCCGTCGATCTGCAGTTCCAGCACGTCGCCCGGTTGCAGGTAGGGGAATCGTCCGGACATGGCCACGCCCTCCGGGGTGCCGGTGCTGATGACATCCCCGGGGCTGAGCACCATGCACTGCGACAGCGTGGAGACGATCGTGGCGACGTCGAAGATCATGTCCGCGGTGGTGGAGGATTGCCGAATCTCCCCATTGACCAGGCACCGCAGGCCCAAAGCCTGGGGATCGGTTACCTCGTCCACCACCAGGGCCGGGCCGAGCGGAAAGAAGTCCTCGCAGCACTTGCCCTTGGACCATTGGCCACCGGACTGCTCGAGTTGGAGGGTGCGCTCGGAGACGTCGTTGGCGATGGCGTAGCCGGCTACGCACGCCATGGCCTGGTCCGCCGATTCGAGGTATCGGGCAGTCTTCCCGATCACGATCGCCAGCTCGACCTCCCAGTCGAGCTTCTCCGCGCCCCTGGGTAGCCGCACGTTGTCATTGGGCCCGACGAGGGTGTTGGGATGTTTGAGAAAGACGATCGGCACGCTCGGCGGCGGTTTGCCGGACTCGGCGGCGTGAGCGGCGTAGTTCATCCCGATGCAGATCACGGCCCCGGGCCGGGCAACCGGCGCACCAATCCTGTCGGTTTCCGAGCGTGCAAAGGGTGGCAGGCCGTGGGCGCTGACAGCTTGGCGCAAGCGAGCCATCCCATCCTCGGCAAAGAATTCGGGGACGTAGTCGCTCGTCAGCGGGCGTGCGTCGAGCAGGACCTCGGTGCCGTCGACGATCGCCGCCACGACGGGCACCTCGCGCCCCAGCTCACCAAGTCGCATAAGCCGCATCCTGACCTCCCGTTGTTTGTGTGCCCACGTCGACACTCGTCTGATTGATACCGGTCGTCAAGGCTGTCTGCGCCGGGTGTAAGCAACAAAAGATGCCAAATCGATACAACACGATTAGGGCACATTCTCCTTGAAGCCTAGCCGCGCCTGCCTTGACAGCGTAGTGTCCCGCCTAGACCTGAGGAGGCCTATAGATGGATACCGTAATTGTCGGTGTGGACAATAGCCACGCGTCCACGCGCGCCGTGGAGTTCGCGGTGGAGCGAGCTCAAAAGAACGGCTGGAAGCTCGTACTCGTGAACGTGATTCCGTGGTCACCGTTCTCGTTCAACACTCCAGCCGAGAACGACGAACGGCACGCGCAACGCCAAAAGGAACTGGAATACGCCAACACCCAGATCATCGAGCCGATGCTCGCGATCGCCACCAACGGCAAGATCGAGGCCGAAGCCGACGTCCGACACGGGAACAGCGCAGACACTCTGCTTGACTTCGTGACCGAGCACAAGGCGATCCACGTCATCGTAGGGCGGACGGGCGATTCTGGCCTACGGAACGTCTTCTTCGGCAGCACCACCAGCCGACTCATTCAACACGCAGACGTCCCAGTTACGGTGGTCCCCTGATGAATCCCGTCGATCTCTTCAACAAAGCCTCTGAGTGGATTACCGCGGTCGTCTTTTTCAGCCCGACGATCGGCGGGCTGGAGGTGCCGCTCATCGTCCTCTGGTTGGTCATCTGTGGCGCGTTCTTCACCGTCTGGCTCGGCGTCATGCAGGTCCGAGGACCCAAGCTCGCGATCAACCTCGTGCGGGGCAAGTACTCCAACCCCAAGGACGCCGGCGAGGTCACGCACTTCCAGGCGCTCGCCACCGCAGTCTCCGGCACCGTGGGGCTCGGCAACATCGCCGGTGTGGCGATCGCCATGTCCCTCGGCGGCCCCGGCGCCACCTTCTGGATGATCCTGGCCGGGCTGTTGGGCATGAGCTCCAAGATGGCCGAGTGCACGCTCGGGGTGAAGTACCGCAACGTCCGTGAGGACGGCACGATCTCCGGCGGGCCGATGTACTACCTGAAGAAGGGTCTGGCCGAGCGCGGCATGGCCGGCCTCGGCAAGGTCCTCGCAGTGGTGTTCGCGATCTTCATGGTCGGTGGCTCCATCGGCGGCGGCAACATGTTCCAGTCCAACCAGGCGACCGCTCAGATCACCGCCGTGACCGGTGGGGATAACAGCTTCTTCGCCGACAAGGGTTGGATCATCGGCATCATCTTCGCGGTGCTGCTGGGCGCGGTCATCATCGGCGGCATCAAGAGCATCGCCAGGGTGACCGAGAAGGTCGTCCCGTTCATGGCGGCCATCTACATCATCTCGTGCTTCATCGTCATCTTCGCCAACATCGGCGATGTGCCCAGCGCGATCGGATCGATCTTCACGGGCGCCTTCTCCTACGAGGGCGTCAGCGGTGGTTTCGTCGGCGTGTTGATCGTCGGATTCCAACGGGCGGCGTTCTCCAACGAGGCCGGCCTCGGCTCGGCCTCGGTGGCCCACTCCGCGGTGAAGACCAAGGAACCAGCCACGGAAGGCTTCGTGGCCATGCTGGAGCCGTTCATCGACACGGTCGTCGTCTGCACCATGACGGCGCTGACCATCGTCATCACCGGCGCGTACAAGGATCCGGCGGCCAGCGAGCTGGGCGGTGTGGCGTTGACCTCCAACGCCTTCGAGACGGTCATCCCGAACTTCTCGATCGTCCTCGCCTTCGCCGTGGTGCTGTTCGCCTTCTCGACGATGTTGAGCTGGTCCTACTACGGCATGAAGGCGGTCGGTTACCTGTTCGGGGACTCCCCGTTGGCCGAGCGCGTCTACCAGGGCATCTTCTTGATCTTCACGGTCATCGGTTCGGCCGCGGCCCTGGGGCCGGTCATCGACTTCTCCGATTCGATGATCTTCTTGATGGGCGTGCCGAACATCATTGGCCTGTACCTGTTGGCCCCGGTGATCCGGCGGGAGATCAAGGGGTACCACGCGCGCGTCAAGAGCGGCGAGGTTGTGCCCAACGACAAGGAAGGGCGTAAGGCTGCGCGTAGGGGGTAGTTAGCCGGGTTGGCCTTCGATGACAATCGGTCGGCCAGCACCGAACGGGGAGGGGCGTCGAGCCCCTCCCCGTTTCGCGTGCCGGCCCGTCCTGCGCGTGCCGGCCCGTTCTGCGCGTGCCGGCCCGTCCTGCGCGTGCCCGGCCGGGTCCTGCGCATGTCCGCCCGTCCTGCGGCTGGCCCGTCGCCATGATCAAGCACGCTCAATATCTTGATCGGCGCGCTCGGCCCCCTGTCTTAGGCTCGGTTCAGGAATCGAGCGCGAAGCACCAGATCGAGCGGGCCGGGATGGGTTCGTTGAGGGGTTCGCTAGGAGGTCTCGTCGAGGCGGATGACCTTGGGTCGCCGCCCGCTGAGGTCGAGCACGCCGAGGGTGAACAGCGCTTGGGCCAGCAGGTAGGCCAGCATGGCCCAAAAGTCCATCGACGGCAGCCGGAAATCGGGAACGAAGGCGTTGATGGCGATGAGGCCGTCGGCGACGACGAAGAAGATGCCTCCCCACGTGGCGAGGCCGTTCAGGCCGGTGGCGAGGGCCGAAACGCCGATGAGCAGGATCCCGTAGACTGCGAGCAGCGGCCAGATGTCCCCGGCGCCGGGAATGCAGACGGCGACGAGTCCGACGAGGGCGATGCTGTAGGGCGCCAACAGCTGGGGTCGGGTGTTGATGATGCTGCGGGCCCGGTAGGGCCAAAACGCGGCCGCCCAACAGCCCATGACGATCAGGAAGATCGACACCCGGAGGACGAAGTCGTACTTCTGCGGGGCCAGGAAGGGCAGGGAATCGCCGATCCAACTGACGGTGAGCGCGAGCAGCGTGAGCCGCACGAGGCGCAGGCGCACGCTGCGGCAGACCAGCAACACCAGCGCGATCAGCGCCGGCATGAGCAGCCACTGGGTCGTTTCGGCCGCGTCGGACCGGCGGATCAACAGCTCAAGGTGCAGCACGCAGACGCCGACGTAGAGCGCCGCCGGCCACCAGTTGAGGATTTTCCGGCGCGTTGAGGCGGCGACCCTAGGGCCTGCCTCCTTGCGCCCAGCCATTCTCAACACCCCGTCTTCGTCCGTACTACCCGCCCGGCTGTTGCGTTGCACAATAGCCAGGGGCCAGGCTGAGACTAGCGGGAGACGGAGCCGCGGTGTGAGTATCCACCGTGTGAGTGGTCACCGGGTGAGCGGGTAACCGGACGTGGGCGAAAGGTGGGAGACGGATGCAGACGGGTTCGTGGCGGGTGAGCTACACCCCCGGCAGCTGGGTTCTGTTGGGTGGCACGCACTGCATGCTGGTCGTCCAACCGGCCGGGGAGCCTTACTCGCGGCTGATCGGTGAGCTTTGGGAGCCGGTGCTGAGGGCGAGCGAGATCGACGACGTCGCCGAACCGCTGGCCAGGTTTGACCTAGCGCAGCTGCCCAGCCTGGGGGTCTTCTGCTGGACCGACGGACACCTTCGCGCGATGCTGCGCGGCGGCGTCACCGTGCGTGACGCCGACACCGGTGAGCTTCTGTTCAGGGGTGCTGGGGTGCAGACCTGGTCCGAGGTGGCGGTGCAGCCCGCCAGGGTGCGGGTCGAGCTCGAACCGGTGACGGACGAGCGCGGTCTCGTCCTGCCGATCGTGGTGGGCGTGGTCCAGATTTCCACGCTCCTGTTGGACACCACCCAGGTGGAGACGACCGAACCGGAGCCGACGCCGGCCACCGAGGCCACCGAGGCCACCGAAGAATTGGCGATCGAGGACATCCCCGTCGCCCCGGCCGAACCCCAGGGGGGCCCACCCGACGCTTGCGCCCCGGCCGTTCAACCCTCGATCGAGCACGACGTCGAACTCTTCCGGGCTGAGCCGGCCATACCGATCGACGCGGCGGGCGCCGAGCAACCGCGGGCGGCGCCCCCGGCGCTCGCGATGTTGCGCTCGGCCGGCCAAGACCCGGTCCCGGTGGACCGGGACGTGGTGGTCGGGCGGGGACCCCGGGCCGCGGCCGAGACCGGGCAGGATCCGAGGTTGCTGACGGTGCGCAGCCCCAGCCACGACATCAGCCGGAACCACGTGCGGGTGAGCATCCACCGTGGACAGCTCACCGTCACCGATCTGCATTCCACCAACGGGACGACGCTGATTCGCCGGGACGCCGCCCTGGGGAGCGAGAGACTGCCCGCGGGGGAGGCAGTGGCCCTGGAACTGGGCGACGTGCTCGATCTCGGCGACGGCGTCACGGTCGCCGTCGATGCGCCCGCCGAAGGCGACGGCAGAGATTGAAACAGGGCCAGCGGTCAACGCGTCAGGAGCGGGTCCAGGCGTCCCGGGCCGCGTGCGCGAACGCGGCGAAGCCGATGGGTGGGCGTCCCAGCACCGTGCGGACATCGTCGGTGAGCCCGCTAGCCAAACCCAGCCGGGCGGTGCTGTAGATGGCGGTCGTCACCGCAACCATGGCCGGTTCCATGGCCAACGCCCGGCGAGCATGGCGGGCGTAACGCCAGGCCCCGGGTCGTGAGTAGCGGATCGGGCGACCCAGCTCGGCGGACAAGATCTCTGCCACCTCGCGGTAGGTCAGGGCCTGCGGCCCGGTGAGCGTCCAGCTCAGTCGACATGCTCGGTGGGGTGGAGCAAGGCAACGGCGGCGACGACACCGACGTCGGCGGTGTCCACGAACGCGGTCCTGCCGTTCCCGGCGGGCACGACGATGTCGTCGCGATCGCGGATGTCGGCGGCGTGGATGTCGGCGGCGTGGATCGTCGAGAGATTCTGCTGGAAGAACGAGGGGCGAATGAACGTCCACGACATCGAGGAGGCCCGCAGCCACTTCTCGACGGCGGCGTGCGGCACGATCTTGTTCTTCGCCGCCCCTGAACGGAGAGGAAGACGACGTGGGAGACCCCGGCGTCCTGAGCCGCCTGCAGGCTGGGCAGGAGATCGCGCCGAACGTTGCCCAGCGCCGGCGGCCGGACCAGTCACACAATGACTACTGGCTCACCCGAGGATCGCTGGCTCACCCGAGGATCGCTGGCTCACCCGAGGACTACTGGCTCGTCCGAGCAAGCTGCGAAGATGGGCGCATGGTGCAACTGATATTCGACCTGGGCGGGGTGCTCGCGAGCGAGACGACGCAGCTGGCAGCGGCGGCAGCGACGATCGGGGCCGGCCCCGACGTGGTGGCCGCCCGCTATTGGACCGAGCGCGACGCCTACGACGGCGGCGCCACCAACCTGGAGTACTGGGGGCCGATCGCCGCTGGCGCGGGAGTGCAGATCACCCCCGAGATGGCCGCTCGCCTCGGTGAACAGGACGCCGATCTGTGGATCCGGCTGCGACCCGCCGCCGAGCGACTGCTGGCCGAGGTGAGCGCGGCCGGCGCGGTGGCGCATCTGCTCTCCAACGCGCCGGTCGATCTCGCCGCCGCGGTGGAGCGGAGCGGGTGGCGCCGTTACCTGAGTCGAGTCTTCGTCTCCGGAGTGATCGGGCACCGCAAGCCCAGCCCCGCCATCTACGAACACGTCGAGAACGCGCTCGGGGTTACCGGACCCGAGCTAGCCTTCATTGACGATCGCGAAGAGAATCTCGTCGGGGCCGCCGAACACGGGTGGCACACGCACCTGTGGCGTTCCGACGCCGACACCCGTGACTGGCTGCGCCGGCTCGACGTGCTGAGCTAGCTCGGGTTAACTGGACGGTTGCACGCCAGCACTGAGTTCCACCCGGGTTGAGGAGAAGTCGAAGAATGAACAAGCGCACCACCAAGTTGGCCGCCGGGCTCGTGCTCGCGGTGGCCCTCGTCCTGGTACTGGCGTCCGTGGCCCGTCCCACCGGTGGGGGGCAGGCGCTCCAGGCCCCCAATCGTGCCGAATCGGGTGAGCCCGCCGCCTCGGTGAGCCCGCCGCAGAATCAGGGCATCGGCGTCGACCTCTCGCGACGCGTTGCGGGTGATCCGTTCGCCAAGGGCGCCGTCGACGCGCCCGTGGTGCTCATCGAGTACGCCGACTTCCGCTGCCCCTTCTGCGGGGTGTTCGCCCGCGATTCCAAGCCGAAGCTGCAGCCCTACATCGATGCCGGCACGCTGCGCGTGGAGTGGCGGGACTTCCCCCTGTTCGGGGCTGAGTCCGAGCTGGCCTCGATGGCCGGCCGGGCGGCGGGGGAACAGGGCCGCTTCTGGGAGTTCTACGAGGTGACCTTCGAGAACGCTCCCGAGCGGGGGCACCTGAAGGTGTCGCAGAGCAAGCTGATCGGCCTGGCCAAAAAGGCCGGGGTCCCCGACCTCGACAGGTTCGAAGCCGACCTGAGCGATCCCGAACTCGCCGAGGCCGTCCAGCGCGATGTGGCCGAGGGCCGCCAGCTCGGCATCAGCGGCACCCCCACCTTCCTGGTCAACGACGAGCCGTTGGTGGGGGCGCAACCGTACTCGAGCTTCGCGGAGAAGATCGAGCGCCTCGCCGCGAAGAAGTAGTCGCGGCCCACGATGATCGACATCGGTTACGCGGGTGCGCTCCTGGGCGGGGTGGCCACCATCGTGAGCCCCTGCTCGGCGGTGCTGCTGCCCGCCTTCTTCGCCTACGCGTTCGCCAGCCGGACGGCTCTGCTCGGGCGAAGCCTACTGTTCTTCGCCGGGCTGCTCACGACGCTGGTCCCGCTGGGCGTGGCCGCCTCGAGCGTCGGGCGGTTGTTCGCGGAGCATCGCCCGGTGGTGGTGGCCGTCGCGAGCGGCGTCGTCATCGTGCTGGGCCTCCTCCAGGCGTTGGGCATTCCGCTACCGCTGCCGGGCCGAATTTCGGGCGGCGGCGGCGGGGACCCGGGAAGTTCGGCAGCGGTCTACCTCCTCGGGGCGGTCTACGGCGTCGCGGGGGTGTGCTCGGGTCCCATCCTGGGCTCGGTGTTGGCGGTGGCCGCGGTGAAATCCAACCTGCTCTACGGCGGGCTCCTGCTCGGGGTCTACGCACTGGGGATGGCCCTGCCGGTCATGGTGCTCGCGGCCCTGTGGGAGGCGCTCGATCTGGGCCACCGGGCCTGGCTCCGCCCTCGTCCGCTCACCCTGGGCCCGGTCCGCACCAACCTGACCGCGGTCGTCTCAGGATCGATCTTCGTCGGCATCGGCCTGCTCTTGCTGCTCACCGACGGCACGACGAATCTGGGCGGGGTCTTGAGCATCGACGACCAGTTTCGCAGCGAGGCCGCCATCCAATCCTGGTCGAGCTCTATCCCCGACCTGGCGGTGATCCTCGTCATCACCGCCATTGCCGTCGCGACGGTGTTGATCGGCGGGCGCGATCGTACCGAAGATTCACGGCGAGAAGAGCAAAGAACCGGCCGCCTGGAGTAGCGTGCCTCCCATCATGGGTACTGATTCTTCGACCGCTCCCACCACCGCCGCTCCTGCTGTGGCCGGCCTGCCCCCGAACATTCGGTTGGGCGGCTTGGGCCGACGGGTGGCCAGTTGGTTGATCGACGGGCTGCCGCTGCCGATCCTCGCGATCGCGCCGGGCATCGTCTGGTTCAACGACGGCCCGACCGACGTGCTGATCGTGGTGCTGGGCGCCGTCGCGGTGCTGGCGCTGGGCTGGCTGTGGGTGAGCTGGTGGATGCTGGCCCACCGGTTGGGGACGCCGGGGATGCGTGCGATGCGGCTCCAAGCCCGGCAACGGCACACGGGCCGCCCGCTGGGGTGGGGACGCGCGCTGTTGCGGCAGCTCGTCTTCGCCTTGCTCGCGGCGACGGTGATCGGCTGGCTCGTGTCGCTCGTCATGCTGGCCACCAACCCGAGGCGCCAGGGACTGCACGATCGGGCCGCCGGCAGCGTCGTCATCGACGAGCGGACCGAGGCCGAGACCGAACCCGCGACGCTCCTTCCACTGGATCCAGAGCCCGCGACTGCGCCTGCCGCGACGGCCGAGGAACCCGTCCCCGAGCAGGCCGTGCCCCACGCCGCAACCGCAATCAGCGCCGCCGAAATCGCCGACACCGACGACTGGCAGGCTCCCCAGACGCCCGTCGACGACCGGGCCGCGAACCGCCCGCCCGGGCAGACCGACGAGCCCGTAGAGACCGATAAGGCAAGCCAGGGCGATCCAGAGCCGCCGGTGAACCCCTACGCGCGGCCGGTGCCACCGGCCTCGGCCATGACCACCGTCATGGCGGCCGTACCAGCGGAAATCGAGAGCGAGGTATCCCCGACGCCCCCACGCTTGACGCCCGCCGAAAGCGAGCGGATGACCGAGCTGACGGACCGCCCCCGATCCGGGGTGCGGTGGATGGTCGATCTCGGCGGCGGCCGGATCGTGCCGTTGCGCCGGGTGTTGCTGATCGGACGCAACCCGCAGGCGGCGCTCGGCGAGGACGCCGACGTGGTCGGGGTCGGCGTGCACGCGGCGACGGTCTCCAAGACCCACCTCGCCGTGGGCTGGGACGAGGGGGGACTCTGGGTGATGGATCGCGGCTCCACCAACGGGACGTCGCTGGCCGACGACGAGGGCACGCTGGAGCCGTGCGTGGCGCACGAGAAGGTGGCGGTGCGAGAGGGCCAGATCGTGTCCTACGGGGGGCAGCAGCTGCGGATTCACCGCTCGTGAGAGCGCTGCACGGACGGCGCCGAAGCGGCTAATCTGTGCCCATGCTGCTCTCGGATCGCGACATCTTGGCCTCGGTGGAACACGGGCGAGTGCGCCTGGAACCCTGGGACGCCGAGATGGTGCAGCCCTCCAGCGTCGACGTGCGCCTCGACCGCTTCTTTCGCGTGTTCGAGAACCACCGCTATCCCCACATCGATCCGGCCGCCGAGCAGCCCGATCTCACCCGTGAGGTGATCCCCAGCGGGGACGAGCCGTTCATCCTGCACCCCGGCGAGTTCGTGCTGGGCTCTAGCTACGAGGTCGTGACCCTGCCCGACGACGTCGCGGCACGTCTGGAGGGAAAATCCTCCCTGGGGCGCCTGGGGTTGCTCACCCACTCCACCGCCGGCTTCATCGACCCGGGCTTCTCCGGCCACGTGACCCTGGAGCTCTCCAACGTCGCGACCCTGCCCATCAAGTTGTGGCCGGGGATGAAGATCGGCCAGCTGTGCTTCTTCCAGCTCTCCTCGCCGACGATGAACCCCTACGGCTCGTCGAAGTACGGCTCGCGATATCAGGGTCAGCGCGGGCCGACCCCCTCCCGTTCGTTCCAGAACTTCCACCGGACGCGGATTCAGGACTAGCGCTCCGGGTTGGTGGGTCGGGTTGACGGCGGAGTGCCCACCTTGGTTCCTGCCCGGGGCGGAGCCCCTCCGCTTCACGGACGAGTTCCGCCTTTACGCCCACCACACCATGAGCCGAGGTCCGCACTCCGCCGTTCCTGCACCGCGTTCAGTTTGCCGCCGCATCCGTTTCTGCTCGGTTTTGGTTGATCCGCTCGGTATCGCGCACCGCGCTCGCTATCGCGCACCCCGCGCTCGGTATCGCGCACCGCGCTCGGTATCGCGCACCGCGCTCGGTATCGCGCACCGCGCTCAGGATGTTGCTGGCCTTGCTCGGGTGCGTGGTTCCCGCTCGATTTAGGAATCAAGCGCAAAGCGCTATATCGAGCGCGCTGGCTCCGGGTGTTCCGGGAGGCGTGTGGGAGACGCTCCCTGGTCCGCGAGCGGTTCGAAGATGGTAGCGGTGGCTGCGGTCGACTATGGTGACGTGTCGAGGCGCAGGTGGGCGTCGGCGCAGGGCTGACCGTACCCATTCCCGCTCGGCTCATTGCCGGGCTGGCTCGGGTTAGCGCTTCGTGCTCGATTCGTGAATCACGCGGGAGCCGCTATATCGAGCGCACTGACAACCCGCGTCCCGTGGGCCAGCTCTCCCTCTCGGGCAGGCTAGGCGGTCAGGCCTGAAGAGGAGGTTTCGTCTCCGCGGCGGACGGACTCCAGGAGCAGCTGGGAGACGTCCAGCACCTCGACGGGCTTGGCGGCCTCCTCGCCGTCGGTTTCGGCCGCGACGCCGTCGGAGAGCATGATGCGGCAGAAGGGACAACCGGTGGCGATGGTGTCGGCGCCGGTGGCCATGGCCTCCTTCGTGCGGTTGAGGTTGATGCGAGAACCGAGCTTCTCCTCCATCCACATCTGCGCGCCGCCCGCCCCGCAGCAGAACGAATTCTCGGAGTTGCGGGGCATCTCGGTGACCGTGGATCCGGGTAACACCGTCAGCAGGTCGCGCGGCGGGCTGTAGACCTCGTTGTGGCGGCCGAGGAAGCA
>JBBSOW010000092.1:0-12390 GCA_038259365.1 Propionibacteriales bacterium
CACTACCAGCCTCCTCACCAACCTGCCGGGGCACGATCTAGTCATAGACCTCAAAGGCCTGGGATTTGCAGTGCTCACCGACAGCCGGCTCAGACAACAGCATCCCGCAAACCCGGAGCATGTTGCAGTCCCATTAGGGGTTATGCGTTGAGCTGACGAGGGGACTCGAACCCCTAACCACCTGTTTACAAGACAAGTGCGCTACCAGTTGCGCCACGCCAGCCTGGTCGTTTTCGACCGGGTTCGATGCTACCAAGGAGTCCGAGCCTCAGGCATCTTTCTTGCCTGCCGCCGGTTGGCGGCCCGCGTCCGCCACGACCGAATCGCCGCGGCCGGCGAGCGGGTGCTCACATCGGGATAGCCGCCGGTGTCGAGCCCGGCCTGGCGTTCGAAGAGGTTGCCGGCGGCGCGGTCGCCGGTGCGCAGCAACGACCAGCCCATTGCGGCGGTGTAGGTGAACAGGAACGGGAGGCCGCCGCAGTAGAGCCACTGCCACGTGTGACCCTCCTCGTGACACAGGAGGTTGGGCGAGCGATGTTCAAGATCATCCCAATCGCCGGAGGTGATGATCACGTTACCGATGGTGAACGCCCCCGCCACCGGAAAGGCCAACCGGTAGTGATCGGCCAGGATCAACCCGCGGGGCCCGAACCGGATCCGGCAACCGCCCAGCTTGGCCACCCCGAGCCCAAAGAGGTTGGATAGGTTGATCGAATTCGCGAGCAGGCGAAACCGCAGCAGCCCTGCAGACCGCTCGCGTCGAAGCACTCGAGGCATCGTCTCAAATCCCGGGGGCTCCGATGAAGCCGCCGCCTCGCCCGGCGACGTTCGACTCCTCGCCGGCGCCGAAGAACGCGGACTCGCCCCGCTTGAGGGTGAGCCCGATTCCGCCTGCGTAGAGATCGAGGCTGCCCTCGGTACACACGATGATGCGGGCCCGTTCCGTGGCCGGCATGAGCACCGGCCGTCGCTGCGGTGAGACTCGCCAGATCGCGAACTCCGGGGCCGGAGTCGGGTAAAGCCACAAATCCATCCCGGGCGGGGGGGCGGGGATGATCTCGACCTCGCCAGGGGTGAAATCGACGATCTTGGCCAGCTCGTCGACGTCGACGTGCTTGGGGGTGAGCCCGCCGCGCAGCACGTTGTCGGAGTTGGCCATGATCTCCACGCCAAGCCCCTTCAGGTAGGCGTGCATGAGGCCGGCCCGCAGGAAGATGCCTTCGCCGGGTTGGATGCGGATGCGGTTACACAACAGGGCCGCGAGCAGGCCAGGATCTTGGGGATAGTGCTCGGCCAACTCCACCGCCGTGGAGCAGAACTCGAGGAACTCGCGCTCGCCACGGCGGACGGCGGTTGCAGCGGCTACGGCCTTGCCCACGATCCAGCGGTCCTCGTTACCCATTCGCAGGAAGGACAAGAAGGTTTCCTCGACGCCGAACGCGCCGCCGGGGGCCCGCAGCGGGTCGATGAGCTCGGACAGCTCAGTCACCCCAAGCGCTCTGAAGAGTTCAAAGCTGCGATCGGGCTCGCGAAAGCCGCAGAGCCCGCTGAAGGACTCGAGGGCGATCATGGCCTCCGGCTTGGGCCAGTCGTCGCGATAGACCCGCTCCGGCGCCGTTCGGGGGATGCCTGCCGCCTCCTCACGCCCAAAGCCGGCCCGGGCTTGTTCGCGAGTCGGGTGGACCTGCATGGACAGGGGCTGCTCGGCCGCCAGCAGCTTCATCAAGAAGGGCAGTTGGGTGCCGAAACGAAGCTCGGAACTCGCGCCGATGTGCTCGGTGTTATTCTCCAGGATCTCGGTGAGCAGCTGCCCATCGACCTCCGAGGGCGCGCTCGGATGAGCCCCTAGCCAGTACTCGGCCTGCGGTTGGCCGGTCGGCGGCCGACCCAACAGGTCCGGTAAAGCTGTTCTCGATCCCCAGGCGTACTGCCTAATTCGGCCGTTCAGGCGCCGCATACTCGTATCCATCTCCCCGTGAGCCCTAGACGATACCCAATATCGACCACTTTTATAACTAAATGGTAAAGGTGTCGAATGACATCGGTGTGATTTGGCCCTACACTGCCGAGCATGGGAGCAGTCGAGAAGACCGAACAGCAGCATCGTAACGTTGCCGGCGCGCTCAGTGCGCGCGACGCCGAGATCCTGGCCTTCGAGCGGCAATGGTGGTCCTTTGCCGGCGCCAAGGAACAAGGCATCCGAGAGCAGTTCCAGATGTCGGCGACGCGCTACTACCAAATCCTCAACGCCCTGCTCGATCAGCAGGCGGCCCTGGAGGCCGATCCGTTATTGGTGAAGCGGCTGCGACGCCTGCGCGCCAGCCGTCAGCGCGCTCGCTCCGCCAAGCGCCTCGGCTTCGATCTGGATTGAACCAGATCGGTGGCGAGCAGTCGCTACCAACCCGAACCGAAACACATAAACGGGGTGACCACGCCTGCATGGGCCTGCTGTGCCCCCAAGAGTGCCTCCGATGGAGTGGCTCCGGCCGCCAAGCGCTGATGGGTGTGGGCGAGCACCTCGCAGGCCACGTCGTCGTCGACGCTCGCGGACGCCGCGATCACCACCTTCGTTCCCGCGCCTTGCCAGCCCACGGTCATGCCGACGGCCTCCTCGCCCCAGCGCACCGAGGAACGGCCCAACTCGCAAGACGACAAGACGACTACCGATGGCACGTGCTCGAGGTTGTCGATGTCGTAGCCGTACCAGGGCCCGTCGCTGAGTTCGAGGCCCGAGAACAGCGGGTTCTGCGAGGAGTGGCGGCCGTGGGCCGAAAAGTGCAGCACGTCCACACGGCTCGCCAGTTCGCTCGCCGTCGCCGCCGTCGCGCGATCTCCCGCGATGACCTCGGCGCTGGGCCAATAGCTCGCCGCCCGCTGCACCTCCTCGTGCGCCCGTGGCACGCGGGGTCCGGCGACGAAGCCGACCGAGCGGGTGGGGGCGTGGAGACGCTGGCTGGGGCGGTCGCGCAACCACAGCGACACCGAGCGGGCCACGCTCAACTGGTTGTTGCCCAGCGTCGACAGCATGGACCATGGCACGCCGGCCAGGCTGCCCGTCGGGACCGCGACGACGCGGCGGTCACCGATCTCGGCCGCCGCCGGCTCCAGGATGGCGCGATCGAGTTTGGCAAGTCGGCTCTTCAGGCTGCCCGTGACCATATCGTGCAGCTGCCGTGGAAGATGGCCGGCCGCGACGTCGAGATCGGCGTAGAGCCCCGGTAGCAGGGCCCGCACCGCCGCGAGGTTGCCCAGATCGAACACCTTGGTGCGGCTGCCGCTGACCGTGAGAAGCAGCAGCCGCTTGCCGTCGGTGACATGGCTCAAGAGGATGCCATCGGTCTCGGCCAAGACCTCGCGCACGTGCTCCAGGCTGACGATGTCGGTCACCTCGCCCGATCCGGGGGCCTGCCAGGCGCGTTGGCGGATGTCGTGGCGCAGGGCCGCAATCTCGCGAGCCAACGCCCGTGAGTCGTCGGTAACCTGTCGCTCCTGCAGTTCGCGGAGCCGGTGCAACGATTCGGAAGATTCGCTCGGCACGGGGGAGCGCAAGGGGGAGACCTGAGAGGCCAGCGCCCGAGCCCGCTGGGCCCACTCGAAGATGCGACGGGGGCGGCCGTCGTCGAGGGCGCGCTCGAGCCCGGCCTTGGACAGGGCGCGACCGTGCCCGACGAGCGAGCTACGCAGATCGAGGCTGCCAAAGCTGGACTGCCAATCCTGTAGGTCCTTCAGCCCCAACCGGATCTGGTAGAGCGCTCGTCCCCGATGCTCGGTGCGGGAGTGGAACTCGGCCCGCACTTCGCGGATGAGGAGTCGGTTCTCCAGCGGCGCGGCGGGGCGAACGCGGACGCGCTGGAGTTCGCGTCGGGCCGCCTCGAGCTGATTCGAGGCGACCAGTGCCCGGACCTTCAACAGCCGCGCCATCTGGGCCTCGAGGTGGAACCGGTGCCGGCGCAACGTCCATTCCAGTTCGGTGGCGCGAGCCGCGAGTTCTCGATCGCCGGCGCCTGGGGTCTGGTATCGATCATCGGTACGGCTCGCCAGTTCGCCGGCGAGGGCCACGAGCTGGGCCCGCGCGGCCCAGGCGGCGGATCCCCGCGCTTGAAAGATCGCGGCCGCCCGCCGGGCGGTGCGGGCGGCTTCCCGGGGATCCCTGCGCAGCGATAGCCGCGACAACACCAGCAGGGACTCTGCCTGTCTCTGCGGCATCCGCCGGGCGGCGAAGGCCCGGCTGGCCTCGCGCAGGCTGACCGCCGCGTCCTTGTCCATCCCTGCCGCCAGCAACGCCTCGGCCCGATCCTGGCTGCTCACCGCGGCCCATACCGGCCCCAGGCTCGCCAGGTCGGCCTGCTCCATGAGTCGAAGGGCAGGCACAATATCCCCGCTCAGCAGCGTGGCGTAACCGAGGTTGTGCCTGGCCTTGATCTCCCCGACGCGGTATCCGACGGCCCGATACTGGCGGCTGGCCGCTTCGAAGCTGTGCCGCGCGGCCAGCGGGTGACCGAGTTGCAGTTGCACGTTGCCACGGCTCAAGTAGACGTTCCCCAGCGTCCGGCTCCGGTCGTACTCGGTCTCGGCGTCCGCGGCAGCCCCCGCATCCGTGTCGACGAGTAGGGACTCGGACCGATCCAACGCCCCGAGCGCTTCGTTGCCACGACCCGAGCGCATGAACAACATGCCCAGCTGGCTCCAGATCAGGCCTTGCACGAGGGGAGTGATGCCGTCGTGGCGTAGCGCGGATCTACACAACTCTATCCCCGCATTGTGGGTGCCCAGTTCGGATTCGGTGTAGGCCAGGCTCAACTCGATCCGGGCCCGAAGTTCCGCGCTGTCGGCCCGCGGCTCGGCCTTGATCAGGAGCCTTTTTGCCGCAGCGTGCCTGCCCGCGTTACCTAGAACGCGGCCACGTTGGTACAGCTCCTGCGCTGACAGCACCCCCTTATAGTCTCGCTAGATCACCCTACTGGCTAGTAGTTTTCACTTAAGGGACGGCGGTTGGCTCTTCGCGAGCACCTTGGTGCAGGCGCGACGACCCTCGCCGATTCGCTCCGAGAGGGGCTGCTGGGCGCGCAGCTTGCCCACCAGCCTGGCCGCGATCCGGCCCGAGACGAGAGGTGCCGAGAACGAGGTCCCGCTCCACAGGCCGAACCCGCTGCTGAAATCGTCCGGATCGATGGACTCTCGCGGCTGACCGAAGGCCGTGGCGCGCGCCCAGGGCTGTAACCCACCCTCGAATCGGGGCATCGTGCTCACCACGCTGGCGCCGGTGGCGTAGGCGCTGACCCACGGCCCCGAGTTGCTGAAGAGAGCGACGGTGCCGTCGGGGTTGAGCGCCCCCACCGAGATGAGGCCCGCGCGATCGGTCTTATCCTCGCGCCCACCAGGATGCGGGGCGAACGCCGCAGGATGAAACTGTCGCGAGGTGGCGTGGTTGCCGGCCGAACAGACCACGGTGGTGCCGCATCGCGCCAGCGTGTTCAACACCTTGCGCAGCACCGGATCGAAAAGCGCGTCCTCCGGAGTCTCGTGGTAGTAGCCGATGGAGAGGTTCAGCACATCGATGGCCCTGCCGCCGGGTTCGTCTTCCGCGTCGCGACGCACCAGCTCCGCGATCTGGGTGAGGGCCCGCAACCAGTCGGCCTCCACGATCCGCCCGTCGGAGGCGATGACCCGCCACGAGACGATGTCGGCGTCGGGGCAACTCTGGTGCACGAGCCCGGCGATGAAGGTACCGTGGCCGGAGAATCTGTCGAGCATCCCGTCCAGCCGGCCGTCGTGATCGCCGCCGACTTCGGGATCGGTGTGGGGGTCGGTGTCGCCGATGGGTTGATCGTCCAACAGCACGTCGGTCCGCACGATCTTGTCGAGCCACGGGTGCGGGCCGCAACCCGAATCCAAGAGGGCCACGACCGGCCGTCGGCCGGCGATCTTGTGGTCAGCCAGGCGGTGAGGTCGGCGCCCGACGAACGCCACCGGCTGGCGGCCGCCAAAGCCCATTCGGCCGTAGGCCCGGGTCGGGCTGCCTTCCTCGGCGGGTGAACCTTCCTCGGCGGGTGAACCTTCCTCGGCGGGGCTGCCTTCCTCGGCGGGGCTACCCTCTTCCGCGGGAGTGACGTGGAGTAGGTGGTTCAGGCCCACGCCACGAAGCTTGTCGACGCCGTGGTTGGCGCGAGCTCGCTGCAGCAGCTCCCACCCGTCCGGAGCGCTGGCGGCCTTTCCTTGCACAACGCTGAGCCGCAGTTGGGTGATCCCCACGGGCGCGGCCGCGAGGCGGCACACCGGGTCCTCGCCGGAGCCGACGAGGCTGACCTCCCAGTTCAACGTCGCCGCCTCGCCGCGCAGGATTTCCAGTGACGCCGCACCCTCCGCGGCCGTGGACAGCAACAGCTCCGAGCCCACGTAGGCGGTCCGGTTGGGCTCGATCCCGCCGACGGTCAGGGCCTTTGCGGGATCGAGGATCGCGCCTCGGGTCGTTGGGGGGACGCGGGCTGGCTGGTTGGCTTGGTTCGTCATAGAGGCCCTTTGCTGCTGGTGTCTTAAGTGGGTTGGTGATTGCGCGGGGTGGGGTTGATTTACAGAGTGAGCAGGGTCAACGGTCCAACAGGCTCATAGGTCGAACAGGCTCATAGGTCGAACAGGGGCGTCGCGAACGGGGTGTTCTCCTCACCGTCTTGACTAGGCCATTCGGCGATCATCACCCGGGCTGGCCCGGCGGCGATGCTGGCGAGTTCGAACCGGCCGGTTTCGTCGGTGACGCATTCGAGCGCCCCGGCGGGCCGCGACAGCTTGACGGTGACCTGGCTAGCCGGCCCGATCCAACCGTCGACGCGGCGTCGGCCGTCGGCCAGCGGGCTGATGCGCATCATCAGCGAGCGGCCGTGCGCGGCGAAGGCCACGGTCAACGCATCGCTGACCTGGCGAGCGCCGGAAAGTTCGCGCGTCTTCTCCACCAGTGACAACAGCTGGTATTCGACGTCGAGATCCTCCATGGAGATGGCCAGCAGGACCTCATCGGCCAGTGTAGGCGGCACAGGATCGTGATGGGAAAACATCTTCACCAGCTGGGGGTTCGAGACAACGGCCTCGGCTTCGGGGGAGTCGATGAACTCCCCACCCGAATGATCAGTCATGTTGAACTCCCTGTGTGGTGATGAGGGCCTTCAGGCGCTGCAGGCAGCGCCCTCGGGTCGGTCCGATGCTGCCTATCGGCATGCCGAGCTCTGCGGCCAGCGAGGCGTAATTCGGCTTGTCGCTGAACGCAATTACCCGCAGCAGCCGGATGCAGCGTTCCGGCAACCGCTGGACCGCGGCCCAAAGATGGCGCTCACCGATGCCTTGGACGACGTGGCTTTCCGCCGATGGTTCGCTCTCGAGGTGCCACTCCAAGCAGGAGTCCTCCACCGGATCTGGTTGACGACGGCTACGGCTGCGCCAGGCCTGGCGTCTGGCCGTGATCGTCAGCCACTTCCCCACCGCCTGCGGATCGGTGATGCTGGCTCCGCTACGCACCAGGGTCAGCCAGGTGCTTTGGACGACGTCTTCGGCGGCGTCCTTGTTCAGCCCATAGGCGCGGACGACGTGCCACAGCACGGGGGTCAACAGGCGTACGAGCTGGTCCAGAGATTCCGAATCCCCGTCCTGCCAACGCGCGAACAGCTCTCCGGCCTTGGTCCACAGCAGTGGGTCGGTGGCGTCCGGTTGCTCGGCCGCAACCCTTTCCCCTCCCGCATTTTCCACCTGCGGCATGGCTTGGGTGTGCGGCCCGCTATCGGCCCGCGTCCGGCCTTCGACTCGCACCATCCCTGTCACCTCCACCTGGAACCGGTACGGGCGGTTCCCCCGATTGACCGCCCGTACCGTCTCGGATACTTCCCGATCACCGCTGAGGAGACACCGAGAGGGCGTCTGATACATCGGGTCTGACTCTTTTACTCTCGCACGCAGCCGGTTTGCCGGAACCGCCGGTCAGCACCAGGGCGAAACCGGCCGGCGAAACGGAGGAGTTGGATTCTGGGATCGGCTTTGCACTCGCCTATGCCGAGTGCTAAACATGAGTTAGCACTCTCATCATGAGAGTGCTACGTCGAGTCGGTGAGATCTCCTACGAGATCGTCCGTCGCGGGCATCGTCACGGCGTCGCTACTGCACACATCCACGGGGTAATACCCCAGACGCGGGAGGACTCCCGGAACACCATGGCTAAGCTGATTGAATTCAACATCGAGGCCCGCCGCGGGCTTGAGCGGGGCATGAACGTCCTCGCCGACGCGGTCAAGGTCACCCTCGGCCCCAAGGGCCGCAACGTCGTGCTGGACAAGAAGTGGGGCGCCCCCACCATCACCAACGACGGCGTTTCTATCGCTAAAGAGATCGAGCTCGAGGAGCCGTACGAGAAGATCGGCGCCGAGCTCGTCAAGGAAGTTGCCAAGAAGACCGACGATGTCGCTGGCGACGGAACCACCACCGCCACGGTGCTGGCTCAGGCAATGGTCCGTGAGGGCCTGCGCAACGTCACCGCCGGCGCGAACCCGATGGACCTGAAGAGGGGCATCGAGAAGGCCGTCGAGGCCATCAGCGAGCAGCTGACCTCGATGTCCACGGAGATCGAGACCAAGGAGCAGATTGCTGCTACCGCCTCGATCTCGGCCGCCGATCCGCAGGTCGGTGAGATCATCGCCGAGGCGATGGAGAAGGTCGGCAAGGAAGGCGTCATCACCGTCGACGAGTCGAACACCTTCGGCCTCGAGCTCGAGCTCACCGAGGGCATGCGCTTCGACAAGGGCTACATCTCGCCCTACTTCGTCACCGACACCGAGCGGATGGAGACCGTCCTCGACGATCCCTACATCCTCATCGCCAACTCCAAGGTCTCCAACCTCAAGGATCTTCTGCCGGTCCTGGAGAAGGTCATGCAGTCGGGCAAGCCGCTCGTCGTCATCGCCGAGGACACCGACGGGGAGGCCCTCGCCGGCCTCATCGTCAACAAGATCCGTGGCACCTTCAAGTCGGTTGCCGTCAAGGCTCCCGGTTTCGGTGATCGTCGCAAGGCCATGCTGGCCGACATCGCGATTCTCACCGGTGGTCAGGTCATCTCCGAAGAGGTCGGGCTCAAGCTTGACGCCGTCACCCTCGAACTGCTGGGCCAGGCCCGCCAGATCGTGGTGACCAAGGACGAGACCACTGTCATCGAAGGCGCCGGCGAAGCGGACCAGATTGCTGGTCGCATCGCGCAGATCCGCAACGAGATCGAGAACTCCGATTCCGATTACGACCGCGAGAAGCTGCAAGAGCGGCTGGCCAAGCTGGCCGGCGGCGTTGCCGTCATCAAGGTCGGCGCGGCCACGGAGGTCGAGCTCAAGGAGCGTAAGCACCGCATCGAGGACGCCGTCCGCAACGCGAAGGCCGCCGTCGAAGAGGGCATCGTGGCTGGCGGTGGCGTCGCGTTGCTGCAGGCCGCCAAGGCCGTCAAGCTGGATCTCGAGGGTGACCTCGCAGTGGGAGCGCAGATCGTGCTCACCGCGTGCCAGGCTCCGCTCAAGCAGATCGCCATCAACGCCGGCCTCGAGGGCGGCGTCGTGGCGGAGAAGGTCTCGTCACTCGAAGCGGGGCAGGGACTCAACGCTGCCACCGGCGAGTACGTCGGCATGCTCGAGGCCGGCATCATCGATCCCGCCAAGGTGACGCGCTCGGCGCTGCAAAACGCCGCCTCGATCGCGGCCCTGTTCCTCACCACCGAAGCCGTCATCGCGGACAAGCCTGAGAAGGCTCCCGCCATGGCCGGCGGCGGCGATGGCGGCATGGGTGGCATGGGCGGCATGGACTTCTAGGTCCGGCCCCCCGCTGCGCACCCGCAGCACGCAGAACCGCGGAACCCAGTAGTAAGCAACACGGCAATGGGGTGGTCCCTTCGGGGGCCGCCCCATTGGCGGTTGTGCTCGCCGTCCCCCTCTGGACGGAGGCGGCGTGCGAGGATGTGAGCGGATACGCCGCCCGTAGTGGCGGGGCGGGAATCAAGAGGGAAAGCGGTAGCCCATGCCAGCAGTGCTCGAGGTGCTTACCCTGCACGTCGGGGACGCTCGCCGCGCCCGCGACGGGGGAGCCGATCGCCTCCATGTGGTCGGCGAGCCGGACGCCGACGGCAGGTCGCCCGCTCCGGATGAGGTGGAGAAGATCTGTGCCGCGGTGGATGTGCCCGTGCGAGTGACCCTGCGGCTGCGCGAGGGCTTCGGCACCGACGGCGGAGAGTTTGTGCGCCTTCGCGGGCTGGCCGAGGCGTACCGCAACGCCGGCGCTGAGGGCATCGTGATGGGCTTCGTCAACGGGCACTCCGAGATCGACGTCGAGGTCATGAGCGCGCTCCTCGATCAGGGCGACTGGCCCTGGACCTGCCACCGCGCGATCGACACCTGCCTGAACACCGAGAAGGCCTGGGCGACGGTGACGCGGCTCCCTCGGTTGGACGCCGTCCTCTCGGCGGGCTCGGCGAGGGGGGTCGAGCACGGCTTGGAGGACCTGCTCCGACTGGCCGCCGGCGGGTACGCGGACGTCATGATGGTCGGCGGTGGCCTGGCTCCCGAGCACGTGCCGTGGCTGACCCGCGCCGGCGTGCGCGCCTTCCACCTCGACACCGTCGCGCGCCTGGATCGCTCTTGGAAGGCCTGGGTGGATGCGGACCTCGTCTCGTCTTGGCGAAAGCTCCTCGACGAGGAATGGGCTCGGAACCGATAGGCGAGAAGGGCTACGAGGCCGACGGGGCGAGCTCGGGAGGAATGTCGCGCTCGTGCACGATCGTCAGCGTGCTGACCGCCCGGGTCAGGCACACGTAAAGCCGGCGTAGGCCGGTCACACGATCCGGCTCGCCCTCGACGATCGCCTCGAGATCGCCCAGCACGACGTGATCGAACTCCAACCCCTTGGCGAGGCTGGCCGGCACGATCTGCAGCCGCTCCGGCGCGAAGTCCGCACCGGTGGTGTCGCCACCTTCTGTGCGCTCGGTGGCCTGTTCGCCGAGCACGCCGTGGGGGAGCCGCAGCTTCGCGTGGACGGCGGGGAGCGCGGCGTCGGCCACGATGATGGCCACGTTGCCCTCGGACGCCAGCGCTGTGGTGGCCGCCCGCTCGATCTCCTTGGTGGAACCCGTCGCAACGGTCAGCTCGCCGGCCGAGCGACGAATGGAATGCGGCGGGGTCAGGCCCGGCGCGATGCTCGGCAAGAGCCGGGCGGCGAAGTCGATGACCGCGGCTGGAACGCGGAAGCCTGCCACCAGCTCCTCGATCTGGGAATCGGGCTGACCTAGGTGGCCCAGCGCGTCGCCCCAGCCGCGGCTCGCCCACGGCGTCGTGGCCTGGGCCAGATCGCCCAACACGGTCACCGATCCCGTGCTGGCCCGCCGACCCACGGCGCGGAGTTGCATCGCGGAGAGGTCCTGGGCCTCGTCGATGATCACGTGCCCGAGGCTGCCCGTGCGCTCCAACCGGTCTGCCGCCTCGTCGATCAGGGCCAGATCGGCGTCACTCCACCTGGCCGCCCTGGGCGTGCGCGGGGCCTTCGGCATGATCAACAACCGTTGCTGATCGTCGTCGAGCAACCCGCCGGAGGCTTGCGCCAGAAGCGCGTCGTCGGTGAGGAGGGTCAAGATCAACTTGGCGGCGTCGACCTGGGGCCAGACCGCGTCGACGCAGGCCTTCACCGGACGGCTGCGGGCCACCGAGGCGTGCACGCGGTCGTCGGGGGAATCGCCCCAGGCCTCCATCTTGATCAAGATCTCGTGCGCGAGCCGCCGCGCCAGCAGTTGGCGGCCGGATTCGTAGCGCACCCCGCGAGCGCGCAGCTCATCGACAAGCTCGCTGATTCGGTAGGCAGGAACACGGAACTGTCGCGAACCCTTGGGATAGACCAAATTCGAGGTGGGCTCCGCCAGATGCGACCAGACCGCCCGCTCGATGACCTGGGCCATCACCGGGCTCGACTTGATCAGGGCGGTCTGCGTGGAGTCGGTCGCGCGCACCTCGAGGCCGGTGACCTCGGCCAGCAGGGACTGCACCGTGTGTTGGGTGGCCTCGATCTCTCCGAGGGCGGGCAGCACGTCGCCGATGTAGCTGAGGAAGCTGTCGTTGGGCCCGATCACCAACACCCCGAGCCGGGCCAGCCGGACCCGGAAGGCGTACAACAAGAAGGCCGCCCGGTGCAGCCCGACGGCGGTCTTGCCCGTGCCCGGCGCCCCCTGAATGCACAGCGACGTCGAGAGGTCGGCTCGCACGAGCACGTCCTGCTCGGGCTGGATGGTAGCGACGATGTCGCGCATCGGGCCTGTGCGCGGGCGCTCGATCTCGTCCTGCAACAGCCGGGAGGCCAGGCCCGCGCCGGACGAATCGTCGTCCCCTTCCTGTGTCG
>JBBSOW010000093.1:0-12357 GCA_038259365.1 Propionibacteriales bacterium
CGGCATCACGGGGTGTCGATCGCGCCGTGCACCACCACGATCCGAGGGATTGTCAGCGAGGCAACCCTGGAGCCCGGCGAGGACCCGGTGCCGCGCCGATCGGCCGTCAACCTGGACTCGGTCGAAAGCGTGTCGCTCGCGGTGCTCGTGGAGCTCGGGCGGTTCAGCGACGCGCGGATGCGTCAGGTGTGTGGCGCCCTGGCGGTCGCGGCCGAATCTGGGTCGGCGTGCTGACGGCCGCCGCCTGGCTGGCGTGGCTCGTCAGCGGACTCCTTGGTTCGGGCACGGCCGTTGCCTAATGTAGACATGACCTGAGTACCCGAGCTATTGCCTCCGCGTCCGGACCGTAGTGTGCGCGGTATGGACCAGTCAAAGGGGACGGGCAGCATGGCAGAGCACGAGGTGGGCTCGTCACCCACAAGCGGGGACTACGACGAAATAGCGACCCGATCGCCTGGGGAGCGCGCCGACGCGGTGCCCTCCCGGATGAACCGCAACCAGTGGATCGGCCTGGGAGCTGGCCTGGTGGCGGCGCTGGTCGTCTACCTCGCGATGTCCGACGACGTCGGCCATCCCGCCAAGCTCACGGCGGCGACGGCGTTGCTGATGGGGATCTGGTGGATGACCGAGGCCATTCCGATCCCGGCCACCGCGTTGCTGCCGTTGATCATCTTCCCGATCTTCAACGCCGACGTGACGATGAAGGACGTCGGGGCCTCCTACGGGGCCGACATCATCTTCTTGTTCATGGGCGGATTCCTGCTGGCCCTGGCGATGCAGCGCTGGAACCTGCACCGGCGCATTGCCCTGGTCACGGTGAGAGCGGTGGGCACCAAGCCCACCATGGTGGTGGCCGGGTTCATGATCGCCACGGCGTTCTTGAGCATGTGGGTCTCCAACACGGCCACGGCGGTCATGATGCTGCCCATCGGGGTCTCGGTGCTGGTCTTGGTCGCCACCCTCGATGACGACGCGCCAACCGACGGAGACGGCAAGGTCGACGTCCAGGATGTGCTGCACAAGACCAACTTCGGCACCGCGCTGATGCTCGGCATCGCCTACGCCGCCTCCGTCGGATCGCTCGCCACCATCATCGGCACCCCCCCGAACACTCTGCTGGTGGGTTACTTGCAGGAGGAGCAGGGGATCGACATCGGCTTCGGCCAATGGATGATCGCCGGGGTTCCGCTGGCCGCGGTCTTCCTCGTCATCGTCTGGTTTCTGCTCACCAAAGTGTTGTTCAAGCCCGAGATGGACGAGATCCCCGGGGGCCGAAAGCTCATCGGTGACGAGATCGCCAAGCTGGGCAGGTTCTCTCAAGGCGAGATCCGCGTCGGGATCATGTTCGTCCTGGCGGCGGTCAGCTGGGTCTCGCTCCCGCTCATCTGGGAAGATCCGATCGTCACCGACGCCGGTGTCGCGATGATCGTCGGCGCGCTGCTGTTCCTTCTGCCCGCTGGCGCCGCTCGGGGGGTCCGGTTGTTGGACTGGGAAACCGCGATCAAGCTGCCCTGGGGGGTCCTACTGCTGTTCGGAGGTGGGTTGGCGTTGTCGAGCCAGTTCGGCAGCAGCGGGTTGACCGAATACATCGGTACCCAAGCCGAGAAGCTCGGCGGGGTCCCCGTCGTCTTGCTGATCGTGCTGATCGCGACCGGAGTCATCTTTTTGACCGAACTGACCAGCAACACCGCCACCGCCGCCACGTTCCTACCCGTGGCCGGCGGGGTCGCCATGGGCCTGGGCCTCGATCCGCTGCTGTTGACGATCCCCGTGGCATTGGCCGCCAGCTGTGCGTTCATGCTGCCGGTGGCCACCCCACCCAATGCGGTGGCCTACGGCTCGGGTTACGTCAGCATCGCCAACATGGTCAGGGGCGGGATCTGGCTCAACCTCATCGGCATCGTGTTGATCACGGCCACCACCTTCACGCTGATGACCTGGGCTTTGGGCATCAAGCTGTAGGGCCCGGATACCCCAGGCTAGTCGTGTGATCCCGTTCGGCCGCTCGTAGCTCGAGTTCCTTGTGACGGCGCGTCGGTTTCTGTTGTCGTCTCTGCGTCGCTAGACCGCTGGACCCCAACCGAGACGGGCTCCCGATCCGAGCCTTCACGACGGGTCGGTCGCAGGTTGACGGTGTTCCGCAGGACAGTTTCACGGACCAGCACGATGGCGATGAGGGTGATGATCGCGACCATTGCGGCGATGAAGAAGATGTGGCCGAAGGAGTCGGCGTAGGAATCGTTGACCGCGATCCGGATGGGTTCGGGAAGCCGGGACAGGTCGAGGTTGGTTTCGCCAGAGCTCCCCGTTTCTCCCAGTTCGGCGGCCGAGACACCCATCTCTTGCAGCCGGGATCGGATGTTGACGGCGACCTCGTTGGTCAGGATGGCCCCCAGGGCGGAGACGCCGATCGCACCGCCCAGAGAGCGGAAGAAGGAGATGGCGGCGGAGACGGCACCCACGTCGACAACATCGACGGTGTTTTGGACCGCCAGCACGATGTTTTGCAGCAGCGCACCCACGCCGATCCCGGTGAGGGCCATGGACACGGCCACCCACGGATATCCGGTCGTGTGGTCGACCATACCCAGGCCGATGAGCCCGGCGACCATGAGGAAGCTGCCGATGACCATGATCGGTTTCCACCGGCCGGTGCGGGTGACGATCTGACCGCCGATCGTCGACGAAAGGGTTTGGCAGACGATCATGGGCAAGATCAACAACCCGGCCTGGGTCGGGGAGTAGCCCTCGCCGAGTTGGAAGAACTGGGTGAGGAAGACCGCGGGCCCGAACATCGCCACGCCTACGGCCAGGCTGGCCACGATCATCAGGGCGGCCGTGTTGTTGGCGAGCAGCCGGATGGGAACGATGGGCTCGGGGGCCCGCAGCTCCACGAAGACGACCGCCGTCGCGACGATGAGGAAGGCGCCGATGAACACGGCCGAGGTCCACGAGATCCAGGCGTACTCGCTGCCGGCGAAGGTCACCCACAGCATCGGCAGCGCCGCCGAGATCGCGAGCAGCACCGCACCGGCGTAGTCGATGGTGACCTTGCGTGACGCCCTATCGGGGACGCGCAGCTTCAGCTGGATTAACACGACCGCGATGACGGCCAGCGGCACGCAGACGAAGTAGGTCCACCGCCACCCCAGACCGTCGGTGATCACCCCACCGAGCAATGGCCCGGACACGGTGGCGACGCCCATGACCGCGCCCATGTACCCGGCGTATCGACCACGTTCGCGAGGGGAGACGATCGAGGCCATGATCGACTGGACCAGGGCCACCAGACCGCCCATGGCAACGCCCTGAACGGCTCGCGCCCCCATCATCATGGCGATCGAGGTAGAGAATCCGGCGACGACGGAACCGGCCACGAACAGCCCGATCGTCAGCTGCACGAGGGCCTTCTTGTCGAACAGGTCCGACAGCTTGCCCCAGATGGGGGTGCTGATCGTCATCATCAGCAGGCTGGTCGTGATCACCCAGGTGTATTGCCGTTGGGTTCCGTTCAGGTCGGCCATGATCGTCGGCAGGGCCGTCGACACGATGGTGTTGGAGATGAGCGCGGTGAACAGCGCCGCCAACAGCCCGGTCATCACCTGGACGACCTCGCGGTGGGTCAGCGCCTCCGGTTCGGCGGCGTGAGGGGTTGCGGTCATGCGGGGGGGTTTCTCCTGTCGTCGGCCTCGAGGGCTTCGGTAAGCTGGTTGAGGTGAAGGTTGAGTCGTTCTAACAGGCTGATCACGTCGTCGGCCTCCTCGGGAGTCCAGTCCGAGAGCACGTCGGCGAACTTCTCCGCGATGTAGCGATGGCGTCGGGCCAGGTTCGCGCGACCCGGGTCCGTGAGCGAGACGACGAGGGCACGGGCGTCTTGCTCGTCGGGACGGCGTCGTACCAACCCGTCAGACTCCAGCGAATCCACCGCGCGGGACGCTACCGACGCGGACACGGCCAGCTGCTTGGCGAGTTCGCCCAGGCGAGCGTCACCGGCCTTGAGGCTCTGCAACACCCCGACCTTGGTGCCCGAAATGCTCGACTGCTGATGCTGGCCAGCCGCCCGGAAGACCCGGTGCCCCTTCACCATTTCGAGCAGGAGCTTGCCCGCACGATCCCGATCGATCACGCCTGCCTCCTTTTATTTGTTTGCGGCAAGCAACTATACCGGATGTTGTCGGTCTCGGAAACGGTCTGCGCGCGGCGACGACTACGGCTTCGAGCCGGGACGGGTGGTGGTGAGGAACAGCACGGCCCGGGCGCCGCGACGACGCCGAGCACTTCCTCGGCCGCCCCCCGGCGACTCGTTGGTCCCCCCACGAGTAGAGTCATACCCTAGGGGGGTACAAGATTAACCGGACTGCGAACCATTGCGCGGCTCTCGGCGGCTCCTCTCGTGAGGTTCACGGACCGAGAAAGAAGGAACGCCGCAGACCGCGGCGCCTGGGAGGAGGCGGCGGGCTATGGGTGCGCTGACGCGCCGGCGGCTGTTGGCCGCAGGCCTAGTCGGGGCGGGGGTCACCGCGACCGGTGGGGTGGGTCTGTGGTGGGCGGCGTCTCACGAAGATCAAAGCGAGAGCACGCTCGGCGAGGCGTTGACCCAGCCCGAGGACATCGCGAGCCGCGACGGGGTCTTGGAGCTGGATCTGACGGCCGCGCCCAAACGCCTCCAGGTCGGTGGCCGCGAGGCGAGCGTGCAGACCTTCAACGGTTCCCTACCCGGCCCGACGCTGCGCGTCTCCCCCGGTGACACGGTGCGCATCGCGATGACCAACGAGCTTCCGTCCCCGACGAACCTGCACGTGCACGGGCTGCACGTCTCCCCGCGCGGCAACTCGGACAATCCGTTTATCAGCATCGCCCCCGGCGATTCGTTCGACTACGAGTTCGTCCTACCCGAGGATCACCCGCCGGGCACCTACTGGTACCACCCGCACCTCCACGGCACCGTGGCCGACCAGGTCGCCGCCGGGCTCTACGGCGCGATCATCGTCGAAGATGCCGCGCCGGTTCCGGTGACCCGGGAGCGGCTCATGGTCGTCTCCGATCTCAGCCTCGACGCCTCCGGAGCCATTGCCACCGTCGATCACATGCAGAGGATGATTGGCCGCGAGGGCGAGATCGTCCTGGTCAACGGCCAGGTTCGTCCCCGCATCACCGCGGCACCCGGGGAACGCGAACGGTGGCGGATCGTCAACGCCTGCCCCTCGCGCTACCTCCGGCTTGCGTTGGACGGACAGGACGTCCAACTCTTCAGCCGCGACTTCGGCCGCCTCGCCGCCCCGGAGACCCTCTCCGAGCTGGTGCTGCCACCAGGTGGCCGGGTCGAACTCCTCGTCGACGTCCGGAAGGGGTCGTCAACCCTGACCGCCGAGCCGGTCGATCGGGGCGGCATGGGCGCCATGATGGGCGGTGGGTCGACGGGGGGCGGTGACGCCGTCGAGATGCTGGCGCTCGAGGTCACCGGGGAATCGACGGACACGCCGGGCCCCGTGCCGGCGGGCCCGGCCCTGCGAGACCTGCGCGGGCGCCCGATCGCCGGCCGCCGCACCCTGGACTTCGGGATGGGGATGGGCGGCATGATGGGCCGAGGCGGCGGGATGTCGTTCACTATCAACCGCCAGACCTTCGACGGCGATCGAACCGATGCCACCGTCGAGGCCGGGACCGTCGAGGAATGGACGCTGACGAACTCGAGCACCATGGACCACCCCATGCATCTTCACGTCTGGCCAATGCAGGTCATCGAGGACGGGCAGGGTCGCGTCCCGGAGCCGCGGTGGCGCGACGTCGTGAACGTCCCGGCGTCCGGTCGGGTCACGGTCCTCATCGCGTTCGAGGACTTCTCGGGCAGAACGGTCTATCACTGTCACATCCTCGACCACGAGGACGAGGGGATGATGGGCACCGTCGCCGTGGGCTGACCGACAGACGGCGATGGGTTCGAACCTCTCGTCAGGCCGCGTCGGCCAGGGCCTCGCGCAGCTGCTCGAGCGTGGGCGCGCCGGCGTACCCGTCCGATGTCGGGTACCTGCGGCACGCCCAGCCCACCGTCGAGCCGGGCTCGGCGAACACATCGACGCAGTCGATAAGGATGCTCGGCGAGCCGCGCATACCGGCGCGTTCGGCGTCCTCCGGGGTCTCGACGAGCCGGTGAGCGAGCGTGAGATCGCCGCGCTCGTCCGCGAGCGACCGCAACCGCTCATCGGCAATTTTCCAGTTCGGGCACTCTTCGAAGTAGATCAAGGTGATATCCATACCTGCAGGCTAAACCTTTATCCTTGGTACAAGGTCAAGGCGTAGCATAGGAGCCATGCGTATCAAAGCCGTCGCCGACGCCGAGGGTGTCTCCACGCAGACGGTTCGGTTCTACGAACGCAAGGGCCTGCTGGCCCCGCCTCGACGGGGACCCAACGGTTACCGCGACTACGAGCCCTCGACCCTCACGCGGCTTCGGTTCATTCGCAGCGCGCAAGCCGCGGGACTGACCCTCGTCGAGATTGCCGGCATCCTCGATCTTCGCCACGACGGCGCCACACCGTGCGCCCACGTCCGCTCTCTGCTGCTGGCCAAGCGGGACGACGTGCGGGCACGGCAGGAGGAACTCGCCGGGCTGGAGGCGGAGCTCGAGGTCCTGATCGCCCGAAGCAGCCAGCTCGACCCCACGGATTGCTCCGACCCTCAGATCTGCCACATCATCGCTCCCGACCAGCGACCGACGACGGCACCGTGACCAACGCCGTCACGTGGTGGGATCTGTCGCGGTCGTCATCGGCGCCGGCGGGCTGGGCCACGTGGGCATTCAGATCCTGCGGGCGATCAGCCCCGCCATGGTGGTGGCGCTCGACGTGGCCGAGGACAAGCTGGCGCTGACGCGGGAGGTTAGCGCGCACCACGCGTTCCTCTCCGAGGTGAGCGCGGTGGCCAAGGTCCAGGAGTTGACCGGCGCTACGGGGCGCACGCGGTGTTCGACTCCGTCGGGGTCCAGCGGACTATCGCCCTGGTTCAGCTCATGATCCGGGTCAGTGGCGATCACGTTCTCGTCGGGGTCGGCCCGGGAACCCCTTCGATGGGGACAGCACCGCCCGCAGGCGGGCGGCGGCGTCGTCGGAACCTCACCTACCCCGTCGCCCTCGCTGGGCTGAAGCATCGTATGGGGGTCGAGGGTCTCGACCACGCTACGTTCTCCCCCGGCGGACCGGACGACGACATTGCACGGCAAAAGCGCGCCGAGCTGGGCCTGCGCGGCGAGGGCCTTGCTCGCGAGACCGGGATTACACGCCGCGAGAATGACGTAGTCACCGACCGCGGAGGCCGCGTCGGCGCCCAACTTCGCGTCCACGGTCGCCTTGATATTCGATTCCGGTCAGGATCCCGAAGCCCTGATCGCCAGGGCGAAGCGGGTACGTTCGACCGCTTCGGTAGAGCGCAGCGGCATGGTGATGGAGTGAGTGTAGATCAGGTTCAGCTCCTTGAGTCGAGGATTGGCAATGAAATGGCTGTCCCTCAGGGCTTGCGGAAAAACCGTTGCCACCAGCCGGGCTGAGGCGCATCTTGGTCGTGTCCCAGGCATTGGTCACCGCGGGGCACCCGGCTCATCACCTGGTCCACGTGCTGGCCGCACCCGGCCCAGGTTGTCTTGCCACACTTCTTGCAGGTTACGGCTCGACACATGTGATGGTCCTCTATTCGGAAAGTAGATCGATTATCCCGCTCGCTGGGACGGCTAGGGGCTTGGGGTTCGGCGTGAAGCAGTGCACGGATCAGCTGGTGAGGGTCACCCCGGCGGTCTCGGCGTCATCGAAGGCCGCATCGATGTGGATCGGTTCCTTGCCTCCTCGCTGGAGGAGGCTGGACGCAACCCCGGCCCGATAACCCGAGCCGCAATGCACCCACACCGGCCCATCGGGAACGTCAGCCATGCGGGTCAGCACGTCGTGCAGGGGAATGTTCACCGCGCCCGGGAGGTGCGACTCCTGGTATTCATCGGTGCGTCGCACGTCCAACACCGTCGCATTCTCGGGCCCCTCGGCTACCAACGAGTCCCAATCGACCCTCGGGTAGGCCGACGTCGGCGCGTGTGGCGCCATGTCGCTTGGCCCGGTGCCGATCGCCGCGTCCGGGGAATCGATGCCGATCCGCGACAGATCGCGGATGGCCTGTTCCACCTCCTCCTCGCTGCCGGCCAGGGTTATCCGGTTCCCCCACGGCAAGACCCAGCCCAGGAAGGTCGTGAAGCTGCTGCCGTCGCCGTATTCGAAACTCACCGCCCCGCTGAGGTGGGAGTCCGCGAAGGCCACTCGCTCGCGCAGGTCGACCACCCATTCCCCGTCGTCCAGGCGTCGCGTCAGCTCGTCGGCGTCGAGCGGCTCGGGCACCGACAGATCCGCCGGGCCGGGCCCCTTGAGGTTGGCCGGGCTCATGTGCGTGTAGTAGGCGGGGTAGGCCGTCAGGTTGGCGATGAGTTCGCGCACGAAGTGGTCCTCATCGGCATCGGTCAAGGCGTGGTTGGTGCTCCGCTGCTCGCCCACGGTCGAGCTATCCGCACCCGTCGCCGGGCCGCTGGAGCAGAAGGAGCCGAACCCGTGCGTGGGGTAGAGCCGCGCGCCAGCGTCGGCCTCGTCGGCGATGCGATGCGCCGAGGCGTACTGGGCGCGCGTCAGCCCCTCGGTCTTGGCGGGATCCACCAAATCCGTGCGCCCCACAGAGCCGAACAACAGACTCCCCCCAGAGAATATTGCCTGCTCGCCGTGGTGGGTGATCACGTACGAAAGATGGGTTTCGGTATGACCGGGCGTGGCCACCGCCCGCAGCGTCAGCTCGCCGACCGTGCGCTCCTCACCGTCGCTGATCGGCGCGCGGTCGTACTGCACGGGGTCGGCGACGTTGACCAGGTAGGTCGCACCGGTCACCGCCGACAGTTCCAGCCCGCCGGTGACGTAGTCGTTGTGAATGTGCGTCTCCGCGATGTGGGTGATTTTCACCCCGGCCTGGCTCGCGGCCGCAAGGACCCTATCGATGTCACGTTGGGGATCGATCACTACGGCGACCCGGCCATCGTGCGCCAGGTACGAGCGATCCCCCAGCGATGAGGTCTCAATGACCTTGACGTCCATGGCTGCTCCTTTGCCGTCGATTGTCCCTAATGTACGTACATTTGCTACGGTTTGCAATTTAGCCCGACACACGAGGTGGGTGAGTACATTGGCCTCGATGAGTGCCATTGATCGGGCCAGCCGCGAGCCGTTGTGGTCGCAGGTGCACGCCGACCTGTTGCGCCGGCTGGCCGCTGGAGAGTTCACCGACGGATTTCCCGGCGAAACCCGCCTCCGAGGGGAGTACGGCGTTTCCCGCCATACCGTTCGGGAGGCGTTGCGACTTATCCGCGCGGCGGGACTGGTGCGCTCCGGGCGCGGGCGCTCCAGTGAGGTGCTGGCGACCACGATCGAGCAGCCCCTAGGCAGCATCTACTCCCTCTTCCGGGAGATCGAAGACCAAGGAATGACCCAAGAAAGCATCGTCCTGGCCTGCACCCTGGCGACCGATCCACAAGCAGCCGAACACCTGGCGCTAGCCCCCGAGACCGAACTGTTCGCCCTCGAGCGGATCCGACTCGCCGAGGGCGAGCCGCTGGCCCACGACTGCGTCTGGCTGCCCGGTGAGATCGGCGCGCCGCTGCTGCACACCGACTTCGGCCGCACCTCGCTCTATGACGAACTCGAACGTCATCAGGCCCCTCGCCCCGACGGCGGACGCGAACGCATCACCGCCACGAACCTCTCCGAGGCCAGGGCCGAACAGCTCCGCGTGCCCCCCGGGACCGCAGCGCTCGTCATCGAGCGCACCGGGCTCTGGCGGAACAAACCCATCGAGTGCCGACGCACCACCGTGCGCGCCGATCGCTTTACCCTGCTCATGTCGTGGAGCCACAACGGATACGACATCGACGGCCAAACCGGATAGGGGCGTGCGATATTGCTGCGCCTGCGTCTAGCATGCGAGAGATGACCTCCTGGCTGCTGGCCTTGACCTTCGACGCGCACAACCCGGCTCGTCTGGCGGACTTCTGGGCCGGTGTGTTGGGACGGACGGTTATCGACGACGACCGCGGTGCGCTGCTACTGCGTGGGTCGCAAACCCAGGTCGGCCTGCGGTTCGCCCCGAGCCGCACCGAGAAGACCGGCCCGAATCGGGTGCACCCCCACCTGACCAGCGCCAGCCCCGACGGACAGCGGGACACGGTTTTCTCGGCGCTCGCCCTCGGCGCCGTTCACCTCGACGTCGGCCAGCACCCCGACGAGGGACACGTCGTCCTGGCCGATCCCGAAGGCAACGAGTTCTGCGTCATCGAACCCCACAACTCCTACCTGGCCGGCTGCGGCTTTCTCGGCGAGCTCGCCTGTGACGGCACCCGCCGAACCGGGCTCTTCTGGGCCGCGGCGCTGGGCTGGCCGCTGGTGTGGGAGGAGGGCCAGGAGACGGCAGTCCAATCCCCCGAGGGCGGCACCAAGGTCGCGTGGGGTGGCCCGCCAGTGACGCCGAAGCACGCGCGAAACCGGCAACGCTTCGACCTCACCCCGGTGGACGGCGACCTGACCGCGGAGGTCGAGCGACTGGTGTCGCTCGGAGCGGCCCAGCTCGACAGCACCGGAGACGGCTGCGTCGAGCTAGCCGACCCGGACGGCAACGAGTTCTGTCTCGCTCAGGGCTGACCGCAGACGCGGGGCGCGGATCAACGCGATGCGGCATCCGATCCGACCCGTTGTGTGCGGCTTGTCGTATCGGCGGGATGCTGTTCGTGGAGAGGGTAGAAGGCGGCGTTCGGTCCGCCCGGAACGTGAGGAGAAGCGAACGACGCACTACTTGTTGACCGTCCACGGTCCTGCCGTGATGACGCAGTTCGGCGGCTATGGCTCCAAGGAGCGAATGGAGGAGGCGCTCGCCGCGACCGACGCCTTCAACGGTGGGCTTCGCGCCGACGGCTACTGGGTCTTCGCCGGCGGCCTTCAGCCGGCATCGACCGCGACCGTCGTCGACGGCCGGGGTGAGACTCCGGTGCTGACCGACGGCCCCTACCTGGAGACCAAGGAGGTCATCGCGGGCTTCTGGGTCATCGACGCACCCGACCTGGGTATGGCGCTGAAGCTCGCGGCCGCCGGGTCCAGGGCGTGCGAGGGCAAGGTCGAGGTCCGCCCCTTCGATGGACTCGGCTGAATCGGGCCCGGCGACCGACCGATGCCCAAAAGACGGAGACCCGCTGCGCCCCGAGCTCACCGAGGAGGCCATCCGGCTGACCCAGCCCCGGTCGTGGCCCATGCTTGGCCGAATCCGATCCGCCGGAGCGCCTAATGGGGGTGCAGGCCCGATCACAGCAGTGGTTATCACCCGGCTCGTGGGCGCGGATTCGCGGGGCTCCGACGGGGCTGGGGCGTGATGTGACAGCGGTTGGTTTTGACTGTTACGCTCGGCGAGTTCGGGGACGCTGGCCATCTACTTGAAGGTACATCTATGCTCTCGTCCCGCAGAACACTGTCGCGCAAACTCGTGGCCTGTCTGTCTGTTCCGGTCATCGCGACCGGAATCCTGTTGGCCGGTGCCGGCACCGCGGCGGCTTCCCCCGGTGATGCGTCGGCGGTGGGGATCCTGGCCGATGTCGACGCGGTGGTGGTAGGTGGTCCCAGCCCCTCGGTTGATGACCGCATCGGTGAGGTGACCGCACCCCCCGGCGGCGAGCGGAGCCTCGCCGGCGCGGAGACCGAGATCAACGTCGATCTTGGGCCCGACCTCGGAGTGCAGCCCGCCACGCGGGCGCAGCTGGTCGAGACGACGGCCACGAGCGATGCCGACGGCTCTGCGGCCACGGCCGAGGTGACCGGCGCGGAGATCGGCACGGCCGGCGGGATCCTGGCCCTCGACGCCGTCGGCTCGGAGGTCAGTTGCCCGGTGGATGGCCCGGCGACCGCCGCCGTCACCCCGCCGGCAACGGTCACCCTCGATGGCGTCGAGGTGGTCCTCGACGCGGACGGGGAGACCGAGATCGTGGTCGGTGATGACCCCAACCTGGCGACGCTCACGCTGACCGTGGATGAGCAGACGACGACCTCCCAGACCGCGGCGGCGACCGCGTTCGTCTTCGGCGTCGATCAGGACTTTCCCGGCATTGTCACCGCCGTGGGGACGCTAACATTTGCCCAGACCTCCTGCGAAGCTCCCCTCGTCGCGCCGACCGCGGCATCGCTGGACCCCGATTCGGGCCCGACCGCCGGTGGCACCGAGGTCACGATCACCGGCACCGGGTTCGTTCCCGGGGACACCACCGTGGCCATCGGTGATCAAAACGTCCCGGCCGACGAGGTCGAC
>JBBSOW010000094.1:0-12216 GCA_038259365.1 Propionibacteriales bacterium
GCGGCACCTCGGTGCTCCTGGTGGAGCAGAACGCCCGCGCGGCGCTGCGGATCGCCGACCGCGCCTACGTGGTCGAGAACGGCGCGATCACCCTGGAAGGCACGGCAGCCGAGCTGGCCAAGGACCCCCGCGTGGTGGACGCCTACCTGGGTTCGTGATCTCGGTGTTCGCCCAAGAGTCGAGCCGAAGAGCACCCGCACTCGGACCGCATGATGCAATATTGCATGCTAACCTGCGACTATGCCTAAGAACGTGCAGATTCGCGACCTCGACGATGGCGTGTACGCGGCGCTGGTTCGGCGGGCAGCCGAAGAGGGGGTGAGCGTTCCGGAGCTGTTGCGCGGGGAGGCGACACGTCTGGCGACGCGGCCCTCGGTGGCGAGCTGGCTGTCCGGTACCGCCCGACGGGTCTCCGAAGTCGATCGCGCCGAGATACTCAGCGCGATCGACGAACAGCGTGGGCCTTGGCCCGATGCTCGTCGTTGACGCCTCGTGTCTGTACGAGGTGCTGATCGGATCGCCTCGCTCGAACGAGATCCGGCGACGCCTTGCCGCCGATCCGGATCAGGTCGCCCCCCACGTCATCGACGTGGAGGTCTTCGGCGTCATCCGGCGAGACTTGTTCCGAGGGCGCCTGGACCAGACCCAGGCCTCGCTCGCCGTGGACGATCTGCTCGCCTGGCCAGCCGAGCGGTTCAGCCACCGCTTCCTGCTCGGCCGGGCATGGGAACTGCGGGAAAACGTTCGCGGCTGGGACGCCATGTATGTCGCCCTGGCCGAGATCATGGGGGTTCCTCTGCTCACCACGGATGCCCGACTTGCGCGAGCCGATGGTCCGCGATGCCGGATCGAGACCTTCGATGTCTGACGCTTCACCCGCTCCCGCTTCGAGCTGGACCTGGCGGAATTCGACCTGGGCTCGGCCCTGCCTGGGCCCGCGGTCCAAAGCCTCGGCCTCGAACACGTGACGGCTAGACACCGAGCCCGCATCACGATCTGGACCGACGATGTGACTGCCGCGTACCGGCTTGCTCCGGATTCTGGGGCTACGGACAACCGAGGACCGCACCCCTTCCGCGAGGACCGGCTCCGGGTGACCTTCGTCGAAGACCCCGCCGGGCAACCCATCCGATTGGCTCAGCGCGTAACGGATGCCTCCTAGGATTCTGGATCCGCCCATCAGGGGAGACCGGACTTGCCCAAGGGGCGCTCGAGTCGTTCGTCTGCCACCATCTGCCGGACTTCGTCGGCTAACTGCCTGGCGTCGTAGACGATCCCGTCCTTGATCGTCCACTGGGGGGCCCCGACGACCAGTTCGTTTCCCTCCCCGTCGAAGCGAAGATGGCCAGCGGCGGACAGCACCTTGAGATTGGCCAGCGGATTCTCCGCCACGACGACGACATCCGCCTTCTTGCCGATCTCCACCGAACCGATCTCGTCGTCGAGGCGCAGCAGTTCCGCACCGCTCAGCGTGGCGGCCCTGATCGACTCCAGCGGCGACAGGCCCGCTTCGCACAACAGTTCCATCTCCTCGATCAGGCCGAAGCCAAAGGTGTTGTAGATGAACCCCGCGTCACTGCCGGCGCACACCCTCCCGCCGCGAGAATGAAAATCACCGACGAACGACATCCAGAGCCGGTAGTTCTCTCGCCATGCGACCTCCTGCACGCTGCCCCAGTTGGTGAAGAACGAGCCGTGGTGGCCAAGTCCCGGGGTGAAGAAGTGCCGCAGCCGCCGGCTCGTGAACTCTTGGTGGTAACGCCTGCCGCGGGCGTGTTCCAGATCTCGGGCGGCCAAGTGGGCCACAAAGGTGGGAACCAGCGTGCTGCCGAGACCCACCAGTTCGTCCAACAACTCACACCACCGTTTCGACCCCGGGTGGGCGGCCTGAGCCCAGGACCGCCCGAGCTGAGCGAACCGGTCGTGTTCGTCGTGGTAGTTATAGCTCGGCGGGAACTCCTGGATCCGACCGCTGGTGAGCATCGCCTCCGCTAATCCGTAGCCGTGCTCGACGCTGCCCATTCCCCAGCCCGCGGTGGTGAGCGCGTTGACGCGGGCGACGTCGGTCTGCGCGTGGTGGCACATGCTGAGCAGGCCCACGCGCTCGGCCTCTGCCAAGGCCCAGCGCATGGGGTCGGGTCGCGTACCGAAGAACTTGATCCCCGTGGCCCCCCGGTCCGCCACCCCCTGTACCCACTCGATGACTGCCTTGTGAGTGTGTGGGGTTTCGGGTGCGCCCTGCCCGAACACGACGTAGGGGACTATCCGCGGAGCCGTGATCTGATGCTTCGCACTCCTGGCCGCCTCGGAGACGACGAAGTCGAGACCCAGCCCCAACGCGCCGGCCTCCCGGACTGTGGTGATGCCGCACGCCAACCAGAGCTTGAAGGGGTATTGGGCAGAAGCGACCTGGGCCGAGTGGCCGATGTGGGCGTGCGCGTCGATCAATCCCGGGAGTACGAAACTGCCGTGCAGGTCCAACTCGTCGGTGACCTGCGGCGACGCGCCCTGGTTCGTCAGGGCCTCGGCGTCGGTGAGCTCGTCGAGCGCCGAGGTGATGGCGACGATTCGATCGCCCCGGATGCGAATGCTCGCGGGGCCGTAGGGTGGGGCGCCGGTGCCGTCGATCACGGTGGCGTTGTGCAGCAGAAGGTCCCCCGAGGGCCTCAGGCCCCGCGTGTCTTCCGGGGCCGCGGTGATGGAACCCACGATTAATTGCTGGAGTCGGCGAAGGGGGAGTGTCCGCCATCGGCGATGAAGGCATCGACTTCGCGGTCGAGGACGTCGAGGGGGACGCTGCCGAGGGACAGCACCAAGTCGTGAAAGTTCCGGAGCGAGAAGCCGGCTCCCAGCTTGCGCTCCGCGCGGGCGCGCACCGCCATGATCTTGAGCATCCCGAGGTAGTAGGAGGTCGCCTGCCCTGGCCAGGCGATGTACCGGTCGATCTCGGTCACGATCTCGTGCTCGCTGATCGCGGTGTGCTTGCGGAGGAAGCCTTGAGCCCGCTCCCGCGACCATCCCATGGCGTGGATTCCCGGATCGACGACCAACCGGACCGCGCGCCACATCTGGAAGCTGAGCATGCCCATAATCTCGAAGGGGGTTTCGTACATCCCCATCTCCACACCGAGGCGCTCGGTATACAACCCCCACCCCTCTCCATAGCTGGAGAGGTAGGTCTTGCGCCGAAAGGCGGGATGTTGGGTCATCTCGAGGGCGAAGGGGATCTGGAACGCGTGCCCCGGGGCCCCCTCGTGCAGGGTTAGCGCCGGCAACGAATACAGCGGTCGACCGGGGAGGTTATAGGTATTCAGCACGTACTGGTGTGGCCCCCCACGACCGAACGTGTAGAACGGTGCCAGATCCGGCTCGGGTTCCTCGATCCCGAATCGCATCCGGGGCAGGCGGCCGAAGTAGTGGTGCGCGATGCCGTCGAACAACTTGGCGTGCCAGGCCGCCTCGCGCAGTAGGCCCCGCGGGGTGGTCTCGTAGAACTGCGGATCGTGACGCATGAATTCGAGCATCGACTCGACGTCGTCGCCGAATCCGGCCTCGTTGGCGGTGCTGCGCATCTCGGTCCGGATGTTGTCCACCGCCTCGAGGCCCGTTTCATGAATCTCCCGCGGGGTAAGATCGGTGGTCGTGTACTCGCGGAGTTGGGCCCGGTAGAAGGCTTCGCCGTCGGGCTGGCTCGATATATCGATCCGCTCCGGGAGAGATGGGAAGTACTCGGTCGTGAGGAATTCCAAGAGTTCGGCGAAGGCGGGTTGGACGACCGCGGAGATGGTCTGCCTCGCGCGCTCGCGTAGGCGATCTTTTGAACCGTTGCCCAGATTGCCAGCCATCGCCTCGAAGGGCTTCCAGAAGGCGATCGCATCGACCGTGGTTGCCTCGGCCACCGAGCGCACCTGGGCTTCCCGGCCTATCATTGAAACGCGGGGCGGCGCGAACCCACGCGCGGCGCCGGAGCGCATGTTAGCCGTGTTCTGAGCGAAGTAGGACGGTATCTGTTGCAGCTGCTCCAGGTAGGATTCGGCCTCGTCCTCGTCGCTCAGCACTCGTCGCGTGTCATCGAGGAGGCCACCCCAGAACGACGTGTCCGCGTTGGCGGGGCGCTCGTAGAGTTTGAATCGTTGTTGGGCTGTCAGGGTGTCGATCTGTTCTCGATACACCGCATGATTAGTCAGTTCCACGGCCGAAAGCTCGGTGGTGTCCAGCTGATCGAGTTGACCGCCCACAAGTTCCCAGCGCCGCAGCCGCTCCTGCTCCCGATCGACGCTACGCTCGGGCAACGTCGGCTGGACCGGATCTTCCAGGGCCGAAAAGGACTGGTCGCCCAGATCGGCCATCCGCCAGGCCCATTCCTCGGAGTAGATCTGCTGCAATCGTTGGTCGGCTGGCCCGTGCGCCGAGTCAGTGCTGGTCGGTGAGTTATTGATAACGGTGTCTTCTCCTTCGGATAGGAACGGGGCTAGTGGTTGAGGTGGTTGCCCTGTGCGCTCGTGGAGTCGTCATGCCCGTCGAGGCGCAACTTTGGCACGGCGGCCAGCAGACTTCGGGTGTATTCGTCCTCGGGGTGATCGAAGATCCGGCGATCCCCGACCTCGATCAGTTGCCCGGCCCGCATGACCCCCACGCGATGGGCCAGCTGGCGGACCACCGCCAAATCGTGAGTGATGAACATGTAGCTGAACGCCTGCTCGCGCTGCAAGTCCTTCAACAAGTCGATGACCTGGGCCTGCACTGAGACGTCGAGGGCCGAGACGGCCTCATCGCAAATGATGACCTTAGGTCCGATCGCAATGGCCCGAGCGATACCGATCCGCTGAGCCTGCCCTCCCGAGAACTGTGCCGGATAGCGTTTCGAGTGGTCCGGATTGAGGCCCACCCGCTCCATCAGCCCTTTGACGAAGCTCGAGATGCCCTCGCTCGGCAGCGGCAGACGCTGGTAGCGCAACGGCGCCGAGACGATCTCCTCGACGTTGTGCCGGGGGTTCAGCGAGGAGTACGGATCCTGGAAGATGACCTGTACCGTGCGGCGGACCTTGCGCAGCGCCTTGGCGTTGGCCGCGGTGACGTCCGCGCCATCGACCTCGATCCGACCGGACGTCGGCTTCAGCAGCTTGGCAACGATCCGCGCGGTCGTCGACTTGCCGCAGCCGGACTCCCCGACGATCGCCAGGGTCTCCGCCGGCGCAATCTCGAAGCTGATCTCGTCGATGACCTTGAGCGTCTTGGTCGCGCTACTGAAGGGGCCGCCCGCTCGCACCACGAATTCTTTGCAGATATCGGTCACTCGCAGGACGGGCTCGACAGCTGGTGGCGGCGTCTCGGCGTTACTCACGGCGTGCCCTTCGAACTATTCACGGATTCCGACGCATCGCCCACCCGGCTACGGATCACCGCCGGATCCAGGAGGTCAGTGATGTTGTCGTCGACCTTCGGGGTGGCTCCCAACAACATCTTGGTGTAGGCACTCTGCGGTCGAGCAAAGACCTCGCGTACCGGCCCGGATTCCTCTTCTTTTCCCGCCCGCATCACCAGCACGTCGTCGGCTACCTGACTTACTACCGCCAAATCGTGGGTGATGAACAGCATCCCCATCCCGGTCTCCTGCTGGAGCGACGCCAGAAGTTCCAAGATCTGGCTCTGGACGGTCACGTCGAGCGCCGTCGTCGGCTCGTCGGCGATGATCAAGTCCGGTTCACAGCACAGCGCCATCGCGATCATGATGCGTTGCCGCATGCCGCCGGAGAACTGGTGCGGATAGTGCTCGACCCGATTGGCGGCGTCGACGATGTGGACCCGCTCCATCGCTTCGATCACCGTGTTTCGCGCCTGCCGCAGCGTCCCTCCCCGGTGCGCGACGAAAGCCTCCCCGATCTGCTTACCGACGGTGTAAAAGGGATTCAGCGAGGACAGCGGATCCTGGAAGATCATCGCGATCTTGTCTCCCCGAAGGGTCCGCAGGTCCTTGTCCGCAAGACCCAACAGTTCACGTCCCGCGAACCGTACCGAGCCTTCCACCGACGCGTGAGTGGGTAATAGTCCCATGATGGCCAAGGACGTGACCGACTTGCCGGAGCCCGATTCTCCGACGAGCCCGACCGTCTTGCCCTTGCGAATGACCAGGTTGTTGTCGTGCACGACGACCTGACGTTGGGGCCCTTTGCCCATTGAGACCCGAAGGTGTTCAACCGCCAGCAGAGGCTCCTCGCCGCTCATGCCGCGCTCACCCGCACTCGGGGATCGATCATGCTGTAGGTCAAATCCACGATAATATTGGCCACGATGACGAAGAATGCGGCGAGCAGCGTGACGGCCATGATGACGGGTTGATCGTTGGTGGCAATAGCGTCGTAGGCCATCTTCCCGACACCGTTCAAACCGAACACGGTCTCGGTGATCAGGGCGCCGCCGAGCAGGGTGGCGACGTCCATCCCGAAGATCGTGACGAGGGGGGTCAGGGAGGGCCGTAGCGCGTGGCGGCGGACGATGATTGAGCGACTGAGCCCCTTGGCCCGGGCGGTGCGCATAAAATCCTCGGACAGGGTGTCCAAGACATTGGCCCGGGTCAACCGGGCGTACATGGAGGAGTACATCAGGGCAAGCACGAACCAGGGCATCAGGTAGGTCTGGAACCAACGCACCGGATCGTCGGTGAAAGCAGTCGTTTGCGGGAAGGGCAGGACCTGTAGCTTCACGACGAGGACAAACTGCAAGATCAACGCCACGAAGTAGTTCGGCAGGGCGACGCCGGCCAAGGCGTACATCATCGCCGCCTTGTCCCACCAGCTGCCGCTCTTGAACGCGCTGATCATCCCGGCGCTGATGCCGCTCAGCAGCCACAACAGGGCCGCGCCCACCGCGATAGTGAGGGTGACCGGCAACCGCTCGGCGATCATCGAGGTGACATTCACCCCGTTCTGAAAGCTGTACCCCAGGCACGGGAACTGGCAGGTGATGAGACCTGCCCCGCTGCCGTATTCGCGTCCGGCCACCAGGCCCTTGAGAAAGAGCAGGAACTGGGACAGGAACGGCTCGTTCAACCCCAACTGTTGCCGGATTTGATCGATGCGATCGGGTGAACATGTCTGCCCACAGATCTGCACGGCCGGATCGGGCGAGAGCTTGAAGAAGATGACATAGGTGAAGAACGTCACCCCCAGCATCGTCAGCAGCGCGATCAGCACCCTTTTGGTCAAGTAACGGGTCACCGCGCACCGCCGCGGGGATCCAGCGCGGCCTGCAGCTGGTCGCCGATCACCGTGAAGGTGAGCACGGTCAGGAAGAGGAAACTGCCGGGGATGAAGAAGTACATCGGATCGACGGCGTACCAGCTGACCGCCTCCGAGATCATCTGGCCCCAGGAGGCGGTGGGTGGGGTCAGCCCGACACCGAGGAACGATAGGCCGGCTTCGGTGCCAATGAAGAGCGGCACCGACAAGGTGCTCATCACGATGATCGTGCCGACCAGATTAGGCAGGACCTCCCTGAAGACTATGGCCGGTTTGCGCCCACCGCTGGCGACGGCGGCTTCGATGTATTCGCGCCTGGCGATCGACATCGTCTGGCTTCGGATGACCCGGCCGATGTAGGGCCAGCCGAAAAAGCTGAGCACGAGGATCAACAGCAGCGGCCGGTTACCCTGCGGCAGGGCCGAGAGGAGGGCGATCATGAAGATCAGGGCGGGAAAAGCCATCAGAAAGTCCATCGTCCGCGAGACGATCTGATCGGCCCAGCCACCGAAGAACCCCCCCACCATTCCCAGCGTGGTACCGACCAGGGTCGTCAGTATCGTGGCGGAGAAGGCGATCAGCAAGGAGATCCTCGCGCCATAGAAGATCCGGGCGAAGAGGTCCCGCCCGTTTTGCGGTTCGACGCCGAACCAGTGCTCCGAGCTGATGCCCCCGAGCGGACCGATGGGCAGGCCGCCCAGGTTGGGATCGATAACCGACGGATCGAACTCGTAGGGACCGTAGCCACTGAGCTTGGTGACCAACGGGGCGAAGATGGCGAGCACGAACACCACGGTGAGAAACGCCAAGCACAACAACACCGAAGGCCGCTTGAGCATCGTGCGCAGCTGGTGCGCCCGAGAGGGCGCCTGAGTCTCCTTGGGAGAGCCCGGTTGGAACTCGGTGCCCAGTTGGGCGGGAGAAGACATCATTGCCCCTAAGGCTTGATCAGACCGACAGCGGTGTAGTCCACGTAACCCGTTTGGCCGGCGTTGGCGAAGGCGTTGCCGACGTTGCTGCCCACCATCTGCAGTGGGGTCTCGCGCAACATTGGCACCACGGGAGCCAACTCCATGATCTGCTTGTTCAACTCGGCGTAGGCGGCGTTCTGCTCATCCAGATCGGTCATCTTCCCGATCTCGTCGAAACGCTTGTTGATCTTGGGATCGTCGAGCTGGGCCAGGTTGTAGTTGCCCTTGGAGGTGATGCGGTCGCCGTCGAACAAGGGCTCCAGCAGAGGCAGGCCGGAGAGCCACGCTGAGCACCAGCCGGTGATGGCCACGTCGTGCTGCTTCTTGGGTGTGCCGATCACCTCGTAGTAGGTCGAGGCGTCGATGACGTTCAGTTCGACGTTGACGCCGATCTCCTTCAGCGACGCCTGGACGGCCACGGCCTGGGCCTGCCACTTGGGAATGGCTCGAGCGTCCATCACGAGGTCGAAACCGTCGGGGTGGCCCGCCTCGGCGAGCATTTCCTTCGCCTTCGCGGTGTCGCCCTTGTTGTCGGGGGTCGGGTACAGGTCGAAGGGCTGGCGTCCGGGAACCTTGGGGGTCAGCATGTCGCTGGCGACCTCGGCCATTTGCGGTCCGCCGGTCGCGGTGATCACGCTCTGCTTGTTGATGGCATAGCTGATCGCTTGGCGCACCTTGAGGTCGTCGAGCGGTTTCTTCGTGGTGTTCATCCCGAGGTATACCGTGCACGCCGGAATGTCGCGCACCGTTCGCGCTTTGAGCTGCGGTTGCTGGATGCGGCCGAGGCTGGCGGCGAGCAGTGGGTTGGTGCTGGAGGCCACCGCGCTTTGATCCGGACCTTGGTCGGAGATCAGTCGTTGATCGATGGTGTTGGCGTCGACGCCGAAGACGAACTCCATCTCGTCGGGATAGGCCGGGCGGACGTCGTCGCTGCTGGCGGTCCACTTCGGGTTTCGTTCCAGCGTCAGCTTGGAGCCGCGGGTGTAGGACTTGATCTGGTAGGGCCCGGAGGCGATCGGCTCGGAGTCGATCTGGGTCGGGCTCGTCACCTGGTCCGCGGGGAAGGGGACGAAGGGTCCGTTGGAGACGATGTTCGGGAAACCGGCGAGCGGCTGGTTCAGGTTGAAGATGATGGTCTTGTCGTCCGGGGTCTCGATGGATTTGAGCCCCTTGGGGTCTTTGAAGATGCCCTCGTTCCTCTCCGCCCCCTTGATGAAGGTCCGACCGTCGGTGTTGCCGATCGCGACGGCCGGGTCCAGCGAGTGCTCGAAGCCGAACTTGACGTCCTTGGACGTGATCGGGGTGCCGTCTTGGAAGAAGATGTCGTCCTTGAGCGTGTAGGTCCAGACCGAGGCGTCCGCGTTGGGCTGACCGACGTCGGTGGCGAGGTCGGGGACGATCTTGGTGCCGCCATCGCCAGACTCGTTGGCGTTCGTGGTCAACGTGCGATAGATCAGCCGGTAGAAATTGTTGACGTTGCCGTCGTTGCCCATGGCGGGATCGAGATGGGAAAAATCCACCGCACCAAGCACCTGGATCGCGCCGCCCTTCGTCGCCGGCCCGGTGTTGATGGCGAAGCCGTTCGCATCCAGCTCGGCCCCCCCGCCGGAGGTTCCTCCGGACTTGGTCTCGCCGCCACCCCCGCAGGCCGCCAGCAACAGTGCGCAAGCGAGCCCGGTCAGCCCGAGCTTGAATCCTGATGTTTTTCCCATTCGATGCCACCGGCCCAATCGCTTCGTTGCGTTCAGTAGATATTCGCGCCACATATGACGTGTAACATTGCACATACCTTAGGGCCAGGAGACGAGAAGCGCCAGAGCTTTTCCCGATTGAACGCAGGTTTTCTTACCGCTGCGTCACACTGAGGGATCAACCGCGACGGCCAGGCTGACCGTAGCTTAACCGTTGCTGTCCGTGCGGCCCGCGTCGCCGGCCCAGATCGAGCGCACGTGGGCGATGTGATCCGACATCAGCGACCGCATATCGTCCACCCGTCGTGCCAAGGCCAGGTCCACCATCTGTTCGTGCTCGACCGAGAGTTGGCTCAACTGGTCCCCTTCGGCGAGGGCTGCCAACCCGTAGAGGCGGGAACGCGAACGCAGATCTCGGACGATGTTGACCAACGCGTCGTTGCCGTGCAGCCCGAGGAACCCCAGGTGGAACGCGGTGTCGGCCTCGATGTAGCTGATGAGATCTCTTTGCTCCGCGGCGGTCACGATGGCTTGGGCCAGCGGCCGAAGCGCCTCTACGGCCGCGGCGGTGTCGCCGACACACTCGGCCGCGATCAGGGCCATGGTGGGGACCTCGATCATGCCTCGGATCTCGACCAGGGAGTCCAACTCCTCATCGGTCAGGCTCGTGACGCGAAAGCCCTTGTTGCGCACCACCTCGACAAGTCCCTCCTTGACCAGATCGAGCATCGCTTCGCGCACGGGGGTGGCCGAGACGCCGAACTCGACGGCGAGCTTGGGCGCCGAATACGAGACCCCCGGGCGCATCCGGCCCGAGATCAGCGACGCTCGCAGGGCGTCGGTGACCTGTTGACGCAGGCTCAGGCGATGGTGGAAGTTGGGGAGTTGCAGCTGCCGAGCGGTGTGGTTCTCGATTTCGGTCATCGCAGCACGAATCCCGGGGTGATGGGGTCGCGTGGGTCGACCTCGAAGGTGGCGGTCCCGGTTCGATAGGCCATGCCGGTGACCAGGGGGAGGATGGCGGAGCGGCCGTCGATCTCGAGGTGCCCGACGACCCGGCCGATGAACCGGCTGCCGACGATCGAATCGTGAACCAGGGTGTCGTCGAGCGTCAATAATCCATCGGCAGCGAGGAGCGCCAACCGGGCGCACGTGCCCGAACCGCAGGGGGACCGGTCGATCTCGCCGTCCGCGAACACCGTGACGTTGCGCTGGTAGACGGGCGGGCGGGCGTTCACGCCAAGCCGGCTAGCGTCGAGCGAGGCCGGGTCGAGCTCGTCGTAGAAGATGGTCCCATAGATCCCTGAAAGCCTATCGTCGATGGGATGGCGGGCGTGCACGGTTTCGTTGAGGGAGTGTTTGATCTCTCGACCCAGCCCGATGAGGTCTTGGTAGTGCTCCGGTGTGACGCGCAGGCCCACGTCGGCGGCCCGCACGCTCGCGTACAACGCTCCGCCGAAGGAGACGTCGACGTCGACGTCCCCGCGGGAGGTCCGAACCGGTACGCGACGAGCCGAGACCCAGCTCGCGACGTTGCGAAAATCCACCGATACCGGTCGGCCGGCCTCGCACACGACGCTGGCGGTGACGCGGCCGGACGGAACGTCGATCACCACCTCAGTACGCCCGTCCGGGTCGGCGGGCACCCGGCCGCTCTCCACCGCCCACACCCCGAGGGCGATCGTGCCGTGCCCACAGGCCGTCGAAAACCCGTCCTTGTGCCAGAACAGGACGCCCAGCTGCGCCCCGGCATCGTCGGGCTCGGTCACGAAGCCCCCGTACATGTCGGCGTGACCGCGCGGTTCGTGGCACAGGATCTCGCGCAATCGCTGGACCGCAGGATCGGCGATGGCCCGCATCCGTCGATCCGCGACATCGGCGCCGGGCAGTGCGGGGGCTCCGCCGGTGACGATCCGGAACGGTTCCCCGCCGGTGTGATAGTCAACCGTGGAATAGGTATCTGTCATGACGACCTCAGGCGCTTCGGATGGGCTTCCTGGGTGGCCAGGGCGCCCAGGCTGATGGGGGAGGCTACCGGCCTCGGGGCCGCGGTGGTGTCGACGGGCTGCCCGCTCAACTCGGCCATCAGCTGGGCGGCGGCGAATCCGCAGACCCTTCCTTGGCACCACCCCATCCCCACCCGGGACAACTGCTTGAGCTGGCGGGGGTCGCTCGCGGCGTGCTGGCGGGCGGCCTGGCAGACCGTGCCGTAGGAGATCTCCTCACAGCGGCATACGGTCGTCGCCTGCTCGAGCGGTTCGGACCAACCGGCGGGAATGGGATGGGCGCGCTGCAGCACGTCGGCGAAGGCACGCA
>JBBSOW010000095.1:0-11878 GCA_038259365.1 Propionibacteriales bacterium
CTACGGCTCAGCAACGCGAGGACGTGCAGACCGGCAAGCATGCCGGTATCGGCCCGCCAGAACTCCCGGAAATAGTAGTGGGCGGAGTGCTCGCCGCCGAAGATCGCGTTGTGCTCGGCCATCGCGGCCTTGACGAAGGTGTGCCCCACCTTGGAGACCACCAGCCGGCCGCCGCGTTCGTCGACCACCTCGGCCACGGTCTGGGAGGTGATGGTGTTGATGACGATGCTCGCCCCGGGCTCGCGCTCGAGCTCTTGGCTGGCGATCAGCGCTGTCACCGCGGAGGGAGACACGACCTCGCCGCGCTCATCGATGATGAAGCAGCGGTCGGCGTCGCCGTCGAAGACCAGGGCCACGTCGGCCTGGTGGGCGCGGACGGCCGCCTGCGCGTCGAGCAGGTTCTCGGGTTCCAGCGGGTTCGGCTGGTGGTTGGGAAAGCTGCCGTCCAGCTCGGTGAACAAGCCGACGAGGTCGACGTTCGACGAACCGAACACCGAGGGCAGCGTGTGCCCGGCCATCCCGTTGCCGGCGTCCGCGACCACCTTGAGCGGGCGGGAGTCGCTGAGCGGCACCAGGGAGAGCAGGTGGGCGGCGTAGTCGCCGAGCATGTCCTGCTCGCGCCGGGTCCCGACCGGCTCGACGCGAGCGACCAGCCCGGGCTCGTCGAGGTCTTGGGCCCGCGCGGCCATGGCGAGGAGGTCGGCCGAGGTGATGGGCCGGGCGCCGGAGAGGCAGAACTTGATGCCGTTGTAGCTGGCCGGATTATGGCTGGCGGTGAACACGACCCCGGGCAGGTCGAGCGAGCCGGAGGCGAACCACAGCTGGTCGGTGCTCGCCAGCCCTATGTCGACGACGTTGGCCCCCGCAGCGATCGCGCCGGCGATGAAAGCCTGGCTCAGCTCGACGCCGGTGGCGCGCATATCGCGGCCCAGCACGAATTCGCGATCCGGCAGGTCCAGGACCTGGAAGGTTTCGACGAAGGCGCGGCCGAGGGCGCAGGCCCCGTCGAGGTCCCATTGGGCACCGTCGACCCCGGCCAACCCGCGGATGTCATTGGCTTTGAAGATCAGTTGGTTCAACATGGCGTGTTCAGCCTAACGTCCGCGGCGGCGGGCAGGAATTCAATGCAGAGCTTGGGGAACCCGGTTAAGAATCTACGCGTCGGGATCGGCCAGCACCGTCAGGTGGCCGCGGCGGTTCAGCTCCACGATCCCCGGCGGGTGCAGCAGCTTGGCGGGCTCGGGGCTCGGGTCGTAGCTGAGCCCGATCTCGCGGACGGCGTTCGCCAGCGCGAGCAGATCGTCGACGGTGGGTTCGGGATCCTCCTCGATGGCCAGCCGAATCACTTCCCACCCGCGTGGGGCGGACAGACCGTGGGAATGGGTCTCGCACAGATCGTAGGAGCCGGGTTCGGCGCGCAGGGAAAGCGGGCCAAGGACGGCGGTGGAATCGGCGTAGACGTAGGTCAGGGTGGCCGCCGCCGAGCGCCCGCACGCCGTCTTGCTACACCGCCGCATCCTCACCGCTGCGCCCCCACCGCTCGTATCCTCACGAGGCCTGACGCTACCCCTATCCGACCAGATCTCCCGTATCCCGCCGCCGCGTTTCGCTCTGCGTCGATCGCCGGCCGCGTAGAGTCGGGCCCGCGCTGACAAAGTCGGCCGCGTGCCGAGCAGGAGGAATGTGGATGAACAGACGCCGCGACCGCCACGACCGCGGCCTGCGCGGACCGTTGGCACGGCCCAACCCCTACACCACGTGGGTGGCGGAGCCGCCGAGGCGGATCGGGCGCACCGAGTTCTTCTCCCAGGCGGTCGCGCAATCACTGAACAGGATCGCCGACACCTGCCCGCAGTCGCTCGACGGGATCAGCCTGGGCGTCGAGGACGTGCCGTTGTTGCAAACCGATTGGCAGGCCGACGAGGTCCCCTTGGCCGCGGCCGTCGAACGCAGCGAGGACGCCCCGGCGCAGGTGGTGGTCTACCGGCGGCCGCTGGAACACCGAGCGAGCAGCCGCCAGGGCCTGAGCGATCTGGTGCACCGCACCATCGTGGAACAGCTCGCGGCGTTGACCGGGTTCACCGCGGAGGCGATCGACCCCGAGGCCGTCGACGAGGACTAGCAGGGACTAGCAGGGTTGGACTAGCAGTGGACTAGCAGGGTGGTGTCAACCGGGTACCGCGCAGTAGGTCACCGTTGGACACCGCCAGCCTGGTGCCATCGCCACCAGGCTCGGCCCTCAACCCAGGTGCGGATCGCGCTCGACGCCTCCGCCGGTACTACCCCGGGCCGGATTCTGCAGGCTCAACGCCGTACGGTCCGAACCGTCGGTGAGGATCAGCCCGCCGTAGAGCCGCTCGCCCTCGGGGGTCCGCACGCTCACCCAGGCGGGTCCCCGCTCGATCGGCACGCTGACCGACGAGCCGGCGCTGACGGTCACCTGCTGGGGCGCGGAGCTGCCCTTTCGACCGAGGGTGACGACCGCGGTGATCGCCTCCTCGCCGGGATTGGCCAGTGCCAGGGTGCCCGCCTCGCCGGTGATCGCGGCGACGGGGGCCAGGCTCAGCGGAGCGAGGGCACGATTGGCCGCCTGGGAGGCGATGTCGGAGTCCGTCGCCGAGACGAATCCGGCACCGATGGGCACGTCGGAGCGCAACCGCAGGCTGACCTGGGTCTTGTCCCAGCCCGGCCCCATGACGACGCTGGCGGTGCTCTGCGCCGCGACGTCGATGGGCTCGGCGCCGCTGGGCACGAACGGCCCGTTCTCACCGAGCGCCTCGATGCTGACCTCGGCGCGTCGCTCCCCGGGATTGAACACGACGAGTTCGCGCTCCCCCGCGCCGCCGGGGATGGCGGCGATGACCTGTTCGGTGGCCGGCTCGGCGCCCGCCACGAAGCCGTCCTCGCCGGCCGGTTGCGCGTCCCGGCGGACCTCCTGTTGGGCGCTCACCGCCACCCGGCCGCGGCCGGCGTCCACCTCGAGGGCCAGGGCCGAGTCTGCGGATACGAGACCGGCGAGGGGCACCTCGCGGGTGGATTGTTTCTCGACGACGAGGTTGCGCCCGCCCGGCGCCGCCCGGAAGCCGTCGGCGTCGTAGACGGTGAGGTTCACGCTGACCTGGGCCTGATCGGGGTTGGTCAACACGATCCGCGAGGTGTGCTCATCGTCGCTGCGCAACCCCACCAACCACCCCTTGTTGATCGCCGAGGCGCAGTTGGCCGCCGAAAGCTGACCCTCGTCACCCGTGGTCAACACCGTGGCGGCGCTCTCCCCCGCCACCTCGCCGGTGGCCCGCACGGCCGCGGTGGAGGTCAGTTTCAACGACCGGCGGGCTCCGGCGCGGATCTCGTCGAGATGGGCGCCGTCGAGCTCGGAAACCTGGACGGCGCCACCGACGCTCGACCGGTCGCCGGTGAGGATCTGAACGCGATTCTCCCGTTCGGCCACCACCGGACAGACCGTGGTGGTGCGCAGCGCGAACCCGGGTTGCACCGGTTCGGGGGCGGACTGGGGGGCCGAGCGTGAGCCGAGGACGAGGACGAGGACCACGACCAGGGCGAGCACGAGCGGCGGCCAGAGCCTGGGCAGCAGCGATCCCAAGCCGCCGGTTCCGCGGGCCGTCGCGCGACCCCCGCGCGAAACCCCCTCGACGGGTTCCCGCCCCGCTGCCCCGTCGTGCTCGTCGTCGAAGTCGTCGAAGTCGTCGAAGTCGAGGTCGATCTGGTAGTCCCCGTTCATCGCGGGGCCCTTCCCCGGCGCGCCACGGCGACGTCGCGCTGGCTAGCGTCTCGACGCACACCAGGGGTGGCGCCGATGACGAGGGCGGCCAGGAACAGGAGCTGCAGGCCGGCGAGCCAGCCGCGGGTGGGGGCGGCATAGCGGATCTCCAAGGCCCCGCCGCCCGCCGGGACGCCGAATCCCTGCTGCCAGCCCGCCTCCACGGGCGCCAACTCGTGGCCCGACAGCTCCGCCCGCCAGTTCGGGTCGCGCGGCTCGCCGAGCAGCAGCGTCCGCGGGTCGGCGGATTCGAGCACCCGGCCGGTGACCGGTCGGCGGTCCTGGCCGTCGAGCAGGACGCGACGCGCTCCGGTCGGGCCCACCGTCCAGACGACGGCACCGCGGTCGGCGATCCCGACGCCGAGCCCGGGGCTGTTCTCCAGGCCGGTGACCTGGCGATCCGTGGCTCCCTCGACCTTCAGGTAGCCCACCCCCAGCCCGGCCAGGTCCGCGGCCAGCGCGGCGTCGGAGGAGGCCGAGGCGATGCGGGCGACGCCCTCAGACAGCTGGCGCTGCGCCGCGGGCGAGCCGCCGAGGGAGAATCCGCGCTCGCCGTCGCCTAACGCGGTGCCGCCGTCTTGCACGAGGGACCAGCGCGTCTCACCGGTCAGGTCGACGACGAGGGCGCGCAGGTTGCTGGGTTCTTTCCCTGCCTTGACGATGAACGGCGGCAGTTGAGCTTGGGCGGTGCGGTGGAGCCGCTTGGCCGCCTCAAGATCGCCAACGGTAAACGCCTCGGGCGGTTCGGCGGCCACGGCGGCGTCGGACTTCGACGTGGAGGCACCCGACAGCCACCAGGCCGACGTGGCCAGCGTGGCGGCCAGCAACACGGTAGCGAGCGCCGCGCCGACCCCCCGGGCGGGCCCGCGCGCCGAATCGGCCCGGTGAGCGGGGTGCTCGGCCGTGCCGATCCCGCGGCCGGACGCGAGCAGCAGCGACGCGGCCGCGATCAGGAGCCAACCGGCGGCGCTGGGGCGGGCCAGATCCCCCGCCGGGGTGACGGCCACCACGAGGTGAGCGGACGCGACGGCGGCCGTCAGCGCGAAGGCGGCGCTGGCCGAGGCCGCCAGGGTGCTCGGGTCGCCCGGCCGCAGCGCCAGCACCGCCAGCCCGCCCACCCAGCAGAGCGCGAAGACGCCGATCGAGAGCAGCAGCGGCGGTAACCCCGCACCGGGCGTGCGGCCGATGAGCAGATCGAGCGTCGAGGCGGCGGTGCTCGGCACCAGGGTGGGGTCGGGACCGGTCAGGAGTCGGCCGGGGTTGGCCCACAGCGTCGGCACCCAGACGAAGAACACCAGCCAGACACCAGCGAAGGCGAGCAGCCCGGGCAGCCAGCGGTCGCGTCGCAGGGCTGCCCCGGCGAGGATCAGCAGGCCGAGCAGGAGCGACGCGGCCGGGAGCAGGGAGACGACGAAGACGCTCGCCAGCGCTACCTGGAAGCCGGCCCGCCAGCGGTGCTCACCACCCCAGAACTGCGCCAGCGCCCAGGCGGTCAGCGGCGCCGCGACGGCGAGGCCCAGCACCTGCAGATCGCCTCGAGCGAAGGCACCCAAGAGCACGGGCAGGAGGGCGTACAGCAGGCAGAGCAGCATGGCCGTCCAACCCGGCGCGAGCAGCCTCCTGGAGGCGAGCACGGCGCCGAGGTAGGCGAGCGGAACGCTGCCGCACACCAGCGCCGTGAGCCACCAGTTCGGTTGCCCGAACGCCAGCGTCGAGCCCAGTGCGGTCAGGCCCACCCAAGGGGCGGACCAGCTGCCAGGAAGCCCCGCGATGGGGTCGAGATAGTTCGCGTACGCCTCGGTGAGGCCGCCGGGGGCGGGGAGGAGCAGCTGGGCGGTGAGACTACCGCCGGCCAAGAGCTGTCGAGACGCGACGACCGCACCGAGGACCGCGAGCACCAGGCCCACCAGGGTCGGCGAGTGCCACCAGCGTCGCTGCTCGTGCTCGACCGAATCGATGTCGCCCTCGCCGGTCAGCTCATCGATGGAGGTCTCGGGCCCCTCCTCGCCGCGCCAGGCGCGCACCGAATCGTCGATGCCGCCCGCGAGGGTCTCGCCGACGAGCTGGGGGCCGTTCCACCAGCCGGGTCGGAGCCGGGTGGCTTGGTTGCGGCCCTCTTCGGTGTAGTCGAGCTGGGCGCGGCGCTCTCGCATCCGGCGCAACTCGGCCCCGGAGCCGACGAATCCGCGGACCGCCCTCAGCTCGCCGAGCGAGGCTCTACCCGCCTTCCCCAGCGCGAGGCCGAGCGCGCGGGCGAGGCCGCCCAATACGAGCCGTAGAGCTGTCCAGGCGGCGGCTGGTCCGGTGCGTTGGGCCGCCACCGTCCGCATGGCCATGAGCCGATCGAAGCTGCGGGGGTCGGGCCCCGCGAGCGAGCCTTCGCGAACCCCGGCCCGCCCGACCTGTCGGTGCGCCAGCTCGGCGGCCGGGCAGATGAACACGCCATGCCCGCACAGGTTGGCTCGCCAGCCGAGGTCTTCGCCGTCGCGGAATAGCGGCAGCGCCTCGTCGAAGCCGCCCAGTTCTTCCCAGACGTCGGCCCGGATGAGCAGGCCGCAGCTCGACAATCCGAGCGTCCTCGCCGGTTCGTCGCGTTGGCCCTGATCCACCTCGCCGGGTTCGATGCTCAGGACGCGGCGCCCGGAATCGGTGATGGAGCGCCCCAGCTCGAGGATGCGTCGAGGCTGGCCCCCGCGGGCGGGCTGGAGCAGTTTGGGGCCGATCAGCCGGGCCTCGGGCTCGGTGACGGCGAATTCGAGGAGCCTTTGCAGCGAGCTCGGGCTCACCGTGGCGTCGTCGTGCAGCAGCCACAGCCAACCGTGCCCGGGGTCGGTCGGCTGCACCGAGTCGACGACTCCGTCGGCGCGGTCGGCCTCGAGCGCCGCCTGGACGGCGTCCCCGAAACCGAACGTTGCCGAGCCCGTGAACGCGGCGTGGACGACGCCCTCGTCCGCGGCGTCGGCGAGCAGATCGACGCTGGCGTCGGTGGACTCGTTGTCGATGGCCAGCAGCCGCCGGGGGCCGGTGTGGAGGTTGCTCAGCGAGGCGAGCGTTTGGCCCAGCCACCGCCCGGCCTGCCGGGTGACCAGCACGGCGGTGACGCGTTCTCCGGAGACGTCGATGGGGGGCGGCTCCTCGGCCACCCAGTCCCACGGATTGTCTGACTCCATACATCCCTGCGGCCCGCTGGATTGATTGGGACTGGCCGCGACGTCCCAACGAGCCCGGCACTTTGGCCGGACGTGAAAAGGCACCCCGCAGGGCGCCCATCACTCTAGCTTCACAACGTCACAGCATCGACCCGACCGAAGGGATCGGATCGCGTAGGTGCATTCAGACGGCGCGCTTTTTGAGCTTGCGTCGTTCCCGCTCCGAAAGTCCGCCCCAGATGCCGAAGCGCTCGTCGTTGGACAACGCGTACTCCAGGCACTCACTGCGTACCTCACACGACAAGCACACCTTCTTGGCGTCGCGGGTGGACCCGCCCTTTTCGGGAAAGAACGCCTCCGGATCGGTCTGGGCGCACAGGGCTCGCTCTTGCCAGCCCAACAAGCCTTCGTCTTCTCCGGCATCGACTAGTGCCAGCAATTCCTGCATCGTTCCTCCTCGACCCACGCCGCATTGGGGCGGCGCGAACTACTTAGATGGAATTACATGCCTGTCATTCCCCGAAGTCAAGCCCGGATGCGGTAATTGGGGCCCATGGGGCGGTTGTGGTAGCAATCGCGGGGCTTCCACTGCCGAGCGCTCATCGGGGCCCCCGCCGGTCGCATCGCCCGAAACGCCGGAATCAGTTCCGGGGCGGCGAATCCGCCGAGGAGGGGCTATCTGCCGGCCGGGCGGAGGCGGCGAAACGGCGACCCGGCGGCTGGACGGGCAGCGTTCCCGTGGGCTCGTCGTCAGCCGGTTCTTCGCGCGCGGCTGCGCTGTCGGACTCGCTCTGGCCCGCCGGGTCAGTGCCCGCCGGGTCAGGGCCCGCCGGGTCAGGGCCCGCCGGGTCCCTCTCGGCCGAGGAGATGTCCTCGGCCGAGTCGGGCGATTCGGCGGATCGGAGGGCCGGGGCGGGCTGCCAGCTGCCGCGCGCCTGACCCGGCATCCCGTAGCCGCTGCCCTGCGCGCCGGTCGCGGCTGCGGCGGCGCTTTGCCACACCACCCCCGAGGCTTTATCGAGTTGCCAGGTCGGCGCCTGATCCTCGCTGGACGGCACCTCGGGGGGCGCGGCCTCGCCCTCGGTGGCGTCTTCGGTGGCGGCCTGCACACCGTCGGACCCGGAGTCGGAGAACTCGCCACCTTCGAGGGCGCGCGGCTGCGGGGCATCCGCGCCGGATGGCGAGACCAGGCAGGCCACGAGCACCCAGGCAACGATCGTCAGCGCCAGCCGCGGCACGATCGCGCTCAGCGCACCGGCGGCCAGCACATCCCACCACCTCGCCGGCGGGGTCGCCGCCTGCATGTACGTGATGGCCTGGACGACCACCGCAATGGTGAGGAGGCTCGTCACCACAGCTGAACTGATCACCAGCGCCTTGACGGCTCGCGGCACCGGGGGGAGAAGACAACTCAGAACGAGCAGCACCATAATCAGCAGCGACACCGCGTCTGCGGTAACAGCCCCCGCCACGGTGCCCACACCGACGACGCCTCGTGCGCCGGCCACAAGAATGTGCACGAGCGCGGTCACCACCACCAGGCCGAGCGCGATCCAGGCCAGCGGGGCTCGCGCGGCCAGCAGCTTGTGGTTCATGATTCTCCCAATCCAGGCTCACCAGCGCGTTCACGCCGCGGTGCGTTCCCACCCTAGTGCGCACCCGTCGGCGATATCCCCTGCCACGCTAAACCTGCCAGACTGGCCCCGTGAACGCCCCCAACGCCAGCCCGGACGACCATTCGGCACCCAGTTCGCGGATCGTCGTCTTGGCGGGCGGCGTGGGCGGGTCCCGGTTCGTGCGCGGGGTGGCCGCGGCCTGGCCGGCAGCGCAGATCGACGTCATCGTCAACACCGCCGACGACATCACCTTGCACGGCCTGCACATCTGCCCCGACCTGGACACCATGACCTACGCCCTGGGTGGCGCGATCGATCCCGGCCGCGGCTGGGGGCTGGCCGACGAGGGCTGGCGGATCATGGCCGAGCTGGCGGCGCACGCGGCCGAACCCACGTGGTTCTCCCTCGGGGATCGAGATATCGCCACCCACCTCATCCGCACCCAGATGTTGAACGCGGGGTTCGGCTTGGCGGCGGTCAGCCAGGCGCTGAGCAAACGGTGGCTGCCTGCCGATACCCGCATCATCCTGCATCCGATGAGCGAGGATCGCGTCGAGACCCACGTCGTCATCGAGGACCCGGACGCCGACGGCGGGCGGCGGGCGGTGCACTTCCAGGAGTTCTGGGTGCGCCTCAAGGCCCGGCCGCTCGTGCGCTCGGTGGTCCTCGTCGGCGTCGAGTCGGCCCGCCCCACCGCGGGCTTGGCCGGGATCATCGCCGCCGCCGACCTCATCCTCTTCGCCCCGAGCAACCCCGTCGTCTCGATTGGCCCGATCCTGGCCGTCCCCGGCCTGCGCGAGTCTTTGGTCCGGGCCGCGGCCCCCACCGTCGGGTTCGCCGGCATCCTCGGCGGGGCGCCGGTGCTCGGCATGGCCGACAAGCTGCTGCCCGCCATCGGGGTGGCGGTCGACGCCGCCGCGGTCGGGCTGCACTATGGCTCTCGACACAAGGGCCCTCGGAACAAGGACCCGCGTCACGAGGGCTCTCAGGACACGGGCTCGGGGCTGTTGGACGCCTGGCTCATGCACAGCAGCGACGCCGATTCGGTCTCGCGGGTCCGAGAGGCCGGGCTGGCCTGCGAGGCCACCGGGCTGTTGATGACCGAGCCCGCGGCCACCGCCAAGTTCATCCGCCGGGGCGCCGAGCTGGTGGCCTTTTCCGAGGCCGGCCATGATCGTTGAGGCCCTAGCCGGGATCGGCGAGGTCGTCGAGGGCGATGACGTGGCCAGATTGATCATCGACGCCCTGGCGCACGCGACGAGCGGCGATCCGCGCGAGGGGGACGTGCTCGTCATCACCTCCAAGATCATCAGCAAGGCCGAGGGGCGACGACTACCGGCCCACGATCGCGAGCCGGCACTGGCCGCCGAGAGCGTGCGTACGGTGGCCCGTCGCGGCCCGATGCGCATCGTGGTCAACCGGCTGGGCATCACCCAGGCCGCCGCCGGCATCGACAACTCCAACGTCGAAGCGGGCCAGCTCCTGCTGCTGCCCGTCGATCCCGACGCCAGCGCAGCCGCCGTTCGCGCCCGGTTGGAGGAACACTTCGGTTGCCGGCTCGCCGTGATCATCTCCGACACCTCCGGCCGCGCATGGCGCAACGGCCAGACCGACCACGCCATCGGGCTCTCCGGGCTTTCCCCCATGATCGACTACCGCGGAACCACCGACGATTACGGCAACGCGCTCGCGGTCACCTCCATGGCCGCGGCCGACGAGCTGGCCGCCGCCGCGGATCTGGTCAAGGGCAAGCGGCGCGGACGGCCCGTCGCCCTCATCCGGGGAGCCGACCTGACGATCTCGGACCAGGACCATTCGGCCCGCGAACTCCTGCGACCCCCCGATCGGGATCTCTTCGCCCGCGGTCAGCGCGAGGCGGTGCTGTGGGCCGCACTCGGCGATTCGCCCGACCGGGAGTCCCGTTACGAGCGGCTGGTCGCCGCCGACCACGAGGCGATGATCACCGAGGTCACAGCCGGCCTCGGGCCGGCCGAGGCGGCGCTGCTGGCGCGGCTGCTGCGGGTGTTCGCGCCGCCGACCCGCGACGAGCAGTGACTCGGCGTTTTCTCGGGGATCTCCGCGGTGGCTTGCATCGGGAGAGTAAGGGCAGTTAGGCTCCGTCTCGATCGGGGGATCAGCCCAGGGGCCGCGTGAGAAGAATCCGCGTCCTTCCAGACAACCGAAGGTGATCCCTATGCGCAGGCTGCTCGTCCTGTTCTCCGCTCTACTCCTGACCTTGCTCGGCGTGCTGGCCGCGCCCCAAGCCGCGAGCGCGGCGCCCCTCCCCGCGACCTACACGGGATCGGCGGGGGGTGACATCGTCGACTTCGACCTCGACATGCTTGGCGCGAACGTCGCCGGGGCCCGGCTGGGAATCAGCCAGTCGACCGTCGACACCGACGCGGACCCCGAGGTCACCTCGCGAGCGGCCAACCTGGCCGCCACGGTCGTCGGGCTGGGCCTGGGCGTACAGGACCGGACCCAGACCGCGCCGCCGGACGCCGACGGCGCGGAGACCGACACGATCGCCAGCGCCACCATCCCCGGGGTGCTCGATCTGGGCGCCTTGACGACCAGCGTCGAGGCCCACTACGCCGGTGACGATGTCTGCGTCGCGGACGGTCTCCTGGCCGACAGCCGGGTCTCGACCACCGGCGTCACCGTCGGAGGCACCGGCGCCACCAACGTCGCCCAGACGGGCGACGCCCAGACCCGGGGCGTCGTCGAGCTGGTTCCCGAACCGGCCGGCTCCCCGCTGCACCGCGCCGTCCAGTCCACCGCCACCGGAAACCTCAGCACGACGTCGTTCCTCGACGGCGCGGTCGAGGTCCAGGTGGCGGGTACCCCCACCCTGCAGGCCATCGCTACCGGCGAGACCGGCGGCGCGAGCGTCACCTACACCCCCGGCGACGTCACGGTTATCGTCGGCGACACCACCACCACCGTGGACGTCGGCGCGACCCAGACCTTCACCGTCCCCGGCGGCGAGGTCCAGATTACCGCCAACGCGCCGACGCAGACCGAAGCGGCCGACGGACAGTCCGCCACGGGTGCCGTCACCGTCGTCACCGCCCAGGTGCGCGTCGGTACCGCTGCCCTCCCGACCGCGACCGCGACGCTCGACCTGCTGCCGCTCACCGCCGCGGCCACGGCTCCCGCCGGCGGCATCGACTGCCCGCCGACGGCGCCGACGCTGACCACTCCGGCCGACGAATCCACCACCACCGACACCACCCCGCCCTTCACCGGCACCGCCGAGCCGAACTCCGACGTCGAGATCTTCGTCGACGGCGCTTCTATCGGCACCACGACCGCCGACGATGACGGGAACTTCA
>JBBSOW010000096.1:0-11797 GCA_038259365.1 Propionibacteriales bacterium
AGCGAGGATCGGACGGCAGAGACTGGCGCACCGCTCCACCACGCTATGTCGGCCACCGCCGAGGGGCCGAGGCTGCGGACGTGGAGCCCGCACAACGAGTCGAGCGCGTCCTCGAAGGACGCCAGCGCACGGGCGGGGTCCGACCAGGTGGCGGCGGCGTATTCGGGGCTGGTTCGGCGATCCCAGCCCATCCCGGAGACCGGCCGGCGGACGAGGCCGGAGTGGCTATGGGCGAGAGAGCGTCCGGCGGTGTCTTGGAGTAGGGGTCCTCCCACGCTCGCTAACCACGCAGACAGGTGGTCGCGCAGATCTTCCGGGGCGCGCCAGGAGTGGGCGAAGGACTCCATCTCCGCCTGCACCGTCGCCGGCTCGACTCCCAGAGTGCGTCGCCAGAACGCCGACGTGGCGCGGCGCGTGACAGCGTCGAGGACTGGATGGTCGCCAGCGACGACGGTGTGTACCGTGCCGCGCAGGCTCGTCCCGCGCAGGATCTGACCGCTCCGGTAGGCGGTTTCGACGTCGTCGTAGGTCGTGCCCGGTCTCCGCGACGCCAGGCCGGTGTACGCCGAGCGCGCCACCTGCGTCTGGATGGGTCCCATGGCCGCAACCGCCGCCGCCACCGAGGGTGCCGGCGCGGCGAACTGCCGCGCCAGGGTGCGGGCCGCGAGATCGTGCCAGGTCAGCATGGCTTGGTGCCCTTAACGCAGCTTGCTATGCCGGCTGGGGTTCGTAATCGACGCCTCGGGCGACTCGTATTCCTCCGCGTCGGGGTCGAATCCGGTTGGGTCCCACTTGATCATCGTCAACGCCACCACTCCCATCAGCGGGAACACCAAGATGACCCAGAAGACCCCGGTGCTGAGCGAGGTGGCCAAGACCGGGAAGAAGATCAGCGAGACGATCGAGAAGACCCGCTTCACGCCCTCGTTGAAGCCGACGCCGGTGCCGCGCAGGCTCGTCGGGTAGGACAAGGTGGCGTAGGACATCAGCTGCGCGCCGGGGCCAGCCGCCTGAGCGAAGATGAACAACGCCAGCATGGCCACCGCAACCATGACGAGTGGCCCGCTGGGAGTCCCGATGAGAGCCATCACCAGCAACGACGCCGCCTGCAGCGAAAAGCCAACCAGGGCCAGTCTTCGAGAGCCGGCCTTGCTGACGAGAGCGACGCCAAGGAGGCCGCCGCCGACGCCGAAGCCGAGGTTGATCACCAGGGAGGACACGATGGTCACCAGCGGGCCTCGCTGGAACAGCGTCGAGATGATCAGCGGTGTGCCGTAGGCGACGGCGTTGTAGCCGAAAGTCGAGAACACGCTGACGCAAAGCGCCGCCACCGTTCGTAATCGGTACCGAGGGCTCCACAGCCGCGCGAACTGGGCGCGAGCCGGGGTTTTGTCCGGCTTGGTGGTGGTTTCCTGGGCGTGGTCGGGGTGAATCTCGGCGTCGATGCCGTGCGCCGAGCGCAAGATGTCGATGGCACCGCGTAGATCGCCCTGGTTGGCCAGCCATTGCGGCGATTCCTTGAGGAAGCGTCGACGCACGAGCAGAACGAGGAGAGCGGGCACCGCGCCGAAGCCCACGACGAAGCGCCACAACAGGGGCTGCCCAGTGGGCGGCAACGTCAAGAACAGCAGCAGTACGATCAAATAACCCACGCCGGTGGCGGCATACCAGGCCGGTGACCACGCGTTGACCCGCTGCGAGCGGTTGCCCTTGCCCTTGAGCGAGCTGAATTCGGCCAGGAAGGCCATCGCGACCGGCAGATCGAGCCCTACTCCGATGCCCATCACGAACCGGAAAAAGATGAGGACGTACTCGTTCGGTGCCAGTGCGCAGCCGATGGCGGCGACGACAAAGAAGATCATGTCGGCGGTGAACAACCGATAGCGGCCGAGCCGGTCTACGAGCCGGCCCCCCGCCAAGGCGCCGACGACCGAGCCGACCATGATCGAGGCGTTGACCAGTCCCGTCAGGAAACCGGTGAGCCCGAACTGCTCTTTGATCTGGGTGATGCCGAAGGCGATCGAGGAAAAGTCGTAGGCGTCCATGAACACCCCGCCGAGAGCCAAGATCACGACGGCGGTGGCGCCAGGTTGCGGAGTGCTGCGATGGGCGATCAGCCGCGAGACGTCAGCGGCGTTCGAAACGTAGACGGGAGTGGACACAAGCGATGAGCTTAAGTGCTCGGACCGTTCCTGGCGCTCCGGTTCACCTGGCGGTCATGATGGCCGGGACTGCCCGCCGGACTAGCTGAGCAGGGACAACCCGGCGGCCACGGCGAACCCCACGACGGTGAGGAGCCCGGCCTTGTCTTTGGCCTTGCTCTTGGCCTCGGGCACCATGGAATCCACCAGCATCACCAGCAACGCTCCGGCCGCGAACCCGTTGATGCCCGCCTTGACCGCTTCGGAGGTGGCGTCGGCCAAGGCGAAGCCCGCGACCGTGGCCCCCGCGCAGATGACGGTCACCCCCGCCCATAGACCTAGGACGCGTCCCTTCGACTGGCCGGACGCGGACATGTCCGCGGAGGACCCGATCGATTCGGGAAGATTGGACACGAAGATGGCGACAAGCAAGGCGACGCTCACCCCGTGGCCTTGGGCCAATCCGATACCCAGCACGAGCTGCTCGGGGATGCCGTCCAAGAGTGCCCCCAAGGCCAACGACGCCCCGGCGCCGCCGCTGCCCGAGCGACCGCCGACGCGGCTGACGGCCCTGTTGGCCAAGTAGAAGCACGCCGCCCCGGCCGCGAGCCCGAGGGCTACCGCCAGCGGGCCACCCTGATTGACCCCCTCCTCGGCGAGCTCGAACGACACGCTCGCGATCAGCGCGCCGGCGCCGAATCCCAGGACCCCGCCGATGAGCCCGTCGCGCCAGTGGCGCGCCAAGCCGAGCGCGCCGCCGATGATGAGCGACGCCGCCGCCAGTACACCCCAGCCGAGTGCGGTCAGCATGGACTCAGGACCCCCCGTAGGTTCATGGCAGCCAGAATATCAAGCCGGGTCTATGCCAGGAGTACGTCAAGGCAGTACCGGTCCATCGCCTGCCATAGCCAAGGCCGATTCTCCGCTACCGCACGGCTCGAACGTCGCGGGACCCTCCGTCAGTCACCGCTGATCGTTCGGGCACCAGTAGGTGGTTCGGCTGCCGATGGTCGCCCGTTTCACCTCGGCGCCGCAACGCGGGCAGTGACCGTCGCGCCCGCGGTGCTCGATGAAGGTGCCGGTGTGGACGCCGCCGTGCTCGATGGCGGCCCGGGTGGCCTTGCGCAGCGCGCGTCGCACATGAGCGAGCTCGTCGTCGTCCAGTTCGTTCGCGGGCCGCACCGGCGAGATCTCGGCCTGCCAGAGGGTTTCGTCAGCCAGCAGGTTGCCGACGCCGGCGATGACCGACTGATCGAGCAGCTTGGCCTTGATCGGGGCCGAACCTCGGCCCAGGCGAGCCCGGAACGCGTCCAGGGTGATCTGTTGGGCGTCTGGGCCGAGGTTGGAACGATCCGGGTCCAGACGCACCCGGCCAAGCCGCCGCTTGTCGAACAACCGCAGCTCGCCTCCGTCGGCGAAGGTGAGGGTGAACCGATTCCACGCCGGGTTGGCCGGATTGAGCCGGGACTTGGGATCGGAGGTGCCGACGTAGTCGCCGCCCTCCGTCGCCTCTGCGGGATCATCGTCGGGGCCGGCGGGCGCGGTGATGACGATGCGGCCGCTCATTCCGAGGTGGATCGCCAGCTCCGGACCGGGCGTCCGGTCCTCGCCCAGCCCTGAGGTCTCGCACCACATCGTCTTGCCCTGCCGTAGCGCGACGGTCAATCGCCGACCGACGAGAGCGGCGCGGATCTCACCGGGGCCGTGCGGCCGGCAGACATACTCGTCGGCGTCGTCCACATCGGCAATTTCGCGATCCAGGGCGGCCCGCTCGACGGCTAGGCGGGCGCTCTCGACTTCGGGAAGCTCAGGCACCGGATCAGTCTGTCACTCGGCTCACCGTGGGCGCTCGAGGCTGCACGCGCAGCGACCCGGACAAGCACAGGGTGCGATCGCGTCGACGATGGCTAGGCGCCTGTCGAGGATGGGTGGATCACGACGCAACAGCGAGCGTCCCGGGGGGCGAGTTCGGCGCGGTCGATGGGTTCTCCCGCGCCCTCGAGCAGGCCGCTGACGAGGTCGAGGTTGAGCGAGCAGACGAGATCGGTGTGGGTCTGGGAGAGGCGGTGGAAGGGGCAGTTGCGCAGCTCGATGTCGCCGCCCTGGGTGCCGAACGGGCGGTAGCCGAGCGCGTGCAGCGCCGCTTCGAGGTCCGTGCCAGAATCTTCGGCCGCGGCGAGACCAACTTCTCGAGCGTGTTGGGTGGCGGTGGCGCGCACCGACCCGGTCGGGTCCGCCTCGACGGCCGCGGCGAGGAGGTCAGCCATCAGGAGGTAGCTGCGCTCGGGCAGCGTAACCATCAACTCCTCCTCCGCACGGACGTAGTGCTTGGCCGGTCGTCCGGATCCCGGCCCGCCGCTGCGTCCGGCGGGTCGGGCGTACCCGGCCTCGATGAGCCCGGCGTCGGCCAACTTGTCCAGATGGTAGGCGGCCAGCGTGCGGGTAATCCCGGTGGCGGCAGCGGCGCCCTCGCGCGTGACGGGGTCCGGCTGTTCGGCGACGAAGTCGTACAGCCGACGCCGTACCGGATCGACGAGGTTACTCAGCTGCGGCAAGGCCTCTAGGCCGCCGCTGTTCGGTTGGCTCACGGCAAGAATCTATCACTAAAAAGGATTGACATACCGCTGGAAGGAGAGGATTCTAAAAACAACAACAACATTTATAGAAGGAGTTCGTGATGACTACCACTCATGCCGGCCGGCGGACCGATGGATCGCCGGGGGTGCTCCACCGGGCCCGCACCGAGCCCGCTTACGCCGCGTACGTGTTACTCCGCATCGGCTACGTCGTCCTGCCGCTGTGGATGGGGATCGACAAGTTCGCCAAGGTGCTGAACCCCGACTGGCCGGGCTACCTGGCTCCGTGGATCGTGGACCTGCTTCCGTTCTCGGCGCAGACCGCCATGTACGCCGTGGGAGGGGTGGAGATTTTGGCCGGCATCATGGTCTTGGTCAAGCCCCGTTACGCCGCCTACGTGGTGGCGGCGTGGCTCGCCGGCATCATCGCCAACCTGTTGACCTACTCCGGTTTCTATGACGTCGCCCTCCGTGATTTCGGCTTGCTGATCGGGGCCCTGGCCCTGGCGTTCCTCGCCGCCACCTACGACCGGCCGTGGACTCGAAGCGTCACCGGCACACCCGTCGACACCGAGCGGGGCGTCTGATGATTGGCTCGAAGCTTGTCATTGTCGGGGGCGGGCTCGCGGGAGCAAAGGCCGCGGAAGGACTGCGCGAAGGCGGCTATGCCGGCCCGATCGTGCTGGTCGGAGGCGAGGTTCACCTGCCGTACGAGCGACCGCCGTTGTCGAAGGACTACCTTGCTGGCACGGCCGATCGAGAATCCCTGGCCGTCCACGACCGGCAGTGGTACACCGACCAGGACGTGGAGCTGCGGCTGGGCGTGCCCGCGGTCAATCTCGACCGGGACGCCCACCGGGTCGTGCTGGCGGACGCCACGACGATCCAGTACGACCAGTTGATTCTGGCGACCGGTTCGCGGGCGCGGCGCCTGCGCATTCCAGGCAGCGACGCCGAAGGCGTGCTGTACCTGCGCGATGTCGATGACAGCGATGCTCTTGCCGCGGCGCTCGGTCGTGCCCAGCGCATCGTGGTCATCGGCGGTGGCTGGATCGGTCTGGAGGTTGCCGCCACGGCACGCCAGCGGGGAGTGGCGGTCGATATCGTCGAAACGGCGCGGCTGCCGCTCCTGCGGGTGCTGGGTGTGGAGCTCGCCCAGGTGTTCGCCGATCTGCACCTCGAGCATGGCGTGATCTTCCATAACGAGGCGAGCGTGGCCGGCATCGAGGTCGACCAAGGGCGAGCGAGCGCCGCCGTCCTCGGTGACGGCGCTCGGCTGCCTGCGGATCTGGTGGTCGTCGGGATCGGAGCGCAGCCGAACGTCGAACTCGCCAGCGAGGCCGGGCTGCGGGTCGATAACGGGATCCTCGTCGACGAATACCTACGCACGAGCGACCCGGAGATCTATGCCGTGGGAGACATCGCCAGCCAAGCCAGCGACGAGTTCGGACGGCTCCGGGTGGAGCATTGGGCCACCGCCCTGAATCAGCCCCTAGCCGTGGGCTCCACGATTGCGGGGAACCCGACCCCGTACGACAAGCGTCCCTTCTTCTTCACCGACCAGTACGACGTCGGCATGGAGTACCGCGGGTACGTTCCACCAAACGTCGAGGCCAGCGTCGTGATTCGCGGCCCCCTTCGAACCCGAGAGTTTGTCGCCTTCTGGCTGTCGCCGACGAACGATGTACTAGCCGGGATGAACATGAACGCCTGGGACCTCGGTGAGCAAATCGAGGCGCTGCTGGGGGCCGGGCCGGTGGACCCGCTAAGATTGGCCGACCCGGACGTCCCCCTGACGCAAACACTGTTGGGGGACTGAGCGACATGAACCCCACGCAGCGACTGCACCGATACGGACAGAGCCTCTGGTTGGATTCGCTCAACCGGCGGATGCTTCGAGACGACACGCTCGCCCGCTACATCGACGGGCTCTCCGTCACCGGGCTCACGTCCAATCCCACCATCATCGGCCGTGCGATGGCCGCAGGCCACGACTACGACGATTCGCTGAGAGCCCACCTCGCGGCCGGGGTGAGACAACCGGAGGAGTTGGTGTTCTCCGTTGTGCTGGAGGACATCAGGGCCGCGGCGGACCTGCTCCGCCCGGTGTGGGAGCGCACCGCGGGCGTCGATGGCTACGCCTCGATCGAGGTGCCGCCGGGCTTGGCCGGTGACGCCGAGCGCAGCGTCGAGGTCGCCCGTAGACTGCACCGGCGGGCGGGCCGACCGAACGTGCTGGTCAAGATCCCCGGCACCACACCGGGTCTCGTCGCGATGGAGCAACTGGTGGCCGAAGGGATCGGAATCAACGTGACCCTGTTGTTCTCCAACACTCAATACGTGCAGACGGTCAATGCGTACCTCCGCGGTTTGGAACGGCGAGCCGCGCTCGGCGAATCGCTCGACGTGCCGTCCGTGGCGTCGGTGTTCGTCAGCCGTTGGGACAAAGCTGCCGACGAGAAATTGCCGCCGGACATGCGCGGTCGCCTCGGGGTGGCTGTGGCCGAGAAGGTCTACGCCTCCTACCGCTCAGTGTTGACCGGGCAACGGTGGGCCAGCCTCGCCGCGGCGGGCGCTCGCCCGCAACGGGTGCTGTGGGCATCGACCTCCACCAAGGATCCGGACCTCCCCGACACCTATTACGTAGACAAGCTCGCCGCGTCCGAGACGATCAACACCATGCCCGAGAAGACTCTGCTGGCCTACGCCGATCACGGCGGCCCGGTGCAGTTGATGCAACCCGACGGCACCGCCGCGGACCAGCGCCTCGAGGCGTTCCGCCCTCACGGCATCGACATCGATGCGCTAGGACAGGCTCTGCAACGCGACGGTGCCGGCGCCTTCGAGGCCGACTGGTCAAGCCTGCTCAAGGCCATGCCGGCCAAGAGCGACTCCCTAACTATCCCGCCAGTGGGCCTGACGACCTGAGAACGGCCAAGACTGACCTCCCACGATGACGTCGTCGACGTCGGCAGCCGGTAGTTTCAAGACGTGCCCAGTCCAAACCAGTGGATAGTCTTCGCGATAGCGTCGATCCTGTTCATCCAGGTCCCTGGACCGAGCCTGCTCTTCACCATCGGTCGTGCGCTGACCGTCGGCCGTCGGGAGGCGCTGCTGTCGGTCGTCGGCAACGGCGTCGGGGTGATGACCCAGGTGTTGTTCGTCGCGGTCGGCCTGGGCGCCTTGGTGGGGGCGAGCGCGAAGGTCTACACCGTGATCAAAGTGGTCGGTGCGGTCTATGTCATCTGGCTCGGCGTGCAAGCCATTCGTCACCGTGGCGAGGCCCGCCAAGCCCTCGAGAAGCAGGTTGCGGCGCGTACGGGGCACGCTCTGCGCATCGGGTTCGTGGTGGGGTTGACCAACCCCAAGACGATCCTGTTCTTCGTCGCTTTCCTGCCGCAGTTCACTGCTCCTGGCGCGGGCCACGTCGGCGTTCAGATGATGGTGCTGGGCATGGCCTTCGTGACCATGGCGGTCTGCTCCGACACCCTGTGGGCCCTCCTGGCAGGCAAGGCGCGCCAGTGGTTCGCCCGTGAGCCGAACAGACTCGACAAACTCAGCGCCGCGGGGGGAGTCATGATGGTGGGCCTCGGTGTCGTGCTTCTCGGCAACGAGTAGCACCCCGGTGTTTGCGCTCAGCCCATGTGGGCTTGACGTGATCTCTCGGGCCGCTGGGGAGGGCTGCGGGTGCCTCCCCTGGCAGCGACCTAGCTCAAGAAACCCCTGTCTCAAGAAACCCCTGTCTCAAGAAGTCCTCGGGCGCGCGTAGAAGAGCCGTTTCGCAGGCGGGCCCGAATGTGGGCGGGCGTCGGAGGTCTGGGTGATGAGCTGGACGAGATCGGCGGGGGCCTGGCGAAGCGCCGAACGTGCGTCCTGTCACCCCATGGTGGTTCGCCCGGCTCGAAGATCCGCGTTGTATCGCTTCGGCTCATCCCACGTGTAACCCTCGGCTGGAAAGGAGACCCTCCGGTCAGCGTTACCATCCCTCATGCCAGCACAGGCGTGAAGGACTCGGACGCGGTCCGACGCCGAGGCTTATCGGCTCGTTCCGGCGCCAGTCCAGCCAGCGCATAATGATGTATGATTACATCATGAACATGATGAGAACTCAAATATCTTTGAACCCCGAGGATCGTCGACTGCTTGATGCCGAAGCGGCGCGGACCGGACAATCGATCTCCGCTCTCATCCGGGCTGCTGTCGAGATCACCTACGGAGCGGAGCGATCGAGCGTGGACGACATCGCTTTGCTGCGTCAGGGATTCGGCGCGTGGCAGGATCGCGACATCGACGGCGCCGCCTGGGTGGAAGGGCTACGATCCGGCGCGCGCCTTAACCGAGATGTCGTATGACGGCCCTGGTTGATTCCTCGATCCTGATCGACTATTTGCGCGGCTACCAACCGGCGGCGCAACTGCTCGAAGGCGAGCGCTCGTTGGGGGAGTTGCACGCCAGCGAGATAACGCGGCTGGAAATCCTGGTCGGGATGCGACCGGCTGAGGAACGCCTAACGCGATCCCTTCTCTCGGCCATGGTTTGGCATCCCGTTGACGAGGAGGTGGCCGAGCAGGCTGGCGCATTGGGGCGTGAGTGGTTGCCGAGCCACCGCGGAATCGACAGTGCTGACCTGGCCATCGCTGCTACCGCACTGACCGTCAACGCTCGGCTTATCACGAGAAACGTCAAGCACTTCCCTATGTTCACGGACCTACGGTCGCCCTACTGAGACGAGAGCAAAGTACAAACCGGATTCGCACCGGGACGTTGTAGATCTCATCGACGCGACGCTCTTACCGACTGTTTCATCGCGCCTGACCCGGACAAGGCGGAGAAGGGCCGGTTGCTGGATGCGCTGGTCGAAGCCACCGGCTGAGCCCGGGATCATGCCCGCCGGGCGATCCGGCAGGCCGGGGCGCGTCGCGGGCCCGTCCATGCCCAGCAACGCAGACCCGGCCGCGGAAGTACTCCTACGACGCGTTGGTGGTGCTCCAGGAGGGTGTGGCGGCTCTCGGGGCAGCCGTGTGGAAAGTACCTTGCCCCGATCATGGCCGACACGCTGGAGCGCTTGGTCAGGTTCAACGAGCTCGGCAAGCTCGGCGAGCGGGTGACCCCGGAGGTGCTACAGGAGTTGCGCTCGATGTCTGCTGCCACGATCGACCGGTACCTGAAACCTCACCGCGACGCCGTCTGGCCCGAAGCGCTCGCGGGCACCAAACCCAGCCATATTCTGCGCTCGACGATCCAAGCACGCACCTGCATGGACGATGCCCCCACCACGCCGGGGTTCTACGAACTCGACACCGTCGCCCACTGCGGCCACACCCTCAAAGGCGACTTCTTATGGACTTTGGATGCCACCGACCCGCTGAGCGGGTGGACGATGCTGGGTACGGTGAAGAACAAGGCCTTCGTCAACGTCCACGCCGGACTCGAATGGGTCGCCAAGAACAGCCCGGTCCCGATCGCCGCGATGGACTTTGACAACGGTTCAGAGTTCATGAACTGGTCGGGTCATTGCCTGGTGCGACAACCACGAGATCCCCGTCACCCGGACACCGTCATCTCCTGGGACATCGGGCCCCGAGGAGACCGAGGGAAACCCTCGGTGAGCGACCCGCGAACACGCTGCTGGTACAGGACGCCAACGACGCCCGCACGGTGGCGGTGGCTGATCCCGACAGGGTCTCCTACGTGGTGCAGACAACGCTGACGGCCGACGAGGTGGTGGAACTCGTCGACATCCTGGAGGCGCGATTCCCCAACCTGCAGGCGCCACCCTCCGACGACATCTGTTACGCCACCACCAACCGGCAGGCGGCCCTGGGACAGGTGGCGGCAGAGGCCGACCTGACGTTGGTGATCGGCTCCACCAACTCCTCGAACTCCCAACGGCTGGTCGAGAAGGCCGGCCGGATGGGCAAACCGGCGCAGCTGATCGAGGACGCGTCGGGCATCCAATTGGAATGGCTGCCGGGCGTCAGGACCATCGCCCTCACCGCGGGGGCCTCGGCCCCCATGTGGCTGGTGGACGAGGTGGTCGCGACGCTATCTGGCCACACAGAAGATCAAGGGCAACAAGAAGTTCCCGCTGCTGGTGGAACTCGAACCCCTGTTCGCCTGCAACCTTGGCTGCGCCGGCTGCGGCAAGATCCAGCACCCGGCAGACCAGTTGCGACGGCGCATGCCGGTGGAGCAGGCGGTGGCTGCGATGGAGGAATGCGGGGCACCCATGGTGTCCATCGCCGGCGGGGAACCGCTCATGCACCCGCAGATCGACACGCTCGTCAACGAACTCGTCGCCAGGAAGAAATTCGTCTACCTGTGCACGAATGTCCTGCTGGTGCGCAAGTGGTGGCCCAAGTTCGACTTCCGCCCGTCGCCCTACTTTGCGTTCACGGTCCACCTCGACGGGCTCAAGGAACGCCACGATGCCTCGGTATGCCAGGACGGCGTCTTCGACGAGGCTGTGGAGGCGGTCCGGTGGCTGAAGGGGCGGGGGTTCCGGGTGACCACCAACACCACCGTATTCAGCACCGACACCCCCCAGACGATCATCGACGTGATGAACTTCCTCAACGATGAGCTCGAGGTCGACCAGATGATGATCTCTCCGGCACACGCCTACGAGAAGGCGCCGGACCAGGAGCACTTAGTGGGGGTGGAACAGACGCGAAAGTTGTTCTCCACCGCGTTCGCAAACGGCAACCGAAAGAGGTGGCGGTTGAATCACACGCCCTTGTTCCTGGATTTCCTGGAGGGCAAGCGGGACTTCGGGTGCACGGCATGGGGGATCCCGAGCTATTCGCTGTTCGGCTGGCAGAAGCCGTGCTACCTGATGTCGGACGGGTACGCCGCCACCTACCGGGAATTGATCGAGGGCACGCAGTGGGAGAACTACGGACGCGGCCGGGATCCGCGCTGCGCGAACTGCATGGCCCATTGCGGCTACGAGCCCACGGCCGTGATGGCGACGCTCGGTTCGCTGCGGGAATCCATCCGGGCCGTCGCCGGTTGAGTCGGCGGGGAAACCCCAGCCAGGCAACCCGATGCGACCTCAGATCACGCGCCGGTGCTGCAGCA
>JBBSOW010000097.1:0-11719 GCA_038259365.1 Propionibacteriales bacterium
ATTTGGTAGCGGGGACAGGATTTGAACCTGTGACCTCTGGGTTATGAGCCCAGCGAGCTACCGAGCTGCTCCACCCCGCGTCGCTGAAAGAAACACTAGTAGAGAGTGGCCCAGAACCCAAATCAGAGATGAATCGGGTGATCGGATGCATTTTTCACGCCAGAAGGTCCAAAAGTCCGCCCAATGTTTCGATAAGACTTCGGAGCCGCAGGGTCGACCCCCTTGGACTCCAAAACAAGAACGGCGAAGACGGCCTGGGTGGTCGAGACGGTCAGGAGCACGCGATCGTCGGGCAGGCGCGGCAACCCGTTTTCGCTCGATACTGAGACCGGGTGGCGGCGGCCTAGCCTTTCGCTAGTCGATGTCGGGGATGAGATCGCGGGCGTCGGAATAGCTGAGCCCGGACAGATGAAGCAGATCGGCAAGCATCGAGCGCACCTGGGCGAGCACGACGATGGAGGACAAGGAGCCGTCCAAGCCGATGCTCGAGGTGTGCCGGGCCAGCCGCACGATCCGGCCCTGCGCGGAGACGGGAAGCCGGCGTTCGTACAGCTCATGCGCCATGGACCGGACGATGTCGGCCAGCTCGGCGAGGATGTCGCGGTGGGTGGTGGGGGCCACCTCGAGGTGGTACGTGGCGATAACGACCCGGCGCACCAAGACCCGGAGGTTGCGGGTGAGCCGATCCAGCGGGTTGTACAGGGCGGCGATCGACTGCATCGGCACCCGCTGCTTGGGCGCGAACGGGGAGTAGCGCACCACCGCCATGCCCTCGTCGTTGGCGCTCTTGAGTTCGTTCAGCTGGTGCTCTGCGGCGGTGGCCCGCTGCAACGCCACCATGGCGGCGTCCTCGTCTCCGGTGGCGAACGCGTCCAACGTCGACTCCAGCGTGGCCGCCACCTCACTGAGCGCCGCGGCGGCCAGCAGCCGTGGCCGCACCAGGGGAGCGCTGGGTGCGACCGTGGTGACGATGAGCGCCAGGGCAACCCCGATGACCGCGTCGAGCCAGCGGCTGACGCCCTGGGAGGCCATGGGCAGCAGGGTCACGACGATGGCCGCCTGCACACCCGCCTGGGTGATCATGAGGTTCCGCGCCCCCACCAGCGTCGCCAGCGACATCGCGATGGCGATCACCACAGTGACCTGCCAGACCCCGCTGCCGAAGGCGACGACGAACAGATCGCCGACCAGCACCCCCAGCGCCGCGCCGAAGCCGATCTCGACGCCCCTGCTGAGGCGCTGACCGAAGCTGAATCCCAAGGTGATGATGGCCGCGATCGGCGCAAAGAACGGGTTCGGGTGCTCCAGCAACGATCCGGCCAGCCACCACGCCAGCCCCGCGGTGATCGCGCACTGCGCGATCATGAAGCCGCGGAATCGCAGCCGGCGGATCCGCTTGCGCACCGAGGCGGAACTCACCCGCGCGGTCTGCTCGCTGAGATCGTAGGTCTTGAGCATGGCCCTCTGCAGGGCCCGGCGAGCATCCATGCCTGCCATTGTGCCGGGTTCGACGGGCATCCCGGCAGTTCGGAACCCTCGACCAGGACATAAGACTTTGCTTTGGACTGGCGTGGCGCGCCTTCGTTAGCGCAAGATACTGCCACCGGGGGGTGAATCCCGATCTCGCGCGATGATCAATAGTCGTGGGGATCCCTTACCTCTAAGGCAACCATGACGACTCCCTTCGGCACCCACCTGCGCCGTCTCACTACCGCCGCGGCGACCGCGCTCATCGCCAGCAGCCTCGTGGCCGCCCCGGCCTCGGCCGATTCCACCGTGCCGGTGAAGAACGGCTCGATCACGGTCAAGGGAACGGGTTACGGCCACGGCTGGGGGATGTCCCAGTGGGGCGCCTACGGTGCCGCCAAGAAGGGGCTGAGCTACGCCAAGATCCTCGGCTTCTACTACCCCGGCACCACGCAAAGCACCACCAAGAGCACCCACATGCGGGTCTGGTTGTCTGTCGATAACGATGGCGATCTGCGGGTCAAGCCATCCTCGGGCCTGCGGGTCTACAACGTGGGCACCAGCGCCTCCTACACCCTGCCGACCGGCAGCGCCTACCAGCAGTGGCGGATGGTCCGCTCCGGTTCGCGCTACAAGCTGCAATACCTCGGCTCCAACGGCACGTGGAAGACGAAGTCTGCGCAGGGCATCAGCACCTCCAGGGCCTGGCGATTCGACAACAGGGCCAACGTGCTCAAGGTCGTGCTGCCCGGTGGTGCGGTGGGGGAGTTCCGCGGCCAGACCGGGCTCGTGCTCGGCGCCACCTCGACGAAGGTCGTCAACCGGTTGCCGCTGGATCAGTACGTGCAGGCCGTCGTGCCCGCCGAGATGCCCACCTCCTGGCACCTCGAGGCGGTCAAGGCCCAGAGCGTGGCGGCGCGCACCTACGCCCTGCGCAGCGCGCAATACCAGGCGCCGAGTTCGGGCTATGAGGTGTGCGACACCATCTCCTGCCAGGTGTACCGCGGGATCGCGCAGACCTCGGCGAGCGGGTCCCGCCGGGTCTACGAGGACAGCCGCGGCAACCAGGCCACCACCGCGAGTGCCCGCAAGATCCTCACCTACCGGGGTTCCATCGCGCTCAGCCAGTTCTCCGCCTCCAACGGCGGGGCGGTCGCCGGTGGATCACAGCCCTATCAGAAGGCCAAGCTCGACCCCTACGACGGCGTGATGACAGATCAGCGGTGGTCCAAGAGGGTGAGCTCGGCCACCTTGACGAAGGCCTTCTCGGGCATCGGCACGATCACCAAGATCAGGGTGAGCAAGCGGGACGGAAACGGTGCCTACGGTGGCCGGGCGACGTCGGTGAAGATCTATGGCACCAAGGGCAGCAAGACGGTCTCGGGTACCAGCTTCCGGTGGGCGCTCTCGCTGCGATCGGAGCTGGCCTACCTCACCAGTTGAGCCGCGCCGCGTGGGCAGAACCTGTCGTTGCGAGGTAACGATTGACGGGCAGAATCCCGTCAATGCCCCGCCTGGCATTATCGTTGTTCGCGTGATCACACACTCCGGCGTCGTGCGCCGCCCGGCCGCGAGGTGGGTGGCGGCCCTCTTGGGGCTCGCCATGCTGCTGACCGGTTGCACCCAAACCGACGGGCCGGGCGAGGGGCCGGCGCTGAAGACCTTGGTGGTGGGGGCCACCGCGCAGCCGCCGACGATGGACGCCGCGGCCAACGACGCGGCGGCGATCTCGCAGGTGCTGCTCTACAACGTCTACGAGACCCTGGTCAAGCTCGACAACGAGGGCAACATCCAGCCGCTCCTGGCCAACCGCTACGACGTCTCCGGCGACCGGCTGACTTACACCTTCCAGCTGGACCCTAAAGCGAAGTTCGCCAGCGGTCGCGACGTGCAGGCCGCCGACGTGGTGTTCAGCATCCAGCGGCTGAAGAACAAGGACACCATCACCAAGCTCAGGGATCAGATGGCGGTAGTCAAGAAGGCCCGGGCAGTGGACGAGAAGACGGTCGAGGTGGTGTTGAAGCGGCCCTCGAACGCCTGGCTTTTCGACATGACCTCCACCGCCGGGATGGTGATCGATTCCAAGGCCGAGGTCGATCTGGCCACCCAGACGGCGGGCTCGGGCCCCTACGAGCTCAAACAGTGGAACCAGGGCTCCAGCGTCGTGTTGGGCAAGAACACCGACTACTGGGCCACCCCGGCGCGCTTCGACGAGGTCACGTTCTCCTACTTCTCCGACGCGAACGCCGAGAACGCCGCCATGCTCGCGGGCCAGCTCGACATCATCTCCAACGTCCAGGCGCCCCAGGCCCTCGATCAGTTCAGCGACTCGAGCCGGTTCAACGTCATCGAAGGCACCACGAACGGTGAGGTGGTGCTGTCGTTCAACAACGAGTCCAAGGGCCTGCGGGACAAACGGGTCCGCCAGGCGATCAACTACGCGATCGATCGCCAAGGCCTCGTGGACACGGTCTGGGCCGGGCACGGCCAGCTCATCGGCTCCATGGTCGCGCCGACCGACCCGTGGTATGAGGATCTGTCCGGAACCTACCCCTACGATCCGGCCAAGGCGAAGAAGCTCCTGGCCGAGGCGGGTTTCGACAAGGGCCTCAAGCTGCGGCTGCGGCTCCCGACGCTGCCCTACGCGACCGCGTCGGGGCAGTACGTCGCCAGCCAGCTCAAGGAGGTGGGCATCGACGTGCAGATCGACGAGCTGGAGTTCCCCTCGCGCTGGATCGATCAGGTGCTGATCAAGGCCAACTACGACATGTCGATCGTCGCCCACGTGGAATCGCGCGACATCGTCCGCTTCGCCGATCCCGAGTACTACTTCCGCTACGACAACCCGAAGTTCCAGGCGCTGATCAAGCAGGCGGACAGGGCGAGCCCGGACGAGTACGTGGCCAAGATGGCGGAGGCGGCGAGGATGCTGGCCGCCGACGCCGCCGCCGACTGGCTGTTCCTGCTGCCCAACCTGGTGGTGAGCAAAACCGAGGTCACCGGCATCGCGCCCAACTCGGTCTCCCTCAGCTTCGATCTGACGACGATCGCGAAGCGGTGATCCGGTACGCGCTGAGGAGGCTGTCGATCTTTGTGATCAGCCTGTTGAGCGCGTCGGTCCTCGTTTTCGTGGTGTGCTCCTTGCTGCCGGGCGACGTCGCCCAGGTGATCCTGGGGCAAAACGCCGATCCCGCCTCGGTGAACGCGCTTCGCGAACGGTTGGGCCTGGATCGGCCGCCGTCGACGCGCTACCTGGACTGGCTCGGCGGGATGGCGCGGGGCGACTTCGGGCGTTCGATGCTCACCGACCAGCACGTCAGCAACCTCATCGCCCCACGGCTGGGCGTCACCGCCTCTCTCGTCGGCCTGTCCATGGTGCTGGCGATCCTGGTGGCCGTCCCGTTCGGGCTGCACGCGGCGCTGCGACGCCGGCGTCTCGACGGGTTCGCCAGCTCGGCGATGAGCCAGCTCGGCCTCGCCGTCCCCGCCTTCTGGGCGGGTATCCTCATGGTCTGGGCGTTCGCAGTGTGGCTGCGCTGGCTGCCCGCCGGCGGTTACGTGCCGCTCACCGATAACCCGCGACAGTGGGCGCGGCACCTGGTGTTGCCCGTCGTGGCGCTCGCCATCGTCCAGGCCTCCGTGCTGGCCCGCTACGTCCGCTCCGCCATCATCGAGGTGCTGCACGAGGACTACTACCGCACCGCCCGGGCCGTGGGTTGGGGCCAACTGTCCGCGCTGGCCCGGCACGGGCTGCGCAACGCCGCCCTGTCGGTGGTCACCATCGTCGGCCTGCAGCTGGCCACCCTGCTCGTCGGCGCCATCGTCATCGAGTCCGTCTTCGCCCTCCCCGGGCTCGGGGCCCTGTTGTTGACGGCGGTGAGCCAGCGGGATCTGATGATCGTGCAGGGGGTGGTCATGCTGCTGGTGTTCGCCGTGCTGGTGATCAACGCCGCCGTCGACCTGTCCTACCTGGCCATCGATCCCCGATTGCGCGCCGGCGTGGCGCCAGCGGGAGCCAAGCGATGAAGCGGCTACCCCTGATCGCCGGCGGGCTGGGGGTCGCCCTCGTCGTCGTGGTGGCGCTCGTCTCGTTCTTCTGGACCCCGTTCGATCCCACCCTGGTGCTGCCCGGCAATCGACTCGTCGAGCCGAGCTGGCCGCACCTGCTGGGCACCGACGGCTTCGGCATCGATATCGCCTCGCGCATCATGGTCGGCGCCCGAACCTGTCTGCTCGTGGGCATCGTGGCGGTTTCCATCGCGCTCGTGATCGGCGTTCCGCTGGGGCTGATCGCCGGCATGAGCGGGGGTTGGCTGGGGGAGTTGATCATGCGGGCGAGCGACATCCTCTACGCCTTCCCCGCCCTGTTGCTGGCGATCCTGCTGGCGGCGGCCTTCGGCGGTTCGACGTGGACGGCGATGACCGCGATCGGCGTCGCCGCCGTCCCCGCCTTCGCCCGCGTCGCCCGAGCCGGCGCCCTGCAGGTGATGGCGGCCGACTACGTCACCGCGGCCCGCTCCTGCGGCACCGGCCGCCTCGCCATCGCCACCCGGCACGTGCTGCCCAACATCGCGCCCATCGTCGGGGTGCAGGCCTCGGTGGCGTTCGCCATCGCGATCCTGGCCGAGGCGGCGCTGTCCTATCTCGGGCTCGGCACTCCGCCGCCGACGCCCACGTGGGGGCGGATGTTGCGCGACTCGCAGAACTATCTGTTCTCCGCTCCGCTGCTGGCGTTGTGGCCCGGCCTGGCCATCGCCTTCGCGGTGTTGGGGTTCAACCTGCTCGGCGACGGCCTGCGCGACCTGCTCGACCCACGACTGCGCGAGCAGGTGCGCTGATGCTGAGCGTGAGTGATCTCTGCGTGCGTTTCGGCGCCCGCGAGCCGGTGGTCGAGGGAGTTTGCTTCGACCTCGCCGCCGGGGAGCGCCTCGGGCTGATCGGGGAGTCCGGATCGGGCAAGTCGGTGACTGCGCTGGCGATCATGGGTTTGCTCGCCGAGACCGCCCGGATATCGGGCTCGGTGCGGCTGCACGGGGAGGAACTCATCGGGTCGTCGGACGCGAGGATGCGGCACCGACGCGGTGATCAACTGTCGATGATCTTCCAGGAGCCGATGACCGCGCTCGATCCGACCATGATCGTCGGCCGCCAGGTGGCCGAGGCGCGGCTGCTGCATTCCGATCAGCCTCGCCGGGAGGTGCGCGCCCGCGTGCAGGAGATCCTCGCGCAGGTCGGCCTGGCCGACCCGGACCGGGTGGCGCGCTCGTTTCCCCACCAGCTGTCCGGCGGGCAACGGCAGCGGGTCATCATCGCGATGGCGATCATCAACGCCCCCGATCTGGTGATCTGCGACGAGCCCACCACCGCCCTCGACGTCACCGTGCAGGCCAAGGTGTTGGCGCTGCTCGACCAGACCCTGACCGCCAGCGGGGCGGGCTGTCTGTTCATCTCCCACGATCTGGCCGTGGTCTCCCAGGTCTGTTCGCGGGTGCTGGTGATGCTGGAGGGGCGGGTCGTCGAACGGGGCCCCATCGAGCGGGTGCTGCGCGACCCCCAGCACCCCTATACCCGGGGCCTGGTGATGACGGCCCGGATCGACGCCGTGCCCGCGGGCGAACGGCTGCCGGTGATCTCGGACTTCTACGACGCCGGGCGAGCATGACCTCGGCTCCGGGCACGGCTGACGACGAGGAGGGGCCGATCTACGAGCTGACGCGTCTCAGCCGCACGTTCGGGCGCGGACGGAACCGCGTGGACGCGGTCCGCGACGTCGATCTGAGCGTGCACCCGGGACAACGCCTGGGCATCGTGGGGGAGAGCGGTTCGGGCAAGACCACGCTGATCAAGATGATGGCCGCGCTGGATCGGCCCACCGGCGGCCAGCTCAGCTTCCGGGGGCGCGCGCTGGGCGGGCTCGCCGAGCGGGAGCTGGGCTTCCTGCGCGCGCAGGTGGCGATGGTGTTCCAGGATCCCCGTTCCTCGCTCAACCCGCGGATGAAGGTGGGCCAGATCATCACCGAACCGCTGCGCTCTCGGCTTTTGAAGGGCCGCGCCGATGTGCCCGCGGATCATCGCGCCCGGCTCGCCGAGGTGATCGAGGCCGTCGACCTGCCCGGCGACGCCGCCAACCAGTACCCGCACGAGTTTTCGGGCGGTCAGCGCCAACGCATCGGCATCGCGCGGGCGCTGGCGTCACGGCCCCGGGTGCTGATCGCCGACGAGCCCGTCTCGGCCCTGGACGTCTCGGTGCGGGCGCAGGTGCTCAACCTGCTGGCCGACCTCGTGGACCAGCACGCGCTCACGCTGATCTTTGTCTCCCACGATCTGGCCGTGGTGCGCCACGTCTGCGACACCGTCGCGGTCATGCGCCACGGCGAGATCGTCGAGGCCGGGCCGACGGCCCAGGTCTACGACGAACCGCGTCAGGCCTACACCGCCGAACTGCTCGCCGCCGTGCCGCGGATCAAGTACTGACGCGTCGCTTCAGGCGTCTGAGGACGGCTTCCACAGGTTGATGCCGGCGTCGCGCGCGTGGTTGTCGATCTCGTCCAGCTCGGACCGGGAGAACTCCAGGTTGTCCAGGGCCTTGAGCGATTCGCCCAGCTGCTCCGCGCTCGAGGCGCCCACGAGCAGCGAGGTGACGCGGGGATCGCGCAGCCCCCAGCTCAGGGCGAGCTGGGCGAGAGTTTGCCCGCGCCGCTCCGCGATCGAATTGAGGGCGCGCAGGTGGGTCAGCACCTCGTCGGTGAAGGCGTCGGGATCCAGCGACTTGCCCTGGGCCGCGCGGCTGCCTTCGGGGATGCCGTCGAGGTACTTGCCGGTGAGCATCCCCTGGGCGAGCGGGGAGAAGGCGATGCAGCCCAGCCCGGAATCGCCCAGCACGTCGAGCAGGTCGGGCTCGATCCAGCGGTTCAGCATCGAGTACGAGGGCTGGTGGATCAGCAGCGGGGTGCCCAGCTCCTGGCCGATGGCAACGGCCTCGGCCGTGCGCTCGGGGGAATAGGAGGAGATGCCGGCGTAGAGGGCCTTGCCCTGGCGCACGGCCGCATCGAGGGCGCCGATGGTCTCGGTGAGCGGGGTGTCGGGGTCGGCGCGGTGGCTGTAGAAGATGTCGACGTAGTCCACGCCCATCCGGGCCAGCGACGCGTCGAGGGAGGACAGCAGGTACTTGCGGCTGCCCCAGTTGCCGTAGGGGCCGGGATTCATATCGTAACCGGCCTTGGTGGAGAGGATCAGCTCGTCGCGGTAGGGACGGAAGTCTGCCTTGAAGAGCTGGCCAAAGTTGGCCTCGGCCGAGCCCGCGGGCGGGCCGTAGTTGTTGGCGAGATCGAAGTGGGTGACCCCCGAGTCGAAGGCGAAGCGCAGCGTGCGGCGCATCGTGGCGAGCGGAAAGTCGTCGCCGAAGTTGTGCCACAGCCCCAGCGAGAGCGGCGGGAGCTTGAGCCCGCTCAAGCCCACGCGGCGGTAGTCGAACTGGTCGTAGCGGGTCGGTTCTGCTCGGTAGGGATCAACTTCTCGTCCGGTGCTGTCAGCCATAGCCCCAGTCTGCCGTCTTAGCCTGGGTAAGACGAGTTTTCGGCCGCGGCGGGTTGGCTTCTAGGATGGGCTGTTGTGAAGGCACTGCTACTGGAGAACATCCATCCCGAGGCCGTTCGGCTGCTCGGCGAGCACGACATCGAGGTGGACCGACGCAAGGGCGCCCTCGACGAGGACGAGCTGATCGAGGCCCTGGTCGGCGTGGACATCGTCGGCCTGCGCTCCAAGACCAACCTCACCCGCCGGGTGCTGGAGGACTCCAACCTGATGGCGGCCGGGGCGTTTTGCATCGGCACCAACCAGATCGATCTCGACGCCGCCGCCGAGCGCGGCACCGCGGTGTTCAACGCCCCTTTCTCCAACACCCGCTCGGTGGTGGAGCTGGCGATCGCCGAGATCGTCTCGCTGGCGCGCCACCTCACGGACAAGAACGCCAAGATGCACGCCGGGGTCTGGGACAAGTCGGCCGCCGGCGCCCACGAGGTGCGCGGCCGCTCGCTGGGCATCGTGGGGTACGGCAACATCGGCGCGCAGCTGTCGATCATCGCCGAGGCCATGGGCCTGCAGGTCTACTTCTACGACGTGGTGGACAAGCTGGCGCTGGGCAACGCCCGGCGCTGCAACAGCCTCGAGGAGCTGCTGGACAAGGTGGAGACGGTCTCGCTGCACGTGGACGGCCGCCCCGGCAACAGCGGCTTCTTCGGCGCCGAGCAGTTCGCCCGCATGCGGCCTCGCTCGCTGTTTTTGAACCTGTGCCGCGGCGTCGTCGTCGATCACGACGCGCTCAAGGAGAACCTCCTCTCGGGCCACATCGCCGGCGCCGCCGTCGACGTCTTCCCCGAGGAGCCGAAGACCTCCGGCGAAGGCTTCTCCTCGTGCCTGCAGAACGTGCCGAACGTGATCTTGACCCCGCACGTCGGCGGTTCCACCGAGGAGGCCCAGGTTGACATCGGCCGCTTCGTGGCCGGCAAGCTCACCGACTACGTCCGCTCCGGAGCCACGGTCATGTCGGTGAACCTGCCCTCGGTGCAGGTGGGCGATAGCGTGCCGGTGTCGCGGGTCTTGCACCTGCACCACAACGTGCCGGGGGTGTTGGCCACGCTGAACGCCGTGTTCGGCGACAACGAGGTCAACATCGAATCCCAGGTCCTCTCGACCCGCGGCCAGATGGGCTACGTGATCACCGATCTGGCCAGCCCGCTGCCGCAGCGGCTCATCGACGAGCTGTTGGCGCTGCCCGAGACCGTGCGGCTCGGCACGATCGGCGCGCGCGTCTAGGAGCCCGAAGGAATCAGCCGTTTTCGGCGCTCGCGAGGCGGGAGATCACCTCGTCGTGCAGGAGGCCGTTCGTCGCGCAGGCGCCCGGCCCGGCGACGCCGGGATCGCCCTCGATGCTGGTGAACGCTCCGCCGGCCTCGGTGACGACGATGGAGCACGCGGCCATGTCGTGCAGGGAGAGCTCCGGCTCGGCGGCGACGTCGACCGCTCCCTCGGCCACGAGCATGTAGGACCAGAAGTCGCCGTAGGCCCGGGTCCGCCAGCACGCGCGCAGGAGATCGACGAACTCCTGCCCGTGGCCCGAATCGACCCAGCCGTTGATGGAGGAGTAGGACAGCGACGCGTCGGCGATGTCGGTGACCTTGGAGACCTCGCTCGGGTGACCCTGCAGCAGCGATTTCCCGCTGTGCGAGCCCCCGCCGAGGCTGGCCCACCAGCGGCGATTCAGCGCCGGTGCGCTCACGACGCCGACCACCACCTCGTCGTCGACCATGAGGGCGATCAGCGTGGCCCAGACCGGCACCCCCCGGACGAAGTTCTTGGTTCCGTCGATGGGGTCGATGACCCAGCGGCGAGGGCCCCAGCCGGTGTCGGCCATCTCCTCGCCGTGGATCGCATCGCGCGGGCGGGCCTTGGCTAGCGTGCGGCGGATGGTCTCCTCGACGGCGGTGTCGGCGTCGGTGACGGGGGTGAGATCGGGCTTGGCGGACACGTGCAGATCGCGCGCCTTGAAGCGATTCATGGTGATCGAGTCGGCGTTGTCGGCCAACATGTGGGCAAGCCGAAGATCGTCGGTGAGGTTTGCTTTAGCCGAATGCGCCATGTCGCACACGCTATCGGTCCCCGCTGGCTTGGGCGTGCAGGATAATCGAGCCATGGCGCGATTCGTTCACCGACTTTCCTCCCCGCTCACCGCCGTCGAGGCCTTCTGGGCCGTCTTGGACCTGCAGGCCCAGACCGCGGTCATCCCGCTCACGACGACCAAGCCCCTCACCCCGCTCGCCGAGGACGGCCGCGTGCGGCAGGGTGGCGAGTTCGACGGGGTGACCACGATCGGCCCGTGGCGGCTGCACGACCCGATGACCGTCGAGGCGTTGAGCGCCCCCGAGGACGGTGAACGCTGCTTCGCGCGAATCGCCAAGTCCGGCAAGGTGGTGCTCGGTTGGGTCCTCGTCGAGGCCGAGAACCTGCCCCAGGGCGGATCCCGGCTCACCTGGGAGCAGGACATCTCCATCGCCGGCGTCTCCCGTTTCGCCGACCCCCTCGTCGGGCTCGGCGGCAAGGCCGCCTACGGCGTGGCGCTGCGGCAACTCCTGCGTCGAGCCGCCCAGGCTTAGCCGCGCCTGTCGTCGACGCCGGCGAGGCGCAGGGGGCCGGCCGCCACGTTGAAGCTAGGCGACGCAGGCGCCAGCTCGCTCGACTTCATGCTTCGCGCTCG